>CAJWFK010000011.1 GCA_913031125.1 uncultured Woeseia sp. | reverse complement strand
CAAAGGCAAGCATTGCAAAGGCGGTGAGCCCTAGTGTGCGAAGCCAGTGAGGAGGGTCTGGCGCGCCTATTTCCAGCAGAGGCTAAAAATAACAAGTAGGCAGTCAGCGGAAGCGAGCTATTTACCCCACATTATTAGCGAGTAACGGTTCTAAACGAAAACGATAGGTCCGGCAAGTTTTAGCCTTTTTCAGAATTTGGTCGGGACCTACTGGCTCGAATGTTGACAGCTTAATGGCACGCAGTGCTGGCTTCCTAAATATTTTGTGCGAATAATCCGTGACTCTAGGACGAATAATCCGACCATCAACACCGATCTTAAAACATACGGTTGCTGCACCCTCAATACGGTCTCGGCGGGCAATCACAGGGTACTCTGGAAATTTAGTCAAAGCAGGTAAGCGCTCCGTCGTGCTATCACTAAAATGTAGCACTGGGATTCCCGTCTCTTCAGCAAAAACGAAGATCGATAAACTTAACAGCAGACTAGCAACAAATAACGGCAGGAACGCTTGTGTCCTACCCGCATCATTTATTTCGTTGATTCTGCCTATCATCGATTTCAACCTCAGGTCGCACAGGATAAACCGCATCCATGTACATAGCTCTGGCAATTTTCAATGTTCGTGCATTCGGCTTCAGTTGCTCTCCCTTCACAAGATCGATCTCAGCTTTCTCGTATTGGTTCGTCATGATATACGCGACAGCGCGATTGTTTAAACCGCGCCAGTTTTCATCATTTATCGCTAATAACGTGTCACAGTATTTTAGCGCTTCGACGTATTTACCTAGTTTGATGTAACCAGCACACAGATTAGAAAGCGCCGCCTCTTCTTCGCGACGGCCAAGAGCGATTTTTAAGCCCTCTTTTGTGAGTCTGATACCTTCCTGATGATCACCGGAAAGTAATGCCTCGGCACCGTTATATAGCGGTAAATTGCGCGGTCCGATTATTGTAACCGGGTCTGCCGTATGCCCAATGGATGTTTTGTCACTTTGGGCCCAGATGCTCGGTGCCAGTGCCACAAGCAAAAAGATAATTCCAAGCCTATGATCCATTAACCAATCTCCTAACAAACAAATACATTCAACCAATCCCTATTCATCTCAGATAACTTTTTTAAGCGTCTCCCTACTAATGTTTCCACCACAAATAACAATGACAGCATTCTTTTCTCTGTAATCATTGGCCACATCTAGAAACCCGGCAATTGCTACAGCCGCAGCCCCTTCTATTAACATGCGATGTGAATCCATGAACATCCGCATGGCCTCTGCTATTTTCTCCTCAGAAACAGTAACATACCCTTGCACAATGTCGCGACATATATCAAACGTAATCGCTCCGGACTCAATACCACCGGCTGTTCCGTCTGATAATGTAGGTTCACTCGGAATATCGATAATTTCACCAGCCTGAACCGATGCAGTCATAACCTGTGACGCTGCTGGTTGACAGCAAACAATCTGCACGTCTGGATTTACTGACTTCAAAAAACTGCCCACACCACTAATTAAGCCGCCTCCGCCAACAGCAACGAATACTGCATCGACTTGAGATAACTGAGCAGCAACCTCTACACCACATGACCCCTGCCCAGCAATGACCTGATGGTCGTTATATGGGGACAGATAAGTTAGATCATGTTCTAACGCATATTCACGAGCATGGTTTTCTGTATCTAAACCGTCAGTGCCGAAAAAGCGTACTTCGCCACCAGCTCTTTTAATCGCCTCGACTTTGGCTGGTGATGCGTGTTCCGGCACAAAAATGACACCGCTTACCCCCAGGGCTTTCATTGCATACGCGATAGCCATCCCATGGTTGCCACTAGACGCAGCGACACAACCAGCCTTTCTCTGTTCCTGGCTTAATGATAAAACTTTGTTAAAGGCACCGCGTAACTTGAAAGATCCTGTGTGCTGAAGGTTCTCTAACTTTAGGTAAACATGAGCACCACTCAATTCGCTAAAATAAGAGGAGAAGTCCAACGGTGTTTCCCGAATATAGTCACGAATCCGGTTCGCGGCTATAACTATTTCCGCCGGTAATTGATCGATGTTCATCCATACACTCCGATACATCCATTGAGAGTGGCGAGCTTATCTGGCTTAAATAATATCAACAAGGCATTCTCGCTACCTTCTACTCAATCTCGGTCGGAACTGCCGAAGTGACACAACACTATTAAGACAACTAACCAGTAAAACTCGTATGATGACTGGGCATTTGTTAGTTTCTGTTTGATATACCCAATTTGGTATAAATATTGGAACCCGTAAAGACTCACTATGATGAATTTCTAGGATCTCTGTATTCATGGATCCTCGGAGATTTTTCTAATGCCTATAAAAAATACCTAACCTTTTTTAAATCGATTGAACTCAATCAAAATCAGACTAGCGTTGCAATAGATTTAGGGTGTGGGCCCGGCTGTCAATCTTTGCCACTTGCTGATCTTGGTTATGATGTGCTGGCTATAGACTTCTGCAAAGAACTTCTAGAAGAGTTAGTTGAGCATGCTGGCGATCGCTCCATTACAACTGTTCACGATGATCTCCGTGTCTTCAGAAAATATATAGATGAACCCGTCGATCTGATTATTTGTATGGGTGACACATTAGCCCACCTTGCTAATCATCAATCAGTGGCAAAGCTACTAGATGACATTGCTAGAACACTAAAAACAGACGGTAAATTTATATATGCGATCAGGGATTACTTTAGCTTTATTCCCGAAGGTAGCGACCGTTTTATACCTATTCGTGCAAACGACGATATGATCTTCACATGCTTCCTAGACTACAATGATGACAAGGTGCATGTTCATGACATCTTGCATCGTAAAATAGAAGGGGTATGGCAAACGACGATTAGTGACTACCAAAAATTGCGGCTTAACACTGACCAAATAAATAAAAAGCTTGAGTCGAATGGCTTACAAATGGAATCAAGTTCGCTGCTTGATGGGATGATCGTCGGCATATTTAAGAAAATTTGACCAACAAAACCAAAGTTTTTTATCGCGGGACTTTGTCCTACCATATTTTTGTAGACAAAAGAGTTAGCCCTGAAGCAAAATTGCTTTTCAACTACTCGCTAAAGAAATAAAACTAAAGTTGAAATAAAGAGGTCAGTTACCTGAGCACCATTCTCAGCAGACAAAAACGCTGCGTGCATATGAGCCGCAGCGTTTTTTAATGAAACAACCATGAACAAGACGGAAAACAATACTGATGACCATTTTGGGAAAGCCCTCGGGTTCGTGATGTTTGGAGTAATGGCCGGACTTGGTTTAGATATTTGTGCCAAAAAACTCCTTGAAGATTATTCGTTAGGACAGTTTGTGTTTTTAAGAAGTGTATTCGGAATCTCATTTTTCCTAATTTCCGCAAGGTGGTACGGTGGACTCGGGCTACTTAAGACGCAACGCTGGCGGTGGCATGGACTGCGGACAATTCTAGCTACTGGAGCTATGTTTGGATTCTTTTTTGGCCTTTCGAAAATGCCACTAGTTGACACCTTGACTATCGTCTTTGTAGCTCCATTAATTGTGACTGCCTTATCAGTGCCCTTGTTAGGCGAACAAGTTGGATGGCGAAGATGGGTTGCTGTTGTTAGTGGGTTCATTGGTGTAATTATAGTTTTACGACCGGGGGAAGGTATGTTTACACCAGCCGCCTTAGCTTTATTACTAGCAGCATTTTGCTGGGCCGGCCTCGCAGTAACTGCACGCAAACTAGCAACAACCGAATCGAGTTTTTCGTTAGCTTTCTACGTGACTGCAGCGCCCCTATTTGTCTCAGCCTTTATGTTACCTGGCAACTATGTCGAACCAACAAGCAGTGACTGGGTTTTATTTGTCTTAACAGGTCTATTCTCGGCTCTAGCCTGGGTGGGTGTCGTCGGCGGGTACCGCCGCGCTCCGCCCGTTGTACTTGCACCATTTGAATACACGGCATTGATCGGTGCTGCGATTGCTGGTTACTTCATCTGGGGCGAAGTACCTGACGGCTTTGTTCTTTTGGGTGGTTTAATTATTATCGCTGGAGGCATCTATATCGTTTACCGTGAAGTTGACAGTGCTTCTGTGAATCGCCACCTTCGAAGTTTTACGGCCGCGAGTTCTGCCACAATACTTCGTCGATTACGCCAAGTCAGAAATTAATATTTAAACTAAGTACCTGAAACGGTCGTAATCAAGCGATGGAGCTCCCGTAACTTTATTTTGATTTGAGCGGCATGCGCACTACCCATGCGTACCATCAATTTTTGCCCACTCGACAAAGCAGCTAACGCTGGATCACGGTATTCATAAAGCACGTTTGGACGAACAAGCAACACAGGGTCTTTTACATCTGGAGTTGCCATCAGATGGGCGATAACGTCAACAAGGCGATCATTAAAGTAATCATCAGGATAGCCAAGGTCCATATAGGCATTTTGAAACAAGGGATAGTATCGTCGATAAACCTCAACAACCTTTTCCATATCAACTGAACTAGCCAGAGCAATTATAGCGTCATAACGTTTATAGTTGTCCGCACTAATCGAGTAGGTGCCAATACCATCTTGGCCGTCTGTCAAAAAGTCATCACCAACCTTACCGATTGGCCGAATACGCTCCGAAATATGTATCCTAGGAAAATTATCAACTGTGGCAACGATACGTTCAATAATACGTGACTGTGCCAGCAAATTTTCTATTGATGGACTGAAAAGATTAACAATCTCTAGCTTAAAATACTCATCGCTTTTATGTAGCGGTGGCAAGGCTATTAAATTAGATCTATCGGCCGAACTGCTGTCAATTATCTTTATTGGATGTAATGGGCGCGGCAATCTGGCAGGAGATTCGGACTCTTGAGTGTTTTTAGAGTGCCCGAGATCGGGAACAGCCACATCCATCGGGTAATACAAAAACAACAGCGCGAATGCCGCTACTATTAATATGGATATAAACCACAGGCTCGATTTATTTTTCATAATCAATCGCCGTTAACTTGCGTACCTCAGGCCTCTTGAACCATTAACCGACACTATACTCTTGACAGCTTACCAGCAAGACTTTAATTATTAACAAAGATATCGTTACGCTTGATAAGCTGCCCAACTCGATTCTCAAATATTGGGGTATAGCCGATTCCAGCAAGGACCATGATGAATGTAAGTGATTATATAAGTTACGTTACCGTTGGACGTTTTGACCGTCGGATCAGAACAAGACTGCTAGCGACAATAACCTTACTACTCATGAGCGTTAACGTTCTGTTAGCGGCCGAATCGCGCACGCTTAATGACGGAGTCTATACGAAAGAACAATCTGACATTGGCGCCATTTTGTACGCTGAACACTGCATACTTTGTCACGATAAGAAATATTTCCGGCCGGTTTTAAAACGCTGGGAAGGCCAACCAATTGGCATTCTATTTACCGTAATGAGTGCATCCATGCCCGAGAGTAATCCGGGCTTTCTTTCTGAAAAAGAATATGTCGATATTTTGGCATATATCCTCTCATTGAGCCGTTATGCATCTGGTGAAACAGAGCTAACGTACGAAGGCGGGGCATTAAATTCGCTGAATATAGAACCACGAGCCAGAAAATGAGACGAGCAGCCTGTCCAATATTCCAAATCTGAGATGCTTAAAAAATAAATCAATTGTACAATAGTGAATGATTGTCACATAAGAGACATCCATTAAAAATTTTGCAGGGCAGTATTGAACATTCAACATCTGGTAGGCGCCAGCGCCCTAATTTGAAACAATCTATGTAGCAAAAACGGTGCTACGCCCAAGGGGAGAACAAAAGATGGCAACTTTTAAGAATGTTAGCCGCAGAAAGTTCCTGAAAGGTGCAAGTATGAGTGCACTGGCAGGTGCTGCGGGAACAGGCACCTCCGCTGTACTCTCTACCCCTGCTAAAGCGGCTGCCATGAAAACTGGCAAATTTAATTTCGACGAAATTTATGACCGCATAGGTACCGATTCAATTAAGTGGGATTACCAAGTATCCAAATTTGGTGACGGTAAGATCAAGGTGGGACTGGGTATTGCCGACATGGATTTTCGGGCAGCCCCATGTATTACCGAGGCGCTCGCTGAACGCTGTGAACATCAGAACTGGGGCTACCAAACAGTACCAAAATCATATATTGAGGCTATCGTTGACTGGAACAGGGAACGGCATGGCTTGGAAGTCGATCCTGGATCAATTGTTATTTCAAGCGGCGTGCACCCGGGACTTATCTCCACCCTGAATACAGTGTGTGACCCCGGCACCAAAGTTCTAATGATGTCGCCCACCTATAATGGGTTTTGGTCTGATTTGCGTTGGAGTCGAACCATTGCAAATGAAAGCCCAATGATTAACAAAAACGGCGTTTATGAAATTGATTGGGATGATTTTGAATCGCGGCTAACGCCAGATACCGCAGCAATTTTGCTCTGCAACCCACAAAATCCCACAGGTAACTGCTGGTCTCCACAAGATCTGTTGAAAATTGGAACACTTTGTTTAGAAAATCAGGTCACTGTCCTCTCCGATGAAATCCATTGTGATTTTATTACGAAAGGTCAGAAATATACTCCGTTCGCAAGCCTGCCCGATAAGGATATTGTTAATAACAGCTTGACCTATAAAGCTATCAGTAAGACCTTTAGCTTATCTGGCCAGAAAAACGCTTACTTTTTCTCAACCAACCCAGTACTGCTAGAGCGAGTCAAATATAACCATCGAGTTGACCTGCATACACTGGGTATCGTTGCAAATGAAGCTGGTTACAGGTACGGCGCTGACTGGCTAGATCAGTTGCTTCCATACATCGATCAAAATCATGAATATGTTGAAGCTTATATGAAAGATAATCTTTCTAAGTATATGAGCTACAAAAAAGCACAGGGTACCTATCTGGCTTGGGTCGACGTGAGTGGCCTAATGGACGCGATTGATGCACATGGAAAATCCAAGGCAAGTAAAACTGCCGACAAGGTAATGCGACCTACTGACATAATTGAGCAATGGCTCGTAAGTAAGGCAGGTGTGCAGCTTAACCCGGGAGAAAATTATGGCGTTGGTGGCGAACAACACATGCGCATGAATTTAGGAGCTCCTCGCCCGTTAATCAACCAGGCACTTGACAGTATAGCCGAGGCTGTAGCGGACATTTAAATCAACGTTCATGTAGAAAAGGACATCCAACATCGGGCGCCTTTTTATGCTGTTATTCCTAGTCGGCGGTCTGGGCTCAAACTCCGCGCACAGAACCTCCATCACAACGAATTAGACCCCCAGTTATATAACTGGCTGCATCACTACAAAGGAATGCACCTATATTCCCGAACTCCTCGACGGTCCCGTAACGCCCTGCCGGAATGGTAGCCTGTTCAGAGGCCGACACTTCTTCTACTGACTTCCCTAATCTTTCCGCATTCGCTTTATCCAGTTGTGCGAGTCGCGCTGTCAATATCCGTCCAGGTAGGAGCATATTCACCGTAATGCCAAGTGAAGCTGTTTCATTCGATAAGGTTTTACTCCAACCGACCAGTGACGAGCGAATCGTATTAGACATCGCGAGATTTGGGATTGGCTGGACAACACCAGATGAGGCAACCGTTAACACTCGACCCCAGCCACCTTGCTTCATATCTTCGATACAGAGATTGGTAATTTCAATGATACGGATCAGCATTGTGTCTATCTGAGTACGCCAAAGATCCGTATCTGGCGCATCAACCGTACCGGGCGGCGGCCCACCTGTATTATTCACCAGAATATCAACCTTACCGAGCTTTTGTGTTGCTTCTGAGTAGAGTTTATTGGCCGAATCCGACTCCGACAGATCAGTAACTACATATTCAGCAGTTCCAGAACAATCATTATTCAATTCATTGCAAACGGCGATAAGCTTATCTTCTATCCGGCCCGTAATTACGACGTCGGCACCTTCTTCACAAATTTTTGTCGCAATACCCAGCCCAAGACCTTGACTGGAAGCCAAGACCAACGCTTTCTTTCCTTGAATTCCGAGATCCATAATTCCAAAGCTCCTAGTAAAATAAGCAATTCCATTGAGTTAACCCTAAATAATTTCTTCATAACCAGCAAAGAATTTTTACCGCATTCTATGCTGTTGACTCTATCAAAACCTTATTTGGTATCCAACAGCATGCATAAATGACGTAAAATCATTCAATATGGAATAAAACCCGTTTGCACAAACAGGCCCTCATTTGGCCATTCGCTAAAAATATTGAGAGGTACCAGAATGAATAACGCTACCCCAACATCAAGGTATGTATGTGTGGGAATGATTTCACTTGCCCTAGGATTGGCCGGCTGTTTACAAGAATCCCAACAAGGCGGTAACACGGGTAACAATCCCACAGCGGAAAACCAAATAAAAAATGCCCCAGGTACTCACAATGGAACTTGGGGTTATCTTGGTGGCGATGCTGGCCATACACGCTATTCACCGGCTGATGAAATAACACTTGAGAATTTTGAAGATATTGAGGAGGCTTGGGTTTGGGACGGTGCCAGCTTTAATGCCGCAAGCGGGCGCTCAACACCCAGTTATATCAATGGCAAGTTATACACTGTAGCGGGGCCACGTCGATACGTGGTAGCACTTGACCCAGACGATGGCCAATTAATCTGGTCCTACGGCGAGCCAAAAACGCCACGTTATGAATATTCAATGCGTGCTGACTATGGCAAGGGCGTAGCCTATGCAGAAATTGACGGGCGAGGAGTTATTTATATCTCCTCACCTGCGTTCTTCCTCACAGCGCTAGATGCGGAGACAGGTCAGCCACTAGAGAACTGGGGGCGGCCAGTTGCTGTTGACGGTTTTCCGGAAACAGGCGTAGTAGATATGCTTACAGACCTCCTGTCAGATCTGCCGTATAGTCATGATCCCTATAGTGGTATGGACCTTACAGACGGATATATCACAACATCTTCGCCGCCGATTGTAGTAAATGGCGTAGTGATCGTCGGAAATTCACACGAACAAGGCTACTACCAATCTCGTGTCGAAAATGTACCTGGCGATATTCTTGCTTATGATGCACGAACCGGTGAATTTTTATGGAAGTTCCATGTGATTCCGAGACCAGGGGAGTTTGGCCATGAAACCTGGGAAAATGACGCATGGAAATATACGGGCGACATATCCTCCTGGGCCCCAATGTCTGCCGACCAAGAACGTGGCATCGTCTACATTCCTACCAATGGCGTGACTATCGACTACTACGGAGGCTTCCATCCAGGAGACAACCTATACGGTACAAGTCTTATAGCCTTAAATGCTGCAACCGGTGAACGAGCCTGGCACTTCCAGTTAGTTCGTCATGATATCTGGAACTACGATACGCCGACCGCACCCGTTTTACTCGATGTCAATATCGATGGACAGGAAACACCAATTGTTGTGCAAACGACAAAACAGAACTTCGCGTATACATTTAACCGAGAGACTGGTGAACCAATCTGGCCAATAGTGGAAACACCAGTCCCTGCATCAGATATGCCAGGCGAAAAGTTGGCCAAAACCCAACCATTCCCCACAAAGCCGGCAGCATATGGATTACAGGGCTTAACCCATGACGATCTCGTTGACTTCACACCTAAACTGCGAGCGCAGGCTATCGAGGAGTTAAAAGATCATAAAATAGGCCCTTTGTTTAATCCTCCACTACATCGCGACAACAATCAGGGATATAGCTCAGCGTACTGGTGCCCCGGAGATGGGGGTGGCACCAATATAGATGCGCCAACTGTTGCTGATCCAGAGACAGGTATCCTTTACGTATCGACTAGAGCAGCTTGTACTGCTCGAATCATCGTTACAGGAGAAGAGCGTGACCCCAACATCGAAAAGCCAACGGGCAGAACATTGTCCGACTTCGCCTCTTTAATGTATGACCAAGTGCGACATCCCGCCGGCATCCCGATGCTCAAACCTCCCTACAGCCACATTACAGCCATCGACATGAACACCGGCGACCATCTGTGGCAATTGCCCATCGGAGAGACACCGGAACGGGTGAGTGAAAATCCGGCCGTTAAAGATGTAGACATTGGCGATACCGGCACGGGACGCAATGCGCCGATGACTGTCACCAAGAACCTGCTAATGTACACAGGGCACGTAAGTGACGGCTCGCCCGCTTTGTTTTTCGTTCACAAATTAACTGGCGAGCAAATCGGTAGCGTCGAAATCCCTGATTCCGTTAACTATGGGATGTCAACGTATGTTCATGACGGCAAGCAATATGTCATGCTTCAGACAGGCAGTAAGCTGACGGCAATGGCGCTGATGGATTACTAGTAAACAAACCTGATAGATTGGCAAACACGGATTAAAAATAGGGCTAATATTGTGCCAGATTCTCAAGGTATACGAATTGAAAATACGCATTTGCTCCAATTGGAACTAATGCGTTCATATGCTGGTACAAACAGTACAGTGGGCCTGCCTGACGACATCATTATTTCTTTCCTGACACCAGACAATAAGCTGGCAAAGGCTATTGAATCAGCATCCCGGTATCATGCCGGTTTGAAAGCTAATTTCCGTGATTTCGTCGAGCTAGATGAAAGTGAGCAGGTCGGAAAAATTCAGGCAGGATTCACAAATTTCTACGATATATCGACTGTAAACCCTTATGTGACATTGGCCGCTGCCGGGCCATGGATTATCACTACGAAAGGGGCGGTTATTTACGATTGTGGCGGATACGGGATGCTCGGTCTCGGACATGCTCCAGAAGTTGTTCTCACCGCAATGAACCAGCCACATGTTATGGCTAATATTATGACGGCAAATGTTAGCCAGATGCAATTTACTGATCGGCTTGAGCAAGAGGTCGGACAAAAACGAGGTAGATGCCCGTTCGCTAAATTCTTATGTTTAAACAGTGGCTCCGAAGCAAATTCGGTAGCTGCCCGCATTGCAGATATCAACACTAAGACTATGACCGATCCGGGAGCACGGTATGCTGGCTCCAGAGTAGCCGGTATTACTCTTGCCGGGAGCTTTCATGGGCGAACCGCAAGACCAGCGCAATATTCAGATTCGACATTGAGTAAATATCGAAAATATCTAGCTTCTTTTCGTGATGACGAGTATCTGCTTACAGTGGAGCCGGATGATATTAGCAGTCTTGAAAAGGCGTATTCGGATGCTGAAAAAGACGGAACATTTATAGAAGCCTTCTTTATGGAGCCGGTGATGGGTGAAGGAAATCCCGGGAGATCAATTTCCCCAGCTTTCTATAAGCGGGCTCGCGAATTGACCAGAAATCATGGTTCGATGTTTATTATTGACTCCATACAGGCAGGACTTCGCGCACATGGGGTTTTATCCATTGTTGACTACCCTGGATTTGAAACACTAGACGCACCCGATATGGAATCCTACTCAAAAGCATTAAATGCCGGGCAATACCCCCTGTCAGTACTGGCCCTCAATGAGCATGCCGCATCGATTTTTCGCCCAGGTGTTTATGGTAATACAATGACATCTAACCCCCGAGCACTCGATGTTGCCGTAGCGGTACTCGAGGAAGTGACCCCTGAATTACGAGAAAATATCTGCCAACGTGGGGACGAACTCCTGACTCGCTTTTTGAACCTCTCCGGCGAACTGGGCGACGCGATTACTGGCGTGCAAGGGACAGGGTTGCTATTAAGTTGTGAGCTAAACGAGCGTTATAAAGTCTGTGGAATTAATAGCACAGAAGATTACCTGCGTCGAAATGGATTGGGGGTTATCCATGGAGGCGCCAAATCATTGCGCTATACACCAAGATTTGACATGACTTCCAGGGAAGTTGACCTGATCATCAATCAGACAAAAAATGCCCTAATCAATGGCCCTACGATATAACTAAGCAATACTAGTGAAGTGCCCTTTATCTTGTATTGTTGCCGGATACCAAATTTCATTGTAGATCAAATAGCGGATTCACTAGAATCCTGATCGCAACCTGTTGACCCGTAACAGAATATGCTATGTATTCGTATCTCATGCCCGACAGTTGCACGAATTCCTGAAACGCCTTGTATTCGTGTTGTTGCCATCTCGGAAAATTGTAGTACTCATCGAAAAGGATGATTGCCCCTGCTTGTAATCTTGCTCCTAGCGCCTCAAATATAGTGGCAGTTGATGTATAAAGATCACAATCAACATGCAAAAAAGATACTGGTTGGTCTGTTTTCTCAAGAAAATCAGTCGCCGTTTCAGCAAACATCCCAACCTCAAACTTCACATTGCGTGGTACCTTCGGAAGCTTCTTTTGGGCAAAAGATCCTATAGCGTTTCCATTCCAAAATTCCGGTATACCCTCAAACGAATCGAAACCGTAGACCATACGGTCAGTTGAAGAAGCTATCCAGCGCAAAGACTTGCCTCGGCCGACGCCAAATTCAAGGTAAAGTCCAGGCAATAAAGCTTGACTTACTGCAAATTCGACTAACTTCTGATGCTTTTCAAAATATGGTGCATCAGGCATGTTAGCTTTGATGTATTCGAGAGTTTCTTGCTTCGATTCCAGCTGTAGATCTACCAGCAAATTCGAGCCATAGTGCTTAAGCACGAAGCGCCTAAAAATGAATTCACTGAGCGTTCGCTTGAAAAATGACATTAATTCGACGCTGAGAAGTACCCGTGACGGCGAAGGAGTGTAGCACACAGCAATCGTCAAGCAATTGTAAATGCTATATTGCAGGACCGGTTGTTCCAATTGTCTGTGGAAGGATTCTTAGATGCAACGTTTAAAAATTATTTTGCTGTCTTTGTTAACACTCGGTTGCTCTCCGCCAGGCCAAATTATTTCACTAACTGAAAAAAAACCCAGTAACGCTGCTTGGACTCACGGAGCCATTGCTACTGCTGCTAATCCGCACGCAGTTGCCGCTGCCATAGAAATATTGGAACGGGGAGGCCATGCGGTTGACGCAGCGATTGCTGCTCATGCCGTACTCGGATTAGTCGAGCCACAGAGTTCGGGGATAGGCGGCGGGGCATTCATGCTCGTGTATGAAGATGATAAAAAAGAACTGGTGTTTCATGACGGCCGGGAAGTAGCCCCCGCAGGCGCAACTATCGACATGTTCATGCTAGAAGGCAGCCTTATGAGTTTTTTTGACGCATGGCAAAGTGGCAAAGCCATAGGTGTGCCAGGAACTATCGCACTATACAAAGCCGCCCATAACGAACATGGTCAAATACCGTGGGGTGATTTATTTCAACCGGCAATCAGATTAGCAAGAGACGGATTTAAGGTGTCACCCAGACTCGCAAATTACCTCCCTATGATGGCACAACAGAGCCTGCTGGATGAAAATCCCGGTACTGCAGACTACTTCTATCCTAATGGCGAAGCATTGCAAACGGGAGACCTTCTTCGCAATCCCGAATATGCGTCCACCCTTACTCGCATTGCCCAAGAAGGCATTAGTGCATTTTACGAAGGACGCATTGCCGAACAAATTGTCGAGGCTGCTCAGGCTGATCCTAACCCTGGAAAACTCACTATTCATGATCTGGCAAGCTATAGGACAGTCAGGAGACCAGTTATTTGTGGCCCTTTTCGTGAGATGAAGATCTGTACCACATCGCCTCCTTCATCCGGGAGTGCACAAATTATGATAGCTGCTATTTATGACCATTTGCTCCCCACAACAAGCACACATGCAGACAAAATTACCGCTTTCGTCGATGCGCAACGGCTAGCTTATGCTGACAGGGACCATTATTTTGGTGATCCTGACGAAATAGATATTCCTCTGGAAAATTTGCTCGATCCGCAATACCTTAAATACCGAGCGACCGAGCGATTTGATCCAGACGAAGCTGCAACTCCGGGAGATCCTAGGCTAGTATTAAAAGGCGAAGAGATCGCCTCTTTATTCAGCAAAGACACCACCGAAGAAGCCACCGGAACGACGCATTTGTCAATCATTGACGCCGAAGGAAATGCCGTTTCAATGACCGCTACAATAGAAGCACCATTCGGCACTCAGCGGTGGGCTGCGGGGTTTCTGCTAAATAATCAGATGACTGACTTCGCACGTACGGTCGATACAAGTGAAAAATATCCAGCAAATGCAATTGTGCCGGGACGAAGACCAAGATCTTCGATGTCTCCAACCATGGTTTTTGATGCTCAAGGAAATATCCTGATGGTAACCGGCTCGCCGGGAGGTAACTCAATTCCTGCCTACGTCGCCAAAACCATCGTTGGAGTTCTTGACTGGAATCTATCCCCGCAAGCCGCCGTTGATTACCCCAACATAGTTGCACGAGGCGATACCGTCCGTGTCGAAATTTCTGCAGAGCCGGGTCAAACAATCGCAAACAACCTGAAAGCACGTGGCTACAGCGTCGAAGAAAGCGATGGGGAAAATTCCGGACTACACGTCATCGCTGTCAACGCCAATGGTCTTGAAGGTGCTGCTGATAAACGCCGGGAAGGAATAGTGAAAAAAATAATGCATCGGTGATGTCCATCTATTGTAGGTGACTTCGTTCAATCACTATCTGATGCTCCGCAAACCGCTGCAGTAAAGACAACATCTGTCGAGCTGTTTAGTGCCGTTTCTGCTGAATCCTGAAGAATCGATATAACAAACCCTACAGCGACAACCTGCATAGCAATCTCATTCGGTATACCGAATAATCCGCAGGCTAATGGAATCAGCAAAAGGGATCCGCCGGCAACCCCAGAAGCACCGCAAGCAGATAGGGCCGCTACAATCGATAACAACAACGCCGTTACAAAGTCGACCTGAATTTGCAAGGTCTGGGCTGCAGCAAGCGTTAATACCGTAATTGTTATAGCGGCACCACCCATATTGATCGTCGCGCCGAGGGGAATCGAAACTGCGTAAGTATTGGGATCAAGTTTCAGTCGCTCACACACTGCCATATTAACCGGAATGTTTGCTGCTGAGCTACGGGTGAAGAAGGCTGTAATCGCACTTTCCCTTAAAGCAGTAAATATGATGCCAAACGGATATTTACCTGTCTGGACAAACACAATAAGGGGATTGATGACTAGCGCCATGATAAGCATCGACCCTAAAAGCACCATAAGTATCCGGGCGTAACTCTGCAGTACCGAAAAACCAAATTCAGCCAGGTTCCCCGCAACCAAGCCAAAGATTCCGATAGGCGCGAGCTGGATAACTAGCTTTACAACCGTCGTGATTGCCTGTGAAAAATCTAATAAGATCTGCCGAGATGATTCCCCAGCGTGCCGCATCGTTAACCCTATCGCGATGCCCCAGACCAAGATACCAATAAAATTTGCATTTATTAACGCACTAAAAGGATTATCAACAATTTTAAACAATAGGTTATTCAGCACTTCCCCAATACCCTGAGGGGAATTCATAGCTAAATCACCAGCACTGAGTAGTAATGTTGTCGGGAACATCATGCTCATCAAAACCGCGAGGAAAGCTGCACTAAAAGTACCAACAAGATATAGAACCACGATCGGACGGAGTTTCGCATCGTAGCCAGTTTTCTGGTTCGCAAGTGCTGATGCAACTAATACAAAAACGAGTATCGGCGCCACCGCCTTAAGCGCTTGGACAAAAAGGTCACCCAATAATATTGCCGACTTCGCCCCAGCCGGCCATGCGATCGCTAATAAAATCCCAAATACAATACCAACCGCTATTTTAAGAACCAGATTTCCTGTAAAAAAATAAGTGGCAAGTGCAATAATCTTGTATTTTTTACTAAAGTTTAGGGCCATTAGCGCAACCTTGTTAATCTACCAGTAGGTTGTCATTGTCATCCGAACTCATTGAGTCCGCAACACAACAAAGCAGAAATTATTAGTTAATTGCTCGTTTAACGGTATTATTAGGAGTCCAGACTAATAGCGCTATACGAGGAAAAGGATGCCGAAATCAGGTCGGAACCGCTGTGCTAGTCGTTTACTGCAGGTGCTTATAGCTCTTGTGGCGATGACTGCTGGAAAAGAAGTATTGGCTCAGGATCCAAATCACCTAATCCAAACCATCTGCATAGCTTGTCACAATGAATATACATTGCAGGCCGGGCTCAATCTTCAAAACTTCGACGCTAAACAACCTCAGCTAAATCCGGTTGTTGCAGAAAAAATGATCCGTAAATTAAATTCGGGTCAAATGCCCCCACGTGAAATGCCGCGTGATCAAAAGGCAATTGATCACCTCGTCCAAACGCTTGAAGATAAACTGGACAGGTTTTCACGCAAAAATAAATTTGTGGGCACTCGGCCATTCCAACGAGTCAATCAGGCTGAATATGCGCGATTAGTATCCGACCTACTAGGCCTCACTGTTGATCCTTCAGAATGGTTACCGGACGACCAGATCAGTGCAAGCTTCGACAATATCGCCGATGTTCAGGGAATGTCTACCACCTTAATGATTGCCTATCTCACCGCAGCTAGCGATGTAGCAAGTCGCGCAATCGGAGAAGAAAACGCGAAACCGACTGCGCATACTTTCTCTAGCTCACCAGCCATTTCTCAACACGAATGGGAACGTATTGAAGGAGCGCCCTATGGCACACGAGGAGGAATCAGCGTAATACATTCTTTTCCTGCCGACGGTAACTATAAATTCTCAATGGGCTTTATATCGGGCTGGGGCGAGCGATTTCATGATCTTGATATTTCTATTGATGGAGAGCGGGTGGCGTTGGTTCGGTACGGTGGCAAAATTGACTTCCAAGGTAGGAAAGGTTTCCCGATGGAAACCGACCCGATCTTTGTTAAGGCCGGGGAACACAGGGTCACCGCTGCGTTTGTTCGTCAATTGGATGGGCCCTATGAAGACCTGATACGTCCGAATGACTGGTCTCTTACAGGTGTGGAAACGAGTTATGGGACGACTTCGCCACCACACCTGACTCGATTAACCGTTGAAGGTCCATATGACGTTGTAGGTGTATCTGACTCAGCTGCTAGACAAAGAATTTTTAGCTGCCGCCCTACATTATTGGAAGAAGAGGGCCCGTGTGCTCAAAATATTATTTCTTCCCTTGCAGCAAATGCTTACGGGCGTGAATTACTACAAACGGAGATTAATGATCTACTTAGCTTTTACCAGCTAGGTACAGAAAACGGTGGCTTTGAAAACGGCATAAAAACAGCTCTAGAAGCAATCCTCGCCAGCCCACACTTCCTATTTCGCATGGAACAGCAACCGAATCGGGCGCGGGAAGGGAAACCATACTATCTCTCTGATTTTGACTTGGCTAGGCGCCTTTCATTTTTCCTTTGGGGAACGAATCCAGATGCTGAACTCAGGGAGCTTGCGGAATCCAGTAGATTGTCGCGAACACGGACGCTTCGGAGTCAAGTGCAACGTATGCTAGATGATCCACGTTCTGTAGCGTTGGCAGAACGATTCGCCTCGCTTTGGCTGCGTTTACAGGATCTAGAACACGTAGAACCGGACGCCTTCCAGTTTCCCAACTACACCCAGCAACTTATGAATGCAATGCGCACGGAAACACAGATGTTTTTTGACCATCTGGTACGCGAAAATAAGAGTGTGTTGGAACTGTATCGAGCGGACTATAGCTTCATGAACGAACGTCTAGCCACACATTATGATATTGCAGGTGTGAGAGGTAACGAATTTAGGTTGGTGCAATATCCAAGCAACGAGCGTAATGGCATCTTTGGGCATGGCAGCATCTTAGTGCAGACATCGCTTGGAAATCGAACATCTCCGGTATTAAGGGGGAAATGGGTCGTGCAGGTTCTGCTCGGCACTCCTCCCCCCCCACCACCACCAGGAATTCCCGATTTGGAGGAAACAGAAGGGACAGAGAATGGACAAATCCTGACGACGCGAAAACGCCTCGAAATGCACCGTGCAGATCCCATCTGCGCAGCCTGTCACAAGGTGATGGACCCAATCGGTTTAGCGCTTGATAATTTTGACGTGACAGGTAAATGGAGAATAAGGGAATTTGGCGCAGCACTGGACACGGAAAGCATATTTTATGATGGAACGGTGATTTCTACGCCCGCTGACCTAACAAGGATGCTCCTTAAACGGCCAGTCCCACTCGTCCGGGAATTTACTGCCAACCTAATGGCATATGCCATAGGGCGACGCATTGAGTACTATGATATGCCCGCTATTAGACATATTGTAGAAAATGCTGCCGAGGACGACTACCCAATGCAAAATCTAATTATGGGAGTTATTATGAGCGATGCGTTCCGGATGAAGGAAGCCACTATAGACTCGGGCGCCGGTAAAACCTTGATCCGCTAACCTGCTATAGACACAGAATTTGCAGACATGTATTTCATTACAAAAAAACACATAAATCGCCGAACATTTTTGCAAGGTTCCAGCGCCTTGGTTGCTTTGCCGCTGCTGGATGCAATGATTCCAGCTTTAGCCAAGGCTAGCTCTAACCAACGTACCCGACTTATATGTATTGAAGAATCTCATGGTCTTCCAGGCTGCAATGAATGGGGCGCTGAACAATATTTATATGCCCCATCTACAGAAGGCTCCAACTACGAACTTGTCCCCGCAAACCCTTTGAAAAGCTTAGAACCCTGGCGTGATCATTTCACTATCATTTCAAATACCGACGCTCGAATGGCAGAAGCGTATGCTCCTTCTGAAGTCGGGGGGGATCACTTTAGGTCTTCCGCTGTATTTTTAACTCAATCTCACCCAAAACAAACTCAGGGATCAGATTTATTTGTTGGAACATCAATCGATCAAATACATGCCGACCGTTTTGGCCGAGAAATGCTCATGCCATCAATACAGCTATGTATTGAACCAAACGATAAAGGGGGTGGCTGTGATTACAACTATTCCTGCGCCTACACTGATTCCATCAGTTGGAAATCACCAACCGAACCGTTGCCGGCGATTCGTAACCCGCGCACAGCTTTTGACATGCTATTCGGTGATGGTGGCTCAACAGAAGAACGTGCAGCCCGGAGGAAAACACAAAGCAGTATTTTAGATTGGGTTGGTAGTGAAGTGACCAAAATCAACCAAAAGCTTGGTGCCGCAGATCAGCGACGGATTGATCAATATCTTACAAATGTCCGGGAAATAGAACGCCGTATCCAGATAGTTGAAAAGAGTAACGAAGACAATAATCCAAATGAACTTCCGGGTGCGCCTGCCGGCGTACCAAATTCGTACTCTCAGCATATTCGCCTGCTATTCGACCTACAACTATTAGCTTTCCAGTCAGATATGACTCGCACAATTTCATTAAAGACGGGAAGAGATGCTTCGAATCGTACGTTCCCAGAAAGTGAATCTAGCCGTGCTTTCCACCCAGCCTCACACCATGGTGGCAAGGAAAAGGGTGTACTTGAATTCAACAAAATCTGCCAGTACAGAGTTAGTCAACTAGCCTATTTTATGAAGCAACTGGAAGAAACCAATGATGGCGATTCAAGTTTGTTGGACCAATCCATAGTGCTATGGGGTTCTCCGATGGGAGATGCCAATCTGCACAATCACCGTCGTTGCCCCCTTGTGTTATTTGGTGGTGCTAATGGAAAACATAAGGGAGGTAAGCACCTGAAAGCTAAGGACGGCACACCGATGGCAAATGCTATGTTAACTGTACTGAACTGGCTCGGGCATGAAAAAGATACATTTGGTGATAGCACGGGTGAACTATCGATTTGATATCCAGGGAGGTTGAATTGCGTATACAAAACAACTGGATAGTGGTACTCGGAATTAGCCTATTAGCGGCGTTTTCAGTCCAGTCGGCAATGTTGAATACTCTAATTGATGCAGCTTCTCGCGGAGATATTAGCGCTGTGCGTGACCTTCTGCGCGATGGTGCGGAAGTCAACGATATGCAGGGCGATGGAATGACTGCTTTGCACTGGGCCGCCGAAATTGGTAATGCACAGCTTACCGACATGCTGATCTATGCCGGTAGCAACACTGAAGCAGGTACTCGAATTGGCCAATACACACCCCTGCATATCGCTAGCCGCAATGGCCAAGGTCAGATCGTCGAGAAACTAGTAGATGCTGGCGCCAATGTTCATGCAAAAACGACTAACTCTGGTACAACAGCCCTGCACCTTGCGGCAATATCTGGTGACGAAAAATCTGTTGTTGCACTGATAGAGGCGGGCGCGAACATTAATTCCCGAGAAAGCAGGTGGGGCCAAACACCATTAGTTTTTGCGGCATCCGCTAACCGAGCAGAAGTCCTTCAGGTTTTACTGAGTGCAGGCGCCGACCATTCGCTGACCTCCAACTATGTTGAACCGGGGAAAATGGAAAAAGCCGACCGTATGGCTGAACGCCGCATTTCTGAGTTTCTAGCAGAATTCAAAGAGCGGGAAGGTGGCGGTCCAAATTGGCAACCTCAACCCAGTCAGGTTCAAGCCGCTATCGAAGCATCCCGTGAAATTCAGAGAAAATGGCCTAATGTTCCAGATCCCAGTTGCGATGATTTCGACGAATCAACAGAAGGCACTGGTAATCTAAAAAATAAATGCGCAAATGCAATCACCTATGATGCGGATGGGAATCCGTTATATGACTACAGTCAAGAGGATCGAAATACTGAGGAGCGACCACTATCCTATGGTGAACGTGTCGACAAATGGGGTGGACTCACGCCGCTATTGCATGCGATTAGGCAGGGCCACGATTCAGCCACGATGGTATTACTTGAAAATGGGGCGGATATTAATCAGGTTTCTGCTGGGGACCAAACATCACCTTTGCTAATGGCAACGGTCAATGGCCAATTCGACCTCGCCCTCAAACTATTACACCTTGGCGCAGATCCGAACCTTGCTAGCACCTCGGGCACAGCGCCCCTTTTTGCAACCATTGAACGCCGATGGGGATCAAAATCATCTTATTCTCACCCGACCGAGCATGAACAACAACAAGCAACCCATCACGACGTACTGCAAGCATTGTTAAATGCAGGTGCGAATCCAAATATGCGGCTAAAAACACACCTATGGTATTCAGAATATACGTTTTCAGTGATCGGTAACCAGTCAGCGGGCCTCCATTACAAAGGAGCAACGCCCTTCTGGCGAGCCGCTCATGCGCTCGATGTAGACGCTATGCGAATGCTCAAAGACTATGGGGCAGATCCGCATATAGCAAATGTGAAACTTCCGGAACGACGCAGACGCCAACCAGTTACAAATCCACCCTTAGAAGAGGGCCCACCCTCAGAAGAGTTAAAGGCTGGTGACGCGAAGAAAACAGTGAGCGGCAATCAAACGAAAATTCCAGACCAATCCAAAACCGAAAAATGGGAAGCGCCCGAGATACCTGTGGGAGGAGATTTTATTTCACCAGTTCATATTGTGGCTGGAGCAGGATATGGACAGTCGTGGGCCGCAAATGCACATATCCATGCCCCTGATGCGTGGTTCCCTGCAATCAAGTTTCTAATTGAAGAGTGCGGTGCCGATGTAAATCTGAGGGACGCAAGAGGATATACAGCATTACATCACGCCGCATCGAGAGGCGATAATCAAGTAGTTCAGTACTTAATCGACCACGGTGCTGACGTAATGGTTGTTAGCCGTAAGGGTGAAACAACGGTAGATATGGCTAATAGTCCCCTTTCGCGGGTTCCTCCATATCCCGAAACGATAGCACTACTAGAAAGTTATGGTGCGCTGAATAACCATAACTGTGTCTCCTGCTAGTTAATTCTTTCGCGAATAATGGCAGCGGCTTTTTGACCACGATATTCTGCCATCTTCTGGCCCAGGTCAACGATCTCGTCAAGGTTGGAAATATCAACGCCGTTAATTGTTGCTAAATTTTTGTCAATACGCTGCTGATAACGCACCGATGATGGATCAGTAACCATCATCAATGCTGTGACCCATATGTCATCGTGGTGACCATCATTGTGAGGCTCAACAACACCGAGGACCTCTTCAGTATATCTCTCCGTATCTTCCCACCCGGGCGTATAGAATTCTTTTATAAAATGAGCCTTCACATCGGATTGAGTCCAGCGCAAATTAAGTTCCTTCACCACTTCACCCATACCACGCTGGTTACCACCGCTATCACCAAGGAAAATGATGTCCTTGAAGCCATGCAACTTTAAGCTAGTCGCAATATCATCTAGTAAGGCCTCATAAGTCTCATCACGCACACTAAAAGTGCCTGGAATAAACCTCAAGTTACCTGGTGGGTCAAGGTCTCCTTCTGGTACAAACTGCACAATTGGGGCACATAATGCATTCCCAAGCTCACGAGCTATTACAGGACAGATAGCACGCAAGATGTAATTATGCTTACCAGTAGCTAGATAGGGGCCGTTTTCCTCGATACCGCCCGTAGGAATAATTGCTGTAGTCACTCCTTTAGCTATGTGATCCCGGACTTCCATATATGTTAATTCTTCAATCCACACGGAATCGCTCGGGGGCAAATGATTTTCTGCTGCCATTAACTGTTTCGCACGCTCTAACCGTTTTTGATCGGTCATACCCTGCCCATGCACCATGGGCACAATAATCAATCCAAGAATCAAAGTAAGGAATCGGATGATTTTCATGCGCTTTTTCTCTTTCTCTCTGAGTTGATGTGATTTTCGACTACCACGCCATCAATGGCAACCTCACTTCGTCACCACGCCAAACTAGAATTCGATAGGATATATAAGCCCAGGCACAGCATGCCAACAAGAAAAGCTTTCTGGAATTGCTTTTCATCAATTCGATTACGAACCCACTGACCGGCAACAATACCAGCGAAGGCGGGGACTAATGCTATTGTCGATATGACCGCTTCATTTGTTGATAGAAGCTGGTTGCGGCCCAGAGATATCATGAGCACCAGTATCGAGAGTCCAAAAAATACATTCATTGCCTGCACAAGCATATCTTTCCTAAACCCAAGCGCTTGCATGTACAAGACCGACGGCACCATGACGGACCCTGTAAATCCAGTCAAAAGACCATTGATACCCCCTAGCACCAAAGACAGTAAAGGCTCGTCGGCGCGCTCAACCCGGATTTTCAGCCCGAACAATCTCGATAAAGCGAATAAAAAAAGAATAAGCCCTAGCAATCCTGTCAGCAAACTAACATTCACTACCTTGAGGTACTGGGAAGCAACGAGGATACCCATAATCGCCACAGAAAAATAAATCCACATCCGCTGGAATATCTCCTTAAGGTAACGTCCGGATAGCGCTTGCCAAATATTAATTACCAGAGTCGGCACAACAACAATTGCAAGCGCATCGAAAAGTCCAATCGCAAGAGTTAAGACACTCAGTGCAATAATTGGAAAACCAAAACCAAGCATCCCTTTGATAAAACCGGCAATTACAAATGCAATTCCCGCGGTAACAATAATATCCATTTTGCAATGCTAGCTCGCCAAGCTATCGCTTGCAGCTGATATTGCGTCAAGCAGTTAGATCCGCTGCGCTAATGCGCAATTATCAGGTCTTTTCGATTGACAGGGGCCTAGTCTGATCGCAAAGTAAGCAACCCCGAAAAATACGCGGTACGTTGTATGCGTGCGGAATATATAGATGTTCTTATTATCGGTGCTGGTATTTCCGGTATCGGTAGCGCGTGCCACCTGAAAGAAAAGTGCCGTGAGAAAAGTTTCATTATTCTAGAGGAGCGTGACTCACTCGGGGGCACATGGGACTTATTTCGTTATCCCGGAATTCGGTCCGACAGTGACATGTATACATACGGATACAATTTCAAACCATGGCCGGATGGAAAAGCGTTTGCTGACGGTACAACAATCTTAAAATACCTGAAGCAGACCTCCGCCGAACACAACATTGATGAACATATTCGCTATCGGCATCAGGTGAATAATGCAAGTTGGTGCAGCCAAGATAACTGTTGGAAGGTCGATGCGCTGAATAAGAAGGATGGGGAAAGGGTTTCTATTCGTTCGCGTTTTCTTTTGGTTTGTTCAGGTTACTACGACTATAAGAAGGGCTATACGCCAGTCTTTAAGGGTAGTGAGAAATTCCAAGGCACAATACTCCATCCACAACACTGGCCACAAGATACCAACTATCATGAAAAGAAAATTATTGTTATCGGCTCAGGTGCAACGGCAGTAACTCTAATACCCGAGTTGGCAAAGGATGCGGAGCACGTCATCATGCTCCAGCGTTCACCAACCTATATTGTGGCATTGCCGGGCACGGATTGGATCGCAAATCTCCTTTACAAAGTGCTGCCAGCAAAGCTCGCTTATACGATCACCCGATGGAAGAATATTCTCTCCCACCATTTCATCTACGGTCGGTCGCGCACCGCACCTAAAAAAGTCAAACAAACACTCCTGAAGCTAGCCCGAAAAGAACTCGGACCCGACTGCGATTTCAACACTAACTTCGTACCACACTACAATCCTTGGGACCAAAGACTGTGTGTGGTTCCCGACGCTGATTTTTTTCATGCTGTCCGGGATAAACGGGCCTCTGTGCTAACAGACCAAATTCATACATTCACGGAAAAAGGAATTTTGCTGAAATCGGGCAAGGAATTAGAAGCTGACATTATCGTAACTGCAACTGGATTCGAGCTTTGCGTGCTAGGAAATATCGAGTTTGACATAGATGGAAAGTCGGTCGATTTTTCAAAAAAGTTTGTTTATAAATCCATGATGTTTGAAGAAGTCCCAAACCTTATCTGGACATTCGGATATATCAATGCCTCTTGGACATTAAAAGCTGACCTGACAGCTGAATTCACGTGTCGTGTGATTAACCACATGGACAAAAATAAAACCGAAATTTGTGTGCCCCAATTGCGAGAACATGAACTTGATATGCCACGCCTTGACTTTATCCCGGGATTTTCGTCAGGGTATATGCAACGCAAAATGCACCTTCTCCCTAAACAAGGGGATCGCTGGCCCTGGGTGAATACCCAAAACTATCTTAAGGACAAAAAAACTATCGGTAAGGAACCAATCAACGATGGGGTACTGCAGTTCAGCAAGATAAGTACCTAGCCCACCTAAAGTTATTTAATAGCAGTTACGAATCCGAAGTCCGGAATTTGCTTAATGCCTGTCGAATATCGTCCGGTATTTGGCGTGACCGGAGATTACCATCATCCATAATTTTTGCATAAACGCGAATAGCGTTCCCTTCAGTAATAGTCTGTCCAGAATTCAAGTTCGTTGCTAGACATTTCCAGTGCAACGTCTTGTCGCGGATTTCTTCTAGGGACAACGTGCACTGCACTCGATCTCCATAGGCTGCTGGTCCAATAAAACGAAATTGAATTTCACCCATGACAAATGCGCTGTGGTCCTCATTAATCATCCGATTAATCGGATAACCTATCGTTCTAAACAGCTCATGTTCAATCTCATTAAACCAGGCGACCTCTCTGGCATAGTAGACGAGACCAAAAGGATCAGATTCTCCCCAGTTCACCGTAAGTTCCTGTGTATACGCTGACATAAAATTTCCAGTGGCTACTTGTATTTCTGCTATGGTAACCGACTCGGACTACTTTCATTACATTTAAAAAAGATATGGCTGGCGGATTTGCAAAAGACGGCGCAGTTCAAGAGCAAATTGATGCAACTATAGAGGACGCAGTTAAGCGGGCACGAGATCGACTACCCAGCGGCGCAAGCCTGACTCAGTGTCGAGAGTGCGGCGCAGAAATCCCGCTCGCCAGAAGAGAAGCAGTTCCAGGAGTCAAACTCTGTATTAGCTGCCAAGCAATCTATGATAAGAATACGGAAAATATTAGCGGTTATAATCGACGTGGCAGCAAAGACAGCCAATTGAGATAAGAAAATGGCCTTTAAATTAACCGCTATAACGATCCTTCTAATTTTTACTTCAGTGTTTGCTGAGCAGCAGGAAGAGGATGCTATCAACGCCGTGCTAGATGATTTTCATAGTGCAGCGGCCAGTGCTGATGAAGAACGTTATCTCGATCATTTAACCGAAGATGCCGTATTTATGGGGACAGATGAATGGGAACGCTGGCCAAAAAATCCGGACTTCAGAGCTTACGTTAACCGCAGATTTCAAAATGGTGTTGGCTGGAATTACGAGTCAGTTGAACGGAAAGTTCGCATCTCGCAAGCAGGTAATGTCGCATGGTTCGACGAAGTAGTATTCTCAGCAACTAATGGCCGTTTCAGGGGCACCGGCGTATTGGTGAAAATAGATGATATATGGAAAATCAATCACTATGCATTGTCTTTTTTGATCCTAAATGAAAACTGGCAAGAAATTGTAGAACTTACAAAGAAAACTCGACAAGCAAGCAGCCAAAACTAATTCAGCCTCTGCAATTCAGATATCCATATTTCCATATCAGTATTTATCCGACTAACTTCTGTGCAATTGAAAATGAACGGGTAATTGTTTAGAGCATAACAATGTGCCTCAGAAGTATCAGCGCAGCAATCCTCAATTACGTTTACCAAGTAGCCTTTCTGTGAGGCAGTGGCGGCCGTGAGTAAGACACATACTGACGTTACAAGTCCCGCAACAAGCAAGCACCGCTTATTTCTTTTTTCCAATATTTCTTCAAGCAACGGATTTATAAAACCATCGAATGATTTTTTAATTATGATCGGTTCTCCTTGAACTTCCCTGGCGCAATCTAAAACGTTTGTGCCTGATGTTTCCTCAATACAGGGTATTTCTCCGAGCAACCGGTATCGGAGCATCCAATCTGATTCATCTTTTTTAAACCCAGCACGGAGATGAATGATGTCTAGTCCTTCAGTTCTACAAAATTTAAGCAATTGAGCGACTTTACTTGGAAAATCCGGAAAATCAGTAGCAATCTCTTTGGTCCAAAAATCCTTCTGAACGTCTATTAGAAGAACAGCAAACTCTGATAAATTTTTAGACGGGTTAGTCATCCATTGCTTTGCTTTGTATTGCCCTTAGTTACGGAGAAAATATTGATGTAACTATATCCTGCATGCCCCGAAAAACGACTACACAAATAGTCGGGGCGCTACCATCAATGCAACAACCGAAACAATAACAATACCGATAATATTTAGAAATATGCCGGCTCGAACCATTTGTGGAATGCTTATTACCCCGGTGGAGAATACAATCGCATTAGGTGGAGTCGCCACTGGAAGCATAAAAGCACAACTCGCTGCGATTGTAATCGGAACCATCAAGAGAATCGGGGGAACACCAGCCTGTACAGCAATTGCCCCCATCACAGGCAGCAGAGTTGCAGTAGTAGCCAGATTGCTTGTGAGTTCAGTAAGGAATATCACGAGTGCCACGGACCCGACCACAAGCACCGCAATACCCCATGCATTTAGCGGAGCTAGCTGCTCTCCGAGCCACAGGGCCAATCCACTTCCGGAAACAGCAGCGGCTAAACTTAACCCTCCCCCAAAAAGGATCAAGACGCCCCAAGGGAGTCTTGACAAATCCTGCCAGATCATCAGTCGGGGGTTTTCCGCATTACCGCTTGGTAAAATAAATAATATTAAGGCCGCAGTTATTACTATTCCTGTATCGGAGATACCTGATAACGCGAGCCATTCAGTCACAGGCTGACGAAACATCCACGACAAAACTAGGACAGAAAAAACGATAGCAACGCGGCGTTCTGCAATGCTCATTGCGCCCATATCGCTACGCAACTTGCGCAAATGAGCACTGACTTCAGCACTCGCGGGTATGTTACAGGGGAAAAGATAACGCGTAAGAACCAACCAGGTAATAGGCAACATCGTCAAACTGACAGGTATACCCACCAGCATCCACTTTGCAAAACTGATTTCGACACCATAGGCCTCAGTCATATAGCCCATTAGAAGAGCATTAGGTGGCGTACCTATTAATGTAGCAAGTCCCCCGATACTCGCTGCATAAGCAAGTCCTAGCAACATAGCAATCTGGAAATTATCACGTTCCTGTTCTGTTACATTTGGCACATTGTCCCGGATGACCGCTGTGACAGAAAAAACAATGGGTAATAACATTATCGTAGTAGAGGTATTTGTCATCCACATACTAAGAACGGCACAAACGAGCATAAACCCCGCAATCAGTCGCCTTCCGTTAGAGCCGGTATTATCAATCACAGCCAAAGCTATACGCCGATGCAAGCCCCAACGCTCAAGGGCTACAGCCATGGCAAATCCTCCGAGATACAAAAAAATGATTGGATTTGCATAGGGCGCCGCGGCTTCGCGAATACTTGTAATACCAAGAGGATCGAAGACAGCTAGTGGCAGCAGTGCTGTTGCTGCCACCGGAATAGCCTCAGTTGCCCACCAAACTGCCATCCACAACGCAACAGCAGCAGCAAGCCATGCAGACGATGGCATGAACTCTTGCTCCTGGCGCATAACAAGCATTAAGACAAAAATCGACGGACCAACTATCCGCCCAATGATCTGATAGCGCTCTAGTGAATTGTTCTGCGAAATCTTCACATTATTGGAAGTGTAGACAAGACATGGGCCTTAAATAACAATATCTTCCAACGCGTTGAGGAAGGTATCGATCTCTTCTGCGGTATTGTAGTGCACAGGCCCCACACGAACCGCACCTCCTGAATCATAAATTCCCAGGTATCGCGCTGCCTCGACAGCATACATGTGACCAGACCACACAAAAATATTCTGGGCTCCTAGTTTTTCTGCAATAACATCAGGGCAAGCACCCTTTACCTCAAACAATACTGTTGGTACACGACGATGCGTTGCATCCGCTGCAGTTACACCGTGTAAACGAATTTTAGGCAGACTATCAAGGCCATCAATTAAACGTCGCGCCAAAGTTTTCTCATAGTCAAAAAGGCAGTCCATCGCAGCATGAACGAATAGCCGTCGTCCATTAAAGTAATCATATTTTTGGTGATAACCGCTAGCCATTGATTCTCCAAGCCACGAAAAATAATCAACGGCTGCTATTGTCCCGGCCATCCCTTCGTGGCTCTGTGTTCCTGTCTCGAAACAACCAGGAATTTTTTCTGGGGCAGGCCGAACCTTGTAAGGTTCAAGTCGCTGCAGCAGCTCGGCACGCCCCCAAAGTATGCCCTGGTGCGGCCCAAAAAATTTATAGGCCGAACAAACCAGAAAATCACAACCCAGTGCCTGCACATCAGTTGACAAATGCGGTACCGACTGAACAGCATCAACATATATCATAGCGCCAGCTGCTTTTGCTTTCGCAGCAATAGATTGCACGTCATTTATAGTACCAATCAAATTACTTGCAGCCCCGATACAAACAAGCCGAGTCCTATCAGTCAGCACCTTATCCAGTGCATCTGCATCAATTTCATAAGTCTCGCTGTTAAACGGTAACCAACGTACTTTTAGTTCCATGTCTCTTGCCAATAAGAGCCATGGCGCGACATTAGCATCGTGATCCATCCGTGATAAGACTATTTCATCACCAGGTTCTAGTAACCGGCCAATTGATCGCGATAGGTGCATAGTTAGGGTTGTCATGTTCTGCCCAAACACTATCTCGTTAGGAGATTTAGCATTCAACATATCTGCCATAGCCAAATGAACATTTTCAAATATTGAATCTACACGCTTTGAGGTCACAAAAGTTCCCTGTACATTCGCATTTGACTCAATAAGACACTCAGTCATTGAATCAACAACTGACTGTGTCACTTGAGTACCCCCCGGGTTATCGAAATAAATACGGGGCAACTTATTATCAATAGTTGATAAAGAAGGAAAACGAGAACGAATCATTTCAACATCGAATGACATGCGTAGTACCCAGTAACAGTTCTATTTTTTATCCGCTAACAATGGCGCTTGTGTCTCTTGCTACGCCGATATGTCGGTCGGTCCTCATGGGTCTTTCCACCCCATTTCTCCCGATGCGACTCTTCTGCACGCTGACGAACCTTAGCATGACGCCGAGACAGCAGTAATGTATTTGGATCGCAAACCGTTGCCTTGATCAGCCCAAGATCACTTGCAGCATCAAAAAGGCTCGGGTACCAACGCTCCCAATTTGGGAGCAATGCCTCAACCTCATCACGGATATTCATAGTCGAAATGTATACGAGCAAATGCAGAGTTACAACGACCTGAGTTAAACAAATAAGAAGTCATTGGCGACATGCCAAACAATCTATTCAGAATACCCAACTACAATGAAATTATGTTCGCGAAATGCGTATTTTAATCATTTCCTAAGCGTTGGACCTCACGCTTTAAGCCGCAGCATTTAGGTCGTGCCAAATCCTTAGTAATTCGTCTTCTCTTGCCAACGTTAGCCCAGCATTAAAGATAGATGTTCTCTCTGCGGGCAACGTTTTCCACCAAGCAACTGTGTCACGCGCAGTCTCCAGAGTTGGTCGGTTCCGCAATCCGGCAGCTAAAGCTCTACTACCATCAACTCTATTTAATATAGCCATCTCGCCCTTTGGGTCCTCCCAAATTGGAAGACCCACTTTCTGCTCTGTCAGGAATTCGGTAGAAACCCAGGTCGGGCTCATATCATTTGCAATAACTTTCTGACAGTCATGCAGCAAATCTCCCATCCTGAAAGATAATGGCGGTGTCACGGTATTAAATATTCCTTTTATCTGTTGTTCTAGGCAATCCACAGTGAAATTAGCTAGGTCTCGAACATCGATAATCTGAATATCATCATCGGGTGTGCCCGGCCATAGCATTTCACCGCCTAGCAACGTCCTCGCCGGCCAGTAGGTATATCGATCAGTTCGGTCACCTGGACCGCAAATATAAGTCGGCCTTAGAATCGTCGTACGCTCAGTGCCAATCTCGGAAAAAACTCGTTGCTCACAAAGTGCCTTTAGAGGACCATAAGTTTCTCCCGTGACTTCCTCAACAGATTCATCATCCAGCGTTCCAACCGCTGTGTCCTCATTTACCACTGGCCCAGAAACATCTCCGTAAACGGAAACTGTGGATATGTAAAGATAGTGAGAAACAGCTGAAGAAAGTAGGCGTGCAGAATTCTCTACATGGCGGGGAACGTATCCGGAATTGTCGATGACAGCATCCCAAGAACCATCCTCTAAGGAACGCAGATCGTTATCCCTGTCACCTTTGTGTAATTTCAGATCAGGAAACAATACGTTATTTGTGCGGCCCCGGTTAAATAGCTCTACCTGATGGCCCCGCCTCAATGCCTCTCTGACCATGTGGGGACCGATGAAACCGGTGCCACCGAGGACTAGAATTTTTAAGGGTTGCCCAATTGTTGCTTCTTCCTGGGTAACCGAAACTTCTGTATTACATCCTGAAGCAACCAAAGTACTGCCGGCCAATAGGCCTGTTTTTAAAAACCGCCTTCTAGTACTACTCATTTCATTTACTCCAGTAGACTGATCTTCTTGGTGGAAATTTCACGGAAAATCAGCGATACCGATTCATTAACTCTGCAAGAATAGATTCGCTTGGTTTAAGATCTTCATATGCAAGTTGTGCCAAGGGAGCGTCTACTGTGTTTCGATCCGAATGCATATCGTGACCATCTTCGTCAAGAAAGAGCATGCCGGTGATAATTTCCCCTCGATTGATGCTATCCCGAAGAAACGAAAACGCAGCTGCCCGACTAGTAGCATCATAATCTTTATTCAACTTGCGAAAAATAATCTTACTGCCATCATGCAGGTGCACCGGCATGGCCTCACCTTCTTGGTAAGCGACAACAATCTCTTCGCTTGGCTCAATATAGTCAGCATCCATTACGCGGTTGAAGTGCTTGCGTGTATGTGCGTAACTTTTTGTTGATCCTTCATTATCATTAAAAGTAACACAGGGACTAATAACATCAACAAGTGCAAATCCCTTGTGCGTAAGGGCCCCTTGTATCAGTGGCACCAGTTGCTCTTTATCGCCAGAAAAACTGCGAGCAATGTAGGTAGCACCAAGACTAATCGCTGTACTGACAGGATCAATCGGTGCGAGCTGGTTAGGCGCTGCCTTCTTAGCCACACTACCAATATCAGCGGACGCCGAATACTGGCCCTTAGTCAAACCATATACCCCATTGTTTTCGATGATGTAACACATATCAACATTTCGACGAATCGCGTGAGCAAACTGCCCCATGCCGATGGACAAAGAATCTCCGTCACCAGAAACTCCGATATAATTTAGTTGACGGTTGGCAGCATTGGCTCCGGTTGTAACAGAGGCCATTCTTCCATGCACTGAATTAAATCCATGGGATTGACTCACAAAATATGCTGGGGTCTTTGATGAGCACCCTATCCCGCTCATCTTAGCTAAAGTGTGAGGTTCCAAACCTAATTCATAAACAGCCTGAATGATCGCCGCAGTAATCGAATCATGCCCGCAACCCGCACAAAGGGTCGAAACACTACCCTCATAATCACGAACTGTAAGGCCCAATTTATTACGGGCCATATTCGGATGGGATACTTTCGGTTTAGCTATATAACTCATTGCTCTTCTCCGAGATTTAAGCCGCCCGGCCTTTTACTATTTCTTCCAGCAAACGCTCAACCACAAAGTCAGCGCTAATCGGTAATCCATTGTAGTGCAGCATGGATATGAGCTTTGCAGCTTCTATATCGATGTCAAGCATTAACAGAGTTCTCAATTGCGCATCTCGATTCTGTTCAACCACATAAATTCGATCATGCTTATCAATAAATTCCCGGATAGCATCAGTAAACGGAAATGCCTTCACTCGACAATAATTTAACCCAATATTTTTTTTCTTTAATATATCAAGCGCCTCTTTTACAGCGCCATCACAACTACCCAAAGATAGAATTGCTTCATTATTAAATTTGGAATATTCAATATCCGCTTCTGGAACAAGCGTTCTCGCTGTATGCCACTTCTTTAGTAGCCGATCCAAAACTTCTTGATACTGCTTTGGATCCTCAGTGTATGTACCAAACTTCGTGTGCCCCGAACCGCGTGTAAAATAGCTTCCTTTCGGATGAACACCCGGTAGAGTGCGGTACGGTATTCCATCCCCATCAACATCGAGATAGCGATAGAATTTTTCCATACCCTCTAAATCTTCAGCGGTTAAAACTTTACCCTTATCTGGTTTGTAATCCTTATCCCACTTCAAATCCGGACACATCCAATCGTTCATACCTATATCTAGATCTGACAACACCATGACAGGCGTTTGCAATCGATCTGCGAGATCAAATGCCATGGGCGCCATGTAAAAACATTCCTCCGGATTAGAAGGAAATAACAAGACGTGTTTCGTGTCTCCATGGGAAGCATAGGCACAAGTAGTTAAATCGCATTGCTGGGTACGAGTAGGCATTCCCGTTGATGGTCCCACCCGTTGAACATCAAATATTACCGCAGGGATTTCGGCATAATAGGCAAAACCTATAAATTCATTCATCAGGGATATACCGGGCCCACTTGTAGGTGTGAAAGCACGAGCTCCATTCCAAGAGGCACCGAGTACAGCTCCAATTGCAGCCAATTCATCCTCAGATTGAATAATACAAAACTTTTTCTTACCGTCTTTTGTAATACGGTATTGTTCGCAGAATGCTTTATAAGCATCCATCAACGAAGTCGAAGGTGTAATTGGATACCATGCACCGACAGTAGCACCTGCATACACACACCCGAGACCAGCTGCTGTATTGCCATCAATCATAATTTTTCCGGCAGTCTTATCCATTTTTGCTACCCTGACAGGCAAAGGACAGACAAAATTTTCCTTCGCATAATCAAAACCTAGTCGGATTGCTTCAAGATTAGAATCAACCAGATGACTTTTGGATGCAAAAGTCTCCTGCAACAGGGTTTTAATGACTTCAAGATCAATATCAAGCAAAGCAGCTACAACGCCCACATAAGCAATATTTTTCATCAAGATACGTGCCCGTGCCGTATCAAAATGTTCGTTACACATACGGGAAAGCGGCACACCAAATACGGTGATGTCTTCGCGATCCAATAAACGACTTCTAGGCCATGTCGAATCGTAGATCAGCCAGCCATCTGCGGCTACCTCATTCATGTCCTCCTCATATGTTTGGGCATTCATAGCAATCATCAAATCGACATGGTCTTTTCGAGCCTCGTAGCCGTCAGCTGTCACACGAATTTCATACCAGGTTGGCAAACCTTGGATATTGGAAGGGAAATAATTTTTTCCAACCACAGGTATGCCCATCCGAAAAATAGCTTTTGCTAGCAGACCATTCGCACTAGAGGATCCCGTACCATTTACGGTAGCGATTTTTATGACGACATCGTTGATTCTAGACACAGATTTTCAACCTAGGCTATTTTGGTTTATTTACTTTTCACCCACAGCAGTGTGCGGTAGCTCGTTTGATTCATCGTTAGCGTAGGGTAAAAGGATATCGGATTTTTGCATATCCCACGCACCGGTCGGGCAGCGTTCAGCACACAAACTACAGTGAACACAAAGGTCTTCATCTTTAATCATCACACGACCTGTCTGTGGAAGATTTTCCGAAACATAAAGGTCCTGTTCTAAATTGTCCGCTGGAGCTGACAGCCGCTGACGCAGATCCTTCTCCTCACCATTCTCAGTCATCGTAAGGCAGTTAACCGGGCACACATCAATACATGCGTCACATTCTATACAGAGATTAGCAGTGAAGACCGTTTGAATATCACAGTTAAGACAGCGTTCAACTTCCTGAATAGTTTGTTCAACTGTGAAACCAAGTTCCACTTCAATATCGAGTTTCTTAAATCTTTCCTTTAACTCTACATGCGGCATGATACGACGCTCAGCCGGATCATAATTATTGGAAAAACTCCATTCATGTATACCCATTTTCTGGCTGCTAAGGTTCATACCAATGGGCAAACGATCACCTAAATCTTCACTATTACAGTATTTGTGAATCGAGATGGCCGCTTCGTGCCCATGTGCCACTGCCCAAATAATGTTCTTCGGCCCAAAAGCAGAATCGCCCCCAAAAAAAACACCTTCACGGGAACTCATCATGGTCTTCTCATCAACAATCGGACAATCCCATTCATTGAATTCGATACCAATACCACGCTCGATCCATGGAAACGCATTGTCTTGTCCAATGGCTAAAATGACATCGTCGCAAGGAATTGTAACTACCCCGGTAGATTTCCCGCGATCAATTTGACCATCTTTATCGATGTTGTACTCCATCTGGTCGAAAGTCATAGCAACCAGTTTGCCATTATCAACTACAAACTCCTTCGGGGAATGATTGACAACGATCTCTACATTCTCTTCCTCGGCATCGTCAAGTTCCCAATCAGACGCCTTGAAATAGCCTCTCGGTTTCCTCGCCATAACCTTGACGTTCTCGGCCCCAAGCCGAAGTGATGTTCGGCAACAATCCATGGCCGTATTTCCTACTCCAATAATCAGAACATTCTTACCAACCGATTTAGTGTGCTCAAAAGCTACAGATTCCAGCCAATCAATACCAATGTAAACATTCTCAGAGTCATAACGCCCCGGCAAATTCAATTCTTTACCACGCGGCGCCCCTGTGCCAACGAAAATAGCGTCGAACCCGCCGTCATCAGCTAAATCTTTCATGCTATCAATTGGGTGATTCAGCTTGAGATCTACGCCCATATCAAGCACATAACCGATCTCTTCATCCAACACCTCTGGAGGCAAGCGGAATTGCGGGATATTTGTCCTCATCAAGCCACCGGTAGTACCCAGTGCTTCGAATATCGTTATTTCATAACCGAGTGGTAAAAGATCATTAGCGACTGCCAGTGATGCACAACCAGCGCCTATCAACGCAACTTTTTTACCATTAGTTGTTTCCGGTCGTGACGGGAGCCTGTCTGTGATGTCATCTCGGTGATCCGCTGCAACTCGTTTTAGACGGCAAATGGCGACAGGCTCATCTTCGACTCTTCCACGCCGACAAGCAGGCTCACAAGGACGGTCGCATACCCTACCCAGAATACCCGGAAAAATATTTGATTCCCGATTCAGCATATAGGCGTCTGAGAACTGACCCTGCGTGATTAGTCGGATATAACCGGGGACATCAGTATGCGCTGGGCATGCCCACTGGCAATCTACAACTTTATGGAAATAATCAGGTTTTGAAGTGTCCGTTGGCTTCATTCGCGTGGTTGCCAATTGGCTTGATTATGCGATTGATATCTCAGACTGCTACTGTCACGACTATATATGGATGGAAGGATAACGAGATCGGCGGGAAAGTAAACATATTTCCGATATTCTTAACATTTATAACACTCAATTAAATACGTATTCCGATTGAATTTGATAAAAAATAATAGAACACATATTTACCTAGCACGGTTGAATTTAAGTCTGTGGCCCGCGGCACAACCATTTAACTGGCCTTCTGTGTAGACAATCTGTCCATTAACGATTGTTGTATCCACAGTTGAACTAAATACATGCCCTTCGAAAGGGGACCACTGACATTTGGCATATAGATTAGTTTGATCAACAAGATAAGGCCGTGAAGAATCCATTAGCACGAGATCCGCAAAATATCCTTCGCGGACATAGCCTCGATCAACTACTCCAAAAATATCTGCTGGTGCATGTGCCGTCTTATCCACGATGCGTTCATATTCCAGATACCCGTCCTTCGCCATATCAAATAGGCAAAGTATTACGTGTTGCACTAAAGGTAATCCGGCTGGCGATTGAAAATAGCTTTTAGCTTTTTCATTTTTGGTATGCGGCGCATGATCAGTGGCTATTACATCAATGCGATCTTCATTAACCGCGTTTATTAAAGCCTGGCGATCGTCTGCGGATTTTATAGCGGGGTTACATTTAATCTTTGCACCAAAATCAGAGTAATGACTTTCGTCAAACCAAAGGTGATGGACACAGACTTCGGCCGTAATGCGTTTATTACGTCGATTCCCCTTAGCAAAAAGACCCATTTCAATTGCAGTCGTCAAATGCAAGACATGCAATAATGCATCGTGAGTTCGAGCAAGATCCACTGCCTGACTAGAGGACAAAAGGCAGGCATTAGCAGAGCGTATTTTAGGGTGCTCGTGCATTGGCACATCGTCCCCAAATATAGCTTTAGCTTCTTTTTCATTGTCCCAAATTGTGGGTGAGTGTTCGCAGTGCGTTACTACAGGCACTGGTGCATGTTGGAATAGTTTTTCTAGGGCATCTGGTTCATCAACAAGCATGTTGCCGGTTGAGGCTCCCATGAAAGCTTTGATACCACAGGCCTCACCTACCCGGAGGGCTTTTATTTCCTCAATATTGTTATTAGTGGCCCCTAAATAAAAACCATGATTAGTCCAACACCTCCCCTTAGCATTATCGTATTTATCCGATAATGCGCTCCTATTAGTCGTCTGTGGATCGACATTGGGCATATCCATAAAACTGGTGACACCACCAGCTACAGCAGCCGCGGATTCGGTTGCGAGATCTCCCTTATAAGTCAACCCTGGTTCACGGCAATGGACCTGATCATCAATCATGCCCGGTAATAGCATTTTTCCAGCAGCGTCAATGATAAGTGTGTTATCAGAAGGTTTAAGGCCTCCTGCAATTTTTTCTATTCGCTCACCCTTAATCAACACATCTACATCCTGCGTTGTGCCTTCGTTGACTAGTCGTGCATTTGTTATAAGTAGTTCTTGCATCGCTGTATTATCTATTTTTGTCGGCTAAAACTTTCAGTTGCCATAATTAATTCGTGAATGTTTCCGGGTTCGAATGCTGAATGACCTGCATCTGGGACTATCCGCATATCTGCTTCGGGCCATTCTTTCAATAATTCCCAAGCGGAAACCACTGGGCACAAAACATCATATCGGCCCTGAACAATCACAGAAGGAATATGCCTAATTCTGTGCACATTATCGATAAGTTGATTTTCCTCCATAAAACCTCTATTCACAAAATAGTGGCACTCAATACGTGCCAAAGCGAGTGCCACATTAGTTGAACCGAATTCAGCGGCAATTTCGTCATTCGGGAGCAGTGTGCTCGTCATTCCTTCCCAAATAGACCACGCCTTTGCCGCCTCCATTTGTATATCCAAATCGTTAGAAGTAAGGCGTTTGTAATAAGCCTTCACCAAATCATGGCGCTCTTTTTCTGGGATCGGGGCAAGATAATGCTCCCAAGCATCAGGATAGAGCTCGCTAGTACCATGTTGATAAACCCAGTCGATTTCTTTTTGGCGAAGCAAAAATATTCCACGAAGTATTATTTCGGATACGCATTCCGGATATGTTTGCGCATGGGCTAGTGCGAGTGTACTGCCCCAGGAGCCACCAAAGACTTGCCATTGTTTTATATTCAGTGTGTCGCGAAGCACTTCAATATCATTAACTAGGTCCCACGTTGTATTTTGTTCCAAACTGGCATACGGCTCGCTGCGCCCGCTACCGCGCTGATCAAAAAGAATGATCCGGTATACACCCGGGTCCCAAAACCGGCGGTTCGAAACCGTACAACCACCGCCTGGTCCACCATGGAGAAACACAACCGGCTTTCCATCAGGGTTTCCACATTCTTCGTAGTAGAGTTTGTGAACGCTACCGACATCGATAAAGCCAGTATGGTTCGGTTCGATAGGTGGATACAGCGTCCTCTTTTTATCTCTTTTTGACATTAGACGGATTATGAGACCGCTGATACACGATTGCCATGAGTTATTTAGGAAACTATCGCCGTTTAGTACCGGAATGCGTTACCCTCCGCATGCAATGGATATTGACAAATACCAAGAACTAATCGATGAAGCCGCAGTTTATGACGTTGCGCAAGAGTCTCCACTTGAACTGGCAGAAAATCTTTCTATTCGAATAAACAACCGTATCTGGATGAAACGGGAAGACCTGCAATCTATTTTTTCGTTCAAGCTCCGCGGTGCTAATAATAAACTCGCAACCCTTACCCAAGAGGTTATTTCAAACGGTGTTATCTGCAGTTCAGCCGGTAACCACGCACAGGGCGTTGCTTTGGCCGCTCAACGCCGGGAAATTCGGGCAGTCATCGTAATGCCCATAACTACGCCATCCATCAAAGTAAGTGCCGTCAAGGCTCTTGGCGGCGAAATCCTCCTCCATGGCGACACCTATGATGATGCCTACGCTAAAGCTCGGGAATTGGCGGCTTCAGAGTCATTAACGTTTATTCATCCCTTTGATGATCCTGCCGTAATTGCTGGGCAGGGTACTATTGGTCGTGAGCTTGTCAGCCAGATGAGCGAAAAGGTATCCGCCGTATTTGCACCAATCGGTGGGGGAGGTCTGATTTCAGGAATAGCCTCATATCTAAAAGGAAAGCGCCCACATATACGTATCATAGGAGTCGAACCAGAGGATTCGGCTGCGATGAAGAAATCTCTTAAAGCCGGCCGGCCGATTTCCTTGGACCATGTCGGGATTTTTGCCGATGGCGTTGCAGTACGTCGAGTCGGCGATGAGACTTTCAGAATCTGTAAAGAACTCGTTGATGAAATCATCACTGTTGATACAGATCAAATATGTGCAAGTATCAAAGACATTTTCGAAGATACTCGCTCTATTGTCGAACCTGCGGGTGCACTCGCTGTTGCCGGACTTAAAAAGTATGTTTCGGAGAGGGGCATCAAGAACGAAGAATTCACAGTTATAAATTGTGGGGCAAATGTAAATTTCGATCGGTTACGGCACATTGCCGAACGAGCCGCAATTGGCGAAGAGGAAGAAATACTTCTAGCTGTTCAAATTCCAGAGCAGCCGGGCAGCTTTCGTAAGTTTTGTGAGACACTGGGACGTCGCAATATCACAGAATTCAATTATCGCTACAATAACCCTAAAAAAGCGCATGTATTTGTCGGGATACAAATCAAACATGGTGTGAAAGAACATCAAACGCTAATTAATAACCTCGAGAGCTTAGGGTACGTAATCGCTGATCTGAGTAACAATGAAATGGCCAAACTACATATCCGACATATGGTCGGCGGCAGCGCGTCTAACTTAGCAGATGAGCGACTTTTTCGATTCGAATTTCCAGAGCGGCCCGCTGCTTTAACGGATTTCCTGCAAGCGATCGGTACAAATTGGAACATCAGTCTATTTCATTACCGCAATCATGGATCAGATTACGGACGCGTATTAGCAGGCATCCAAGTTCCGCAGGACGATTCGAGTAAACTTGAGCTGCACCTAACCAAGTTAGGATATAAGCATTTCGAGGAAAGCGAGAACCCTGCATATCGGATGTTTCTCAACTAGGAAATTAATCTTTATAAGAGACATCTTGACGATCAAGCCGCCTAAGCAATCCAGGCCAGGCTAGATCACCGCCAATACCCTTTAATACCTGCTCAACCTGCACCTTTATTCCATCAACAATCGCGGGATGTATGTGCGTAAGTTCTGATCCTCCAGAAAGTGCCGCGATCTGTGTTTGACAAGCGGTCTCTAATGAATACATAAATAGAAAAGCATCAGATATTGTGGGCCCGACCGTTAATAATCCATGATTTCTCAATATTAGAAAACTTTTGTCTCCTAGGTCCGATACTAATCGGGATTTTTCATCTTCATTAAGAGCTATACCTTCGTAGTCATGATAAGCAAGAGATGCAAAAGGAAACAATGAGATCTGTGAGATAGGCATTAGTCCCTGCGATTGTGCCGAAACAGCTACGCCAGCCTTCGTGTGAGTGTGTAAAACGCAGCCAGCATCTTTTCGGGCGGCATGGATAGCACTATGAATTGTGTAACCTGCTGGATTAATGAAATATGGTGTGTCTAGGACAATCTCCCCATCTAGATTGACCTTTACCAAACTACTAGCAGTCATCTCTTCAAATAGTAGTCCATAGGCATTAATCAGAAAATGCTCATCTGGACCCGGCACACGTGCGGAAATATGCGTGAATATCAGGTCGTCCCAACCAAACAAAGCGATCAGTCGATAGCATGCTGCGAGGTTAACTCGTATGCTCCATTCCTCATCAGACACCTGTTCCTTGACCCCATAATCGTCAATAACTTTACTCATATAAGATTTGCCTAGTTATATTTAACTAGATTATACGACCACTGATCTACTTATGACATCAGCCTTGATTTTGCGTCAAAAATTTTTCCGTCGCGGTCGCCAGTTTTGTTGGCTGCTCTAAATGCACCATGTGCCCTGCGCCTGAGATCACGACGGATCTGGATTCATCAAACGCATTCCTTGACTCATTCGACCCGATTAATGCTTTAAAAGCCTCCTTAAAATTTGTTGTCTCACCTAAGACAATAAGCATTGGAGCGGTAACCGCCGCCCAGCAAGCTTCAGCCTCTGCACGTCTATATTGGACGGCGTTAGGGAGCTTATGTGCAGGATCGGCCCGCAAAACTATTGATCCATCCTGAACTTGAGTAGCCCAATTTTGCGCCACGAATATTGCGCGATCGTAACTTATTGCTGGGTTCCTTTTAATGATTCGATCAGCTAACTCATCATAAGTTTTATATACCTTATACGCCGGCATATTGTTTGATAGCTCAATCCAACGTCGATAATTGTCGGGAGCATTTGTTGGATCACTATCTCCAAGCCCAAATCCCTCAACATTAATAACACGGCAAACGCGGTCAGGAAATATACCAGCGTAAAGAGTGGCAACATTAGCGCCCATACTATGCCCGAGCAGATTCACTGGAGCACTAGGCTCATAGATGTTTAACAAAGTGTGCAAATCAGCAATATAATCGGGAAACCAATATGATTCACAACGAAAATATGACAATCCGAAACCACGCCAGTCTGGCGCAACGACAAACCAGTTTTTCTCTAATCTATCCACAAAAAATTGGAAAGAAGCGCCACAGTCGCCCCAACCATGCAGTAAAAAAAGCAACGGGTATTGGCGATCGCCCCACTCTGTGACATGGTATCGAACGCCACGGATCTCATGCCAAACACTTTTGGGTTTTATTTGTGTAGAGTAATTTTTTGAACTTGTCATTTGCCGCTTTTATGCCATTGGTTCATGCTATGCCAGTTTTATCTAAATTGGTTACATTTTCTTCCATACATAACACGTAGTACAACCTGCCGTCATTAATGACTTTTGAAATCGCACTAGTACTTGGAATCTTGACAACGTCACTGATTCTATTTGTCAGCGAAGTTATCCGGATGGATCTCGTTGCACTATTGGTGCTATGCGCTTTGGCAGTAACTGGTCTAGTTACAACCACCGAAGCATTTGCCGGGTTTTCCAACAGTGCCGTAATTACCGTTTGGGCAATGTTCATTCTGAGCGAAGGCTTAACCAGAACAGGTATAGCGGACATAATAGGAAGCCAAGTTATGCGCCTAGCTGGGCGACGCGAAATAGCAATGATTACAGTGATTATGCTAGTCGCCGCAGTTCTCTCTGCTTTTATGAACAATATTGGTGTTGCAGCATTAATGTTACCGGTCGTGGTTGAAGTCGCCAGACGCACACAAATCCCACCATCCCGGCTCTTAATGCCTCTAGCTTATGCGACGCTGCTCGGCGGCTTGATGACGCTGATTGGAACGCCACCCAATCTGCTTGTTGGCGAGATAATGTCTCAAAACGGATATCGCCCGTTTAGACTTTTTGATTTCACGCCACTAGGCGGCGTCATAATGATGGTCGGAGTATTATTTGTTGCGCTAGTTGGGCGCCTTCTTCTCCCGAAAACTAAATTAAATCTAGGTAGACATCAAAGTCAGCGGAGCCTCCGCCATCGTTATAAACTTCAGGAACGCACATTCATGCTGCGTGTACCACGAGGCTCTGTTCTTGTAGGTAAGACCCTCGCAGAATCTCGTATCGGCTCTTCTACAGGTTTAATAATTCTAGCCCTTATTAGATTTGGACGCAGTGACACGCTTCCGAGCAGGCAGGCGATATTGCGAGGTGGCGACGGCATTTTGGTACAGGGCCGTGTGGACCAATTTCGAGAATTGCAGCGCTGGAGCGACCTCGTTATCGAGCGTGAGGCACCAGTACTTAAATCGATGGTCGCCGCTAAGGTAGCTTATTCAGAAGTAACTCTTGCAGAAGGTTCGCCCTTGGTAGGTGAGCTAATCGGGCATGCAGGATTTCGAACGCGATTTAATGTCAGCGTCGTCGGCATATATCGGCGCCATAACTATCGGCTAACTAATCTCGCGTATGTGCCGCTGCGGGCCGGCGATAGAATTCTAGTACAAGGAGAAACTGCTGATATCGCGATCCTCAATCGACATGCTGATTTTAGTACAACTAGAATATTAACCAATGAAGCGCTAACAAAAAAATACAATGTTGAGGAACGACTCTTTGTCGTTCGTTTACCCAAATATAGTGCCCTTGATCAAGCAACACTTGAAAAAAGTCGTCTTGCTGACGTCTTTGATTTTCGTGTCGTCGCAATATTCCGTGCCGGTAAACTAAAGGTTATGCCTCGTGGAGGTGAGGTTCTCGAGGGAGGTGATTTACTACTAATCGAGGGGCAACAAGAAAACCTTGATGTACTCCGAGGCCTTCAGGAGTTGGAAGTGGAAACCAAAGTCGCGCCCAATCTTGGCGCACTTGAATCAGAACGTCTTACACTAATGGATGCAACCCTCGATCCTCGGTCGCGCCTTGCAGGAAAAACTGTGGGGGAATTAACGTTCCGGGAGCGTTACGGAATAGAACTCGCTGGTATATGGCGTGAAGGTGACCTTATTGATGCTGACTTAGCCCACGAACGTCTGCAAGTTGGTGATGCATTATTGATGTTAGGTCCTCACGAACGACTACAACTGCTTAATGACGATCCGGACTTCCTGGTTCTTACGCCTCTAGGGCAAGCACCGCCGCATACGGGTCGGGCACCCCTGGCTGCACTAATCATGTTAGGTGTCGTACTAAGCGCTATGGGTGGTTATGCACCCATTTCTATCGCGGCAGTAGTCGGCGGAAGTTTTATGGTACTTACAGGCTGCTTAACCATGGAGCAGGCATATCGTGCCATTGATTGGCGGGCAATTTTCCTCATCGCTGGAATGTTGCCACTTGGTACAGCAATGCAGGACACCGGTGCCGCTGAATATCTCGCAGCCCAAGTTATGGGCTTACTCGGAGATGCCGGACCATGGTCAGTGATTGCCGCTCTTTACATCGTCACTGCGATGGCCACAATGATCATTCCTACGGCAGCCTTAGTAGTACTGATGTCACCGATTGTACTTTCAGCAATGTCAGAAATGGGATTAGCGCCTGAGACAGCCATGATGGCAATTGCTATGGCAGCATCTGCCAGTTTCACAAGTCCGATATCGCACCCCGCGAATATTCTTGTTATGGGGCCAGGTGGATATCGATTTGTTGATTACATTAAAATTGGGATTCCACTAACCTTTATTGTGTTTATCACTGTTATGGTATTGCTTCCCATAATGTGGCCGCTCACCCCATCTATCCAATAAAAGCACGAGATTAGGACAAATTATTTTGCAGAGTCCAATATAGATTTTTCCCTAGCCAGCATCGAATCAATATTAAAGTAGAATAGCTATTATGAATGAGATCGTAATAGTTGGTGCCGGGCACGGGGCCGGACAGTTAGTTTCCACCCTATTGCAAAAAAAGTATATCGGCCAAATCACCCTAATAGGCGAAGAGCGTTGGTATCCATACCAACGACCGCCACTATCAAAGAAATATCTCAAGAGCGAACTATCGGCTGAGCGCCTATTCGTAAAACCTAAGAGTTTTTATAGCCAGGCGCATGTCAATACAATACTAAATACTCGTGTTACTGCAATCGACCCTATTAAAAAATTTGCAAGGCTTTCCAATGGCGACTGCATTAATTACACCAAACTAGTACTTGCTACCGGCAGCCGGCCACGCCTGTTAGATGTCCCTGGTATCGATCTGAACGGAATACACTACCTTCGAAACATCAATGATGCGGACCAGATTCGTTCCAAGATGTCGCGCGGGAAAAGAATGGTGATTATCGGTGCCGGCTATATTGGGCTCGAAGTTGCTTCTGTCGCAGTGAAACAGGGATTGGATGTAACTGTAATTGAAATGCAAGACAGGGTTATGAGCCGCGTCGTCTCACCAGAACTCTCCAACTTCTATCAACAAGTACATTTAAAAAATGGCGTTAATCTATTGTTCAACAGGTCAGCTAAAGCCTTTTCTGGTAAAGATAAGGTAGATACTATATTTCTCAGCAGCAGTGAAACCGTGCCGGCAGACATTGTTGTTATTGGCGTAGGTATTTTGCCAAACACAGAACTCGCTGCCGAATGCGGAATTGAGACGTCGAATGGTATCGTCGTGGATGAGTACTGTCGAACCAGTGACCCAAATATTTATGCAATCGGCGATTGTACATTCCACCCTAATGCACTACTCGGTTACAAAGTACGTCTTGAATCTGTCCACAACGCACTTGAACAAGCTAAAACAGCGGCTAACAATATCTGTGGGGAGACGTGTGCGTACGCTGAAATACCATGGTTTTGGTCAGATCAATACGATCTCAAGTTACAAATTTGTGGCTTATCAACAGGCTATGATCAAACAGTTGTTAGGGGCAACCCAGATAACAACGCATTTTCCTGCTTATATCTTAGGGACGAGACAATAATTTCCATTGACGCCATTAATAGACCAAAAGACTTTATCCAATCCAAGGCCTTAATAGCACAAAAAGCTAAAATAAATTTAGCCAAGCTAGCTAACGAAAAAATTCAACTGAAAGACATGATGCGCTAAGTGAAAATTTAACCGCCAACTTCAGACAAGCAAATTGGCTCCCCATGCTCATAAGCATAATCTCTGTGCAATGTCTGCAATCGACGAGTTAGGGTCCCAGGGGTGCCGTCACCAATGATTCGGCCATCAGCTTCGAGAATTGGGGTAAGTTCTCCCATGGTACCCGACGTGAACGCTTCATCAGCGACATATAGTTCGGTTAGCGACAAATTTTTCTCTCGGGCCGGAAGACCTTCCTGCGCGGCAATGTCAAGTATCATCTGACGTGTCAGGCCAGGAAGACATGCGTCGGCAAATGGGGTCAATAACTCGCCGTTCTGCACTAGGAAAATATTAGTGTCATTTGTTTCAGCAATGAACCCGTACATATCGAGCATCACAGCACTATCTACGCCGGCAACATTTGCATCGATCGATGCAAGTATATTGTTAAGAAGATTATTATGGTGAATCTTCGAATCCAAACACTCTGGCGTGTTTCGACGCACAGATGATGTAACAACAGTTATGCCATCATCAGCGTATACAGGAGCTTTCCATTCCGCCAACACAATTAATGAACATCCTGATTGATTAAGCCTTGGATTCATCCCAGAGGTCAGCTTCTCTCCCCGAGTCAGTGTCAACCGAATGTGCACATCATCAGTCATCCCGTTTGCGGTCAGTGTATTAAAAACAGCTTCACGAATGTCCGCTAGCGATGGCACCGAAACAAATGACAATGCATGCGCTGAGTTCAACAAACGCTCCAAGTGAGCCTCGAATGCAGCAATTCTTCCTTTATAGACGCGCAGACCTTCCCACACCGCGTCGCCACCCTGAACAACACTGTCAAAAACAGATATACGAGCCTCGTCCCGCGGAACTAGCGTTCCGTTAACATAGACTAACAAATTGGCGTTCCGTGAATCCGGAAGTTTTACCATCTTGCTCCTTTAACCTCCGTTATCTGCAGAGATCGCATGTTGACAAAGTTTGTCGTACCACGGCCTGCATTCTGCGAGTAGGTCGCTCAAATGCTTCGGAAACCGTCCTTTCGGACTGTTACTTGTGAAACCCGTGCTCTGATGAACATTCTGGTACCAGTATTTTGCCCAAATACCATCTTCACTTCGAGGTCCTGCATCCCAGGTCAGCATTTCATCAAAAAACTCAATACCAAGATGTTCGCAAAGCTTACAAAGAACACGCTCAGGTTCCAATAAAAGTTGATTTGACTCAATAACTGCTGGTGTTTGTCCTCGGGACATCAGTTCTTCAAACAAGTCCCACTGTACCTTCAAACCAGTATCGCTAAGTTGGGCAGAAGGCAAATTCCGAGTCAAAGATGGCAGCATGTATTCAGGATCTCGAATCAAGAAAATATTTTCTGTGCCAGAAAGAAAGGATCTGTTGACGCCAACAAGATGATGCGCCATCTGTTTCATAAAAAGAAGATCGGTATTTGAAATCGAATGCGTCAAAAGATTCTTCATCACCTTATCACCATCACAATCAACACTAGCCATCACCTCTTCTCGACCAGGATGAGGAGCACCAGTTACCCTAAGAAAATGGCCATACAGTGGCTCATCAACAACGCAGGTATCTGGTCTCTGAGCAAAGCTATACATAACTGCAGTAGAGACGTTTCTAGGTCCTGACCAAAGGCATATTGCTCTCATCGAGAATTTCTTGTGATCACTTGTATTAAGCAACACTTCCAAGGCTAAAAGAGGACCAAATTGTACTAAATAGCAGCATATTATTCGGCATGTTAGGGTTTGACGTGTCAAGCCACTTGTTCATTTTAATAGACTTAACTGTGCAATAATCCCCCAGAATTTTGAAGATAGTAATGAGTGGCATAATAAAAATATTCCTTATCGGACTTGGTTTAGGCAGTGTCGGAGCAGCTGTTGTAGCCTCCTATCTTCCCTTTGTAAATCTGCAACGTGAACCATCGCTAATTTCTGTGCAGCCCAACGGCGGGGCTGTCGAAACATTTTTTATAAACCTCCCCGATGATCGCATTGTAGATGCTGCTTCCGAAGCTATGCAAAGTGGAGCCTTATTATTTCTCGAATCTCTCGACCATCACAACATTAATGCGAAAGCAGAGCTTTTTAAAGTCCGAAATCAAAATAACAAGGTCATTGGCATAGGCAGCCGCCTTTCGAGTTCTAACGAATCAACTAGTCAATTCGTCGAATGGACAGTGCATTTCCCTGCCCGCGGAACCATCTATGCGAAAATGCATTTAAATCCCGGCCCCGACAGACTAAGGAGCGGGCAATTAGTCGCAGGAACCAGAGATTTCAAAGGTCTGTCAGGCTCAGTGACTGAAGAAGTCTTCCCCCATCCTTCGAAGAAACATACGACGGCCTTCCAAATACATCTTAAAACCGTTCTTACCGGGCCTCTAGGAGATTCAAAATCAAATATGTGATCTCAATGTTGGCAGGTATTTTCGTCGGTATATTTTTATTTCTGCAGGCAATCTACTTAAATCCCTTAACTGGGAGGGATGCCGTGTCACCCCTCACATTGTCTCCACATCAGATGTTAGAGCTACATTTTTCAACCGCTTTGGACGACAATCGGCTCATATCCGCTCAAGAAAAAAATCGCACCGTACCTCCCACCCCTACCACCGTCGAGTTCTCAGAACCAACTCTACGCGACACCACAGTCTTTCTAAGTATTTTAAAAAACACCACAGGTCATGCCGCCGGGTTAGGGATAAAAATGTTATCCAAGTCTGAAACAACTTCACTGATCAAAGGAGCAGCCATAGCAAATAGTATTTGGCACATTTATTTACCCGCTAGCGGGACCATAATGATAGATCAGACAGAAAACTACTGGGCGTACATACGCGATATTGTAATTCCCGCACACCTAGCTTCGGACAAAAGTTGGCAAGGCACATTTCATCGCATCACAACAACGGGTCCAAAACCACAAGGTACTGCGAATGTTTCAGGTGGTAACGGACTATTTGAGAATTTAAATACAAGTGCTTCAGAGTCGCTTACCGTAGCTCGTTATTTGGCAGGAACAGGACCGGTAACTATGGATGGAAGTTTAAAAATTGTCATACCAAACAGTTTCACGACAACAAACTAATCGCAACAGCCCTGCTCAGAAAAATAACGTTCTAAATATTGATCAAAACTGAACTGATCGGATTCTTCAATCTCCGCTTGCCGTCGGATTGATCTGGCGGCCTCATCTGAATACATACGCAGTCGTGCTTCCTCAATGTCAACTAAGTCTGCAAAATATTCTCGATGCATTAGTGCAGCATCCATTGCCAGATTGAAAAATCCTAAATCTTCCTCACGCATTTCCTCCAGTATACGGGCAGAAGGAGTAGCGTTGGGATCATCTATCAATAGATTTTGGGCGTCTACTGCTTGACTGTAATCGTCGCTACCTTCTCCACGGTCTATAATCTCGGCAATTGCCCGAACATTTTCTATAATCTTCCGGCCCCATTCTTTCAAACCAATCTCTCCACCATCGCGAAGCAAACGTAGCTCGGGATCGCGACCCGATTTCGCTACCTTGTCATGGTTACTGGTGACACCAATCCAATCCTCCGCATTAAACGGGGGACTAGCTTCGAGAAGACAATAGATCAGAAACGCTTCCATGAAGCGCATAGTATTTTGATTTATTCCAACGGGATCTAATATGTTTATATCTAACGACCTAACTTCTACATATTCTACACCTCCCCGACGCAATGCAACGGTAGGTCGTTCACCTGAACGAGCAACTCGTTTCGGCCTTATAGGGCTATAAAACTCATTCTCGATCTGTAATTGACCGGTACTAAGTTGCTTATATACGCCATCAACCTTTACACCAATCGCCTCATACTTAGGTTCCCGAGTACAAATTGCAGAGTTAAGATCATTAATATAATCATCAAGAGAATTCAGGGACATGCGAAGATGTGCCTGTGTGTTGTTGCTATATCCGAGATCACTCATTCTCAGCGAGGTACCGTAAGGCTCGTAGTATGTAGTCTCATTAAACTTTTTCATATCAGAGTGCTGACCATCCATGAAAGATTTACATACGGCTGGTGAAGCACCAAAAAGATAGAGCACCATCCAGCCAAAGCGGCGAAAATTTCTAACCATACCCATGTAGTGCTGTGCCCGGAATTTGTCCATCTCAAGACTGGAACACTCGAATGCATGATATTGATCCCAGAATGTTTCTGGTAAAGAATAATTGAAGTGCACTCCCGCAATAGCCTGCATTTTTCGTCCATATCGATAGCCCAGGCCGTTGCGATAGACAGTTTTCATCCTGCCTACATTTGAATTTCCATACTGCGCTAGTGGTATATCTTCATCATGCCCTATCAAGCAAGGCATGCTAGTAACCCAAAGCAACTCTTCGCCAATCCTCTCATATGTGAACTGATGTATTTCACAGAGAAAGCGCATCATCTCCCATGTGCTTTCATAGGCAGGACTCACAAATTCAAGCAGTGCCTCCGAGAAGTCTGTTGTAATAAAAGGATTAGTGAGCGCAGAACCAAGTAATTCTGGATGGGGAGTATGAGCCAGTTGCCCGTCAGATAACACACGCAATGATTCCTTCTCAATACCCTTGCGGCCATGAGAAAGAACACCATCCGATCCATTACAGGCCAGTGTGTTAATCCTTTGCTCAACCAATCGGTTCAAAACGACATCCAAAAATGTTTTTGCAGCTGGAAATTACTCCGTGACTATATTTGTCACAGGCAAAAGGAACTAATGCATATGGAATTAAATCAGCCCAGAAAGATACACCATATTTAATAGGATATTGTTAAATTAATTAATGACGGCACTTCACTCGCCGTGATCGACATGCTTAAATAGCATTAAATACCTAGTACTCAATATTGACAATCCCGCCTATCATAACGGCCTAACCAGTAGAAACTCGTACAATGACTAAATCAATTAAAATATTTCTCGGCATTTTCACTATTTGTAGCGTGCAGACAGCTTTAGCCTGTGATTATCCCCAAAGGGTGTTAGTTCCAAATGGCAACACTGCCACCAAAGAAGACATGCTTGAAGGACAAAGACAAGTGAAGCAGTACGTATCAGATATGGACACCTATCTTGAGTGCATAGAAAGAGAAGAAACCCAAGCTCGGGAGGCAATAGCTGATCTTCAACCTGAAGATGAGGAAGAGCGCGAAGAGGTGTTTAACAAAAAATATAACGCTGCCGTTGATGAAATGGAGCGACTTGCAGCGCAGTTCAATGCAGAAGTCCAAGCCTATAGGGCTCAAGAATCTAATTGAGGCGTAAAACTTCGCAATGAAATCACCTGTCCGCGTCACAATTACTGGCGCCGCCGGTCAAATCGGTTATCAACTCGCATTTCGTATAGCTTCCGGCCAAATGCTTGGTAAAGATCAGCCAGTACACCTGCAGCTGCTAGAAATACCGCCTGCATTGCCCGCCCTTGATGGTGTTGCGATGGAATTGGAAGACTGTGCGTTCGATACCCTTGCAGGGGTTCTTACTACTGATGATGCAGACATCGCTTTCAGAAATAGTAATTACGCATTACTTGTCGGTGCCCGACCACGTGGGCCAGGTATGGAACGCAACGATCTATTAGAAGCAAATGCCGAAATTTTTTCTTTTCAGGGTAAGGCCATCAACAAACATGCACATCCTGATATCCTAGTACTAGTGGTAGGAAACCCCGCAAACACCAACGCACTAATCGCAAGCAAAAACGCTCCGGATATCAAAAACTCACAGTTTACTGCAATGACCAGGCTGGATCACAATCGAGCCATTGCCCAACTAGCTTCTCAGACAAAAAGCCATATTACGGAAATTCAGCGCATAATAATTTGGGGCAACCATTCAGCGACCCAATATCCAGACATACATCATGCAACAGTGGCAGGACAAGCTGCTACAGAACTCGTTGATAAAAACTGGTTAACCGAAGACTTCATTCCAACCGTGCAGCAACGCGGAGCAACCATCATCAATGCCCGTGGAGCGTCATCAGCGGCATCAGCCGCCTCGGCCGCAATCGATCATATGCATGACTGGGTGCTCGGCTCTAAGGAGGGTGACTGGGTAAGTATGGGAGTTCCTGCGGACGGCAGCTACGATATAGACGAAGGCATCATCTATTCATATCCAGTACGCTGCTACAACGGACAATATGAAATCGTTCGAGGTCTGGAAATCAACAAGTTTAGTCGTGAGCGGATGCGTGCAACAGAATTGGAATTGCGTGAGGAACGGGAAGCGATCGCATCACTACTCTGAAATCGGTGAGAAATTTATATACAAGAACATCTCAGTCTGGTGCATTCAAGCCCTTAGTGTTAGCCTAAATAACGTCTCACGTCTTTCACCAGACCCGTAAATTTGAGGTATCAATTGGTGTCCGGTTTTTTAATCAGTATTGTCTGGTTCCTGCTGTTCTTCAGCGCTGCAATTTATCTTGCTTATAACCGCGTAAATCTTTTTTCGTCCACGGCAACAATGGGGATTATTCTCCTCATATATTTACTTATTGGTGACTGGCACTTTCTTGGAATACTAATTCTCTTGCTAGCGTATGGAATACTGGTAGTACCAAATTTCCCCGAATTTCGTCGCGACAAATTTACACGACCATTATTAAAAATCTATAAAACAATGTTGCCATCCATGTCAGAAACCGAAAAAGAAGCATTGGATGCTGGGAATAGTTGGTGGGATGGCGAACTTTTTTCCGGTAAGCCCAACTGGGACAAATTAATGTCTGCTCCTATCCCAGAGCTTTCGGACGAAGAAAAAGCATTTATGGATGGCCCGTGCGAAGACCTATGCGAAATGCTGGACGATTGGCAAATATGTAATGAAGATGGTGACCTGCCTCCCACAGTTTGGGAATTCATAAAAACACATAAGTTTTTCGCAATGATCATTCCAAAACAATATGGCGGACTTGGTTTTTCAGCCTATGCAAACGCGATGATTATCACCAAACTTGCAAGCCGCAATGGAGTAGCAACATCAACAATTGGTGTGCCCAATTCGCTGGGACCCGCTGAACTTCTATTGCACTATGGTACGGAGGAACAAAAGGAGCATTGGTTACCCCGCCTAGCCTCCGCTGAAGAAATACCCTGCTTTGCCCTAACGTCCCCTCAAGCTGGGTCAGATGCAGCCGCCATCATTGATAAAGGTGTCGTGTGTAAGGGAAATTGGGAGGGGGAAGAGATAATCGGGATCAAATTAAATTGGGACAAGAGATACATTACGCTGGCACCTGTTTCAACAGTTCTTGGGCTAGCATTCAAACTTTACGATCCAGATCATCTAATAGGAGCCAATGATTCATATGGCATTACTGCCGCGTTGATACCGACTCATTTATCTGGAGTAACAATTGGAAGGCGCCACAATCCGTTGAACATACCTTTTCAGAATGGTCCAACTACCGGCGAAGACGTTTTCGTGCCGCTAGATTACATCATAGGCGGTAAAGAAAATGCAGGAAAAGGTTGGAAAATGCTTGTGGAACTACTATCCGTTGGCCGGGCCATAACGTTACCATCGACAGCTTCTGGCGGAGGTCAGGCAGCCGCTTATGCCGCCGGAGCCTATACACAGATTAGGAAGCAATTTAATCTGCCAATTTCCAGGTTTGAGGGTGTTAGCGATGCCTTGGCACGCATTGCTGGGCATACCTATATCATGAATGCTGCTGTGTCGATTACCTCTGGCGCAATAACTGAAGGTGAAAAACCATCCGTACCATCTGCCATTCTCAAATACCACTGCACAGAGCTAGGACGACAAGTCGTAAACGATACGATGGACGTCCATGGCGGCAAAGCCATAATGATGGGGCCAAAAAACTATGTTGCTCGTTCGTATATGGCTACACCAATGGCGATTACTGTTGAGGGCGCAAATATTTTGACTCGCAACCTTATCATTTTCGGTCAAGGAGCTATGCGCTGCCACCCTTACGTCCTCCGAGAACTAAATGCTGCAGAAGATTCCGACGAGGAGCGTGGCCTAACCGAATTCGACGAGGCCCTTTTCGAACACATGGGATATGCAATTAGCAATTTAGCCCGTGCTTTTGTACTTGCACTGACCCATGCCAAGTTTAGTGCCGTGCCATTGCACACCCCTACTCGTCGCTATTACCAAAATGTTAATCGATACAGTGCTGCCTTTGCTTTAACAACCGATGTAGCCATGCTAATGCTCGGTGGAAATCTGAAAGTAAGGGAGCTGCTATCAGCTCGGTTAGGCGATGTCCTAAGCTCAATGTATTTAGCATCCACCGTCCTAAAGCATTTTGAAAACCAAGGACGTCCGGCAGCAGATATTCCGTTAGTAGAATGGTCAGTTCGCACGTTGATGTATCAGGCACAAGAGCAACTGCACAAATTTTTGCTCAATTTTCCGAATCGAGTTGCTGCTATCATGCTACGTGTAATAATTTTTCCACGTGGGCGAACTTATTCACCGCCGTCAGATGAGCTTGGCCGGCAGTTAGTATCAATAATTACCCAGACAGGTGAGGGGCGCGAACGGCTGAGTCAGCACGTCTATAAAGCTGTGGAACCAGGAAATCCACTAGGTCTATTGCAGGAAGCACTGGAATTGTCCGAACAATTTCTGCCACTTGAGAAAAAACTTAGGCAGGCGCAAAAGGAGGGGCTTATACAATCTGAATATCTTGGTCATCAGATAGCCGAAGCTGAAAATGCCGAAGTTATAAATGCGGAAGAAGCCTCTGACCTTCGCGATTATCATGCGAAGGTCCAGCACCTTTTGTCTGTCGATGATTTTGATCCAGAAGAGTTCAGCCGCTACTCGCATTACAAAGAGACCAACAATGCTGACTCAAACATAAATGTTACAGAACGGGAAAACCAAAATAATCATTGAGCGATTTGTCGCCTGCTACTAAACTTTGCATACGACAACTATTAAAGTAAAACTAAGAGATGCCTCTACCGACGCAAATGGACATGAAAAATATAGGAATCAGTGGGTTGGCTGCCTACATACCCCCCTACCGCGTCTGGCTGAAAGACTGGTGCCAATGGAGTGGAAATCATTGGCCCAAAATTAATGAGGTAGTTGGCCGCAGTTTCCGTGTACGTGGACCGAATCAGAGTGTATATACCATGGCCGCTACAGCTGTAATGCGGTTAATAAACCAATATGAAATAGATCCTTCTCGCGTAAAGTTCCTAGGCTTGGGTACGGAATCAAGTACAGACAATTCAGCGGGCGCAATTATTGTCAAAGGGATGGTAGATCAAGCATTAATAATGCAGGGCAAGGAGCAAATTAATAGGAGTTGCGAAGTACCAGAATTCAAGCATGCCTGCCTAGGCGGTGTGTATGGTATGAAAGGAGCTTTGCGTCATTTGGCACTAGATGGAGCAGGGGGGCAGGCGATTGTAGTCTGTGCCGATATTGCTGAATATGCCAGAGGTTCAAGTGGTGAGCCCACCCAAGGGGCAGGCGCAGTCGCAATGCTCCTTGAAGAAAATCCAAAATTGGTGAAAGTCGATCTAGTAAATTCTGGTTCCGCATCAGACTACCGCATAATGGACTTTCGCAAGCCACTGCTCCGCTTATGTGGTCAACAGCAAGGTGAAAATAGGCAAGTCCAAGATTTTCCTGTATTCAATGGCAAATACTCAACGACCTGCTATATAGATGAGACGTTACATGCATTAAACGACATGTACGAAAAAAGAAATCTCGAACCTTGCGAATATCTGCGCTCACTTAATACTGTATTTATGCATCGACCATACAAACGAATGCCTGAGACTGGGTTAGCTGTGTCATATCTCTTTGCATTAAGCAATGGTTCTCCCAGCGACCGCGAGGAACTTAGTTCTTATTGTACAAAGGCTGGCATAGAGCCAGATGCTTTATTTGCAGAAATGCTCACAAAGCCCGAGATTACCGAATTTGCTACGCCCGAACGGGTAACCTACGAGGCCTATCCTTTAACGATGGCAGTTTTTCGTATTTTTCGGCAATCACTTCGTTATCGTAAGGAGATAGTGAATAAACTTGCATTAGGAAGCGACAATATGCTCGATCTCGGCAACCTTTATACAGCCGCGCTACCTGCATGGATCGCGGCAGGATTCGAACAGGCCGCAAAGGAAAACAGAGAACTTACCGGGGAAGAGCTTTTAACGCTTGGTTATGGCAGCGGAGACGCAGCCGAAGTAATACCTTTCATAGTCTCAGAGAACTGGCTACAAGCAACAAGCAAAATAGGTTTCAACCGTGCCATGGACTTTGCGGTGGATCTTAATGAAGAACAATATGTAGCTCTACATAGCGGACGCAAAGTGACTAATCTTAACTATCTGCCCCGCAACGAATTCATAATAGAAAAAATCGGCGGCCATGACAAACGACAATTTCAGGATATCGGAATCGAATACTACAAATATGTTAGTTAATCTGCTGCCACGTAGCGTCTCAATAACCTTGAATAAGTCGTACTCAATCTAGACCACTCCATTTTGAACCAAGGTGTAAATACTTCTGGGTGTCTTTTAAGCTCGACTTCTAAATCTTCAGCTGAAAGGTAGCGAATCGCAGCTATTTCTGTTTTGTTTATCGTAGGTTCATGATTTAAACGACCAAGAAAAACATGGCATAGTTCATGTTCCGAACCCTCAACACCATAATCTGCTCTGTACTCAAACTTGTAAACAAACTCGAGATCACTAGTGGTCTGCAATTCGTCATCCAACCGCCTTGAAGCAGCCAGTTCCATCGTTTCACCACATCGTGGGTGACTGCAAATACTATTAGTCCAATACATTGGCCATAGCCTTTTGTCCGAAGAACGTTGCTGTACCAATAATTCCCCACACTTATTAAAAAGAAAAATAGAAAATGCACGGTGCAACGATCCTGAACCATCATGGCACGCCCCCTTACTTAAATTACCTATATCTTGGTCGTTTGAGTCAACAAGTATTAATAACTCGTCCTCCGATGATACGATGCGTGCTGTCGAGTCGCTCACTTCCTTAAATGCCCTTAGGTCTCGGTCTCTGTTCCATTGAAAAAGTATTATAGCCTGAAGCCTCTAGAGCTCTAGAAACAGCAAGCATATTGTCCGGACACAGTGCAATAATCGATCCGCCACCACCTGCCCCAGTCAACTTAGCACCTATTGCACCCGCTTCTCTCGCAATTCTTACCATCCGCTCAAGCTCTGGTGTAGAAACTTCAATCGCGTTCAGAAATCCATGACACACATTCATTAACGACCCAAGATAATCGTAATGCGCCTTGCACAACGCACTTGCTCCAGAGGCTGCCATTTTGTCAATCTCGTCGAAAATTGTGTTGTATAGTGGCTCATTATTTTTATAGCGGTAGCGCACTGCTTCAACCATTTTTTTTGTATCGGATTGGCTACCGCTATGCGCAACAAGAATCGGTAAGCACTGCTCCAGTTTTATCTCACCACCTTGGGTTTTATCTAACTTAGAATAGAGAATCGGTTTGCCAAAAGTGGCAAGATTGTTATCAATACCAGACGGATAACCATGCGTAATCTCCTCACACTTAAAGGCCATTCGATTAATCTCTTCGTCCGAGTCCTTGCCTCCAAAGAGCATGTTGAAGGCACGGATTAGTGCGACAGAAAATGCTGCTGAGGAACCGAGACCCATTCCCAATGGAATTTTTGCTGACGCCCTAATATCAAATGCCCGACCAGTTAGACCCAATTCCTTTATTACAAAATTAACCACCTCACTTAGCCCTTCTGGGCCTGTTTCACACGTCCCCCAAGTATTGTCAATTTTCCAATCCGGTATCGTTAGGGTCATGCCACCGCTACCTTCGCTAAGTTGAACGGCAACCGCATCTTTCAATGGCAAAGCAAGAGCATGTCGATCATAAACAGCAGCATGCTCGCCAAATAGGATCACCTTGCCATGCCCTTTACCTTGCCAGCAATCAAGATATTTTCTTTCTTTTCGTTTACAGGATATCTGTTCGGCGATTTCTGTTGCCTTCCGGCTTTTAATTTCACCGCTTTTTATCAATTGTTGCACAACCTCATCGAAATCTTGGCTCGACACATTTGCACTTGCTGCCACACTGCGCGCATGCAGGCCCATATGGCCATGCTGTATACCGGTTGATACCAGTGCCCTCAAAGCTGAAAAATTCTGTGCAAGTCCTACAGCTGCCATGAGTTCTGCAAGTTCAATTGCCGATTTAACTCCGGTTATTTTCAAGCCAAGTACTGCTCCGGGGTTTGCGCGCAGGGAGCCCCCGACGATTCCAACTTTCAAGGGAATAGTTAGCTGGCCTGCTAGATCTCCATTTTCTGCAACGAACCAGCGAGTCAGTGAACGGTAGATACCATCCTTAGCCGCAAAAGCATGAATTCCGGCTTCGATTGCGCGCCAATCATTACCGGTAGCTATAGCCACTGCATCAATGCCATTCATAATGCCTTTGTTGTGAGTTGCCGCCCTATGTGGATCAATATTAGCGAAATCATTAGCAAGAACGATATTGTCACGCACGGCAACCGAACTACATTCGTCTGGGCCCAGAGTACAAAGTCTGATATTCGCAGTAGCGCTGACAAGTGCTTTATCTACGAGGTTGGATAGAATTCGGAGTAACACCTCTCCCCCGCAAATTGTCTCAATATGAGATGCAATTCGCTCACACATAGAATTAACAATATTAGCACCCATTGCATCTTTGGTATCAACCAGCAAATGCATTATTACCATCCAGCTCTTATCCGGCTGCTGATACTTAAATAGTTCGAAATCTTTCGCTCCACCCCCTCGTTTCTTAAGCCTAAGGTGCTCTTCGTTAGCGATCTTCAGAATTTCATCTTTTGACTCTTGCAGCATCTGCATCGCTTCATCAGCAGCTGCGATATTCATTATTTGCACTTGGCCAATCATAATCGAAGTAGTAGATGTCACCTGAAAGCCACCACTAGCTTGAACCAACTTTGCCGCGCTACTAAGCCCCGCCACCACCGATGGCTCCTCCAGGACCATTGGAACAAGGTAGTCTCTACCATTCACAACAAGATTCGGTGCAATCGCAAACGGAAGCCCAAAAACGCCAACTACATTTTCCACCATTTTGTCTGCCACATTTCTTAATAGAAGTGGAGACCCATCACGGAGAGTGTTGGCATCTTCTTCAACCAGAAAGCCGTTACTTATTAACAACTCGATACGCTGCTCAACTGATAATTTATAAAACCCACTGAGGAGCGACCTCGTCACACTTTTTCTCCGATAGTTGGTATCACGCCATTATTATCTATTTCAAGATCAAGTGGCATAAAGCCTTTCATGCGAGCATATTGGCTAAAATCCTGAATATCTTTTTTTGTTTTTGAAAGGGCAACTCCAATATCACCACCTCCCGAGCCACAAGGCTTGTAAATCAGCGATGTGGTTTTAGCTAAATCAACCAAGTCCTGATGCCCTGCCCCAAAAATATTAAGTCCATACAGCAAGTCTAATTTCCTTAAACTAACCGTATACTGTTCCATGGCGTCCAATATTTCTTCAACATTTCCGGAACCCCAAGCTATCGCCGCGTCCCGGGCGTGCTCAATCAGCATATTCCATGATTTTTCGCTGACGCCTGCAGCTCTATCAATAGCCGCGATAGTATCTGCTTCAATCCCGCTGTAGAAAAACTGGTAATAAAGTCCGGTTGGCCAAGTGGTTTTGGTGGGGGGCGCAGTATCGCAGCTTGTATAAGTGATGAGGCCTCCAAAGCAGCTGGTAGCTATGTCAATACCACTACCCCTACCATTCTGAAATGCTTTATGCACCATTTTTGAATTGGCCCAAATATTCTCAATATCAAAACTTTGTTTCTGCAGTGCAGCAACTAGTGCAACTGTCGTAGCTGAGCTTGAACCCAACCCCAATTTTTTCTTATCTCTAGGACTATAAAAAGCTAATGTGTCTATTGTGAGCGCAGCGGGGCAGCATGAGGTTAAGCGGGTCTTTTTGCACGCGGCATCCAGTAATGACCTTACTCCTTCAGGAGGCTGATCTAACCATGCCACACTTTCATCTATTATTTTGAATCTCCACGAGCCCTCGGCAAACCCTAGCGTACTGACAATACTGACTGTTTCGGTCCTCTTGGAGACGGTAACCTGTGCTCTACAATTTAGCGCTACGCACATGGCCGGTGCTCCACGCAGAACGGCATACTCGCCACACAGCAGTGCCTTCCCTGGTGCTTTAAATGATCTCGATTTCACTACAAGATCAACCTTGCGGGAGGACCGATTTTGGATCTGATAGCCTTGATAACTCCGTTCGTTGCAACTAAGGCATCATGTACTGCCTGCCGTGACTCCGGCAAGCAAATAGCTTTTACCTGTGGTCCGGCATCAATCGTAAAAAAAACCCCATGCCCCTTAGCCTGTAACGACCTAACAGTCTGCAGACAGTCGAGCGTGCCACTATTCCAATAAACAATTGGTGGCCTACTGCTCCACATGACCGAGTGCATTTTTAAGCAATTTCGCTCCGAGACAAATGCAAGTGCTTCAAAATCGCGTGTCAAAATTGAAGTCCTAGCCAACTTTAGGTCATGATCCTGCCGATTTAGCCAACTTGAATAGAATGGTGAAGTTTTAGCACTCCTAATCATGGCTTCTCCAGAACCAACTGGCTTCTTACCTTCTGCAGTTATAGCTACTATTACTTCAAGGGGCCACTCCTCAGCATCGGCAATTTGCTGAATATGTACGTTATCGCTATCCGCAACTAACTCGACAAAACCACCGCACATTGATCGGGCAGCAGAGCCAGAGGCTTCTCCAGCAAAACGAGACAATGCTGAAAAACTCAAGTTCTTGCCTGTTAACCTATTGGCTGCGATGACTAGTGCAGAAAAAGCAGAAGCTGAGGATGCTAGACCAGCCTCAATCGGAAAATTACTGTCACTTACCACATGAATTCGTTCGCGATTACTACCTAAAACGGAATCTAGGCACCGACTAACTCGCGGCAACATTTCTGGCGCACTAACGCCATTTACTGTTAGGGAGTCTTTTCTATGTTTACTACTTTGTAGGATCATTCTAGTCCAAAGACTTTCAAGCGTAACTGACAATGAACCAGTCGCGGGCAGGTTACCCCCACCATCGCGCTTACCCCAATATTTCACTAAGGCAATGTTTGGTTGTGCTTGTGCGCTAACTCGCATATTTTTTCCACATTTCCCACAATGTATCCGTAGTGAAATTATAGTTTAACTGCGACCACGCAGCTTGATTCGCTTTAGTGTACGCTTGGGAGCATGATCCAGATTCACCCTGAAGTTAAAGATTTCAAAGCACGTATACCTGATTATGTCCGCCGTATCGAAACCTATATGGCGCAAGTATTACCTCCGGCCAGTAAGCCTCCCGAAGAATTACACGAAGCTATGCGGTATGCCACCCTATCAAGTGGTAAACGAATCCGGCCATTGCTAGTGTATGCGTCCGGAGAGTGCCTTGGGATTGATCCAATCAAGCTAGATGCGCCCGCAGCGGCAATCGAGTTCATTCATGCGTTTTCTCTCGTACATGACGATCTGCCCGCAATGGATAATGATGACCTACGTCGGGGCCAACCAACTGTTCACATTAAATATGGGGAGGCAATAGCCATTCTGGCAGCCGATGCCCTCCAACCTTTAGCATTTCAGTTAATTAGTGGCGAGCAGCATCTTAACAATCAAGAAGTACGTTCACTCACTTCATTGATCTCAAAGGCATGTGGTTCCCTCGGAATGACAGGAGGTCAAGCAATGGATCTGAAATCTGAAGGTAGGAGTCTTTTGGTCGAAGAAATTACCGAAATGTATCTGTTGAAAACAGGGGCTTTGATTAGTGCATCAATAATGGCAGCGGGATGCATTGCTGACAGAATTGACTCAACTCATCTCTCAGCTATTAACGGTTTTTCACTAGATATTGGACTTGCATTTCAAATTCGAGATGACATTCTCGACGTCGATGGGAACACTTCTACTATTGGAAAGCCTGCCGGTTCAGATCAGGATAAAGACAAAGCAACATGGCCAGCCCTTTTTGGAATGGATGAAAGTATCAATATTTGCCAGCGGTTGAGTGAATCGGCACACGAGAAGCTAAATATCTTTGGTAAAGAAGCAGACCCTCTTAGAATGCTAGCTAAGCTCATCGTGGGACGAAATCGGTGACCAATGCAACAAATATCTTGCATGTGGATATGGACGCTTTCTATGCATCTGTGGAACAAAGAGATAATCCATCACTAAGAGGTAAACCTGTTGTTGTTGGAGGAAATAAACGAGGCGTAGTTGCCGCTGCCAGTTATGAGGCTCGCAAATTTGGTATTCGATCTGCTATGCCAATGAAAGAAGCAATGCGGAAATGTCCTAATTTAGTCCAAATCAACACACGTATGTCAGATTATGCAGCAGTGTCAAAACAAATATTTTCAATATTTCTTGAATTCACACCAATTATCGAAAAACTTTCACTGGACGAAGCCTTTCTCGACGTGAGTAACAGCATACGACTCTTTGGCGATGAAATTAATATTGCGACAAAAATAAAGGACTCCATATTCCAGCAAACAGGTCTCACAGCATCCATCGGTATTGCCCCTAACAAATTAGTTGCAAAGATAGCCTCCGATCTTGATAAGCCAGATGGTATTTTTTTTATCAGTAATCACAACATGCAAGAAGTTCTAGACCCTCTACCCGTTCAGGTTATTCCTGGAATCGGACCTGAAACATTGGCGCGATTGCAGCGTATTAAAGTATTTACGGTCGGTGATCTGAGGCAGACATCAAAAGGTCATCTCGAGCCAATATTCGGCCGGTTCACAAAACAAGCGCAAGAAAAAGCCGCGGGTATTGATAAGCGGTCAGTGCGACCTAATCGAGAAAGAAAGTCAATCAGCGCAGAAGTAACTTTCAACTCTGACGTGTTCGATCGACCAATAATGTATAGAGAATTGTTGAAGCTCGCAGAACAAACCTCAAGCCGGCTGCGTGCGGAACAACTGGTGGCGGGAACTGTTCATATTAAGGTTAGAAAAGCAGATTTCTCGACGTCTACTAGGCAATGCTCGCTTCTTCCTCCAAATAACCTGACTAAATCCGTATACACAGCAGCACTGAATCTCCTTGATAAATGGCTTACGACATATCCCGATACTGAACTGCGTCTTTTGGGTGTGGGCTGCAGCCAACTTGCTCCAGACATACAGACCGATCTATTCTCAACAGACATATTGGCGAATAAAGCTAACCTTGAACAAACTGTTGATAAAATTCGCGCTCGTTTTGGACATACCTCCTTAAGCAGAGCCCGCAGCATTGATTCAGAAGAAATAATGTAAAATCCCTATAGGACAAATTTTTAACCAATCATGTACACGAGTTTCTTTGGCCTCAACGAAAAGCCGTTCACTATAACGCCGGATCCGCGTTACCTGTTCATGAGCGAACGACATGGAGAGGGTTTAGCCCATCTCGTATATGGAGTGACGGATAGCGGGGGTTTCATACAGCTAACTGGTGAGGTTGGCACAGGAAAAACAATGCTCGTGCGAACTCTTCTCGGACAACTGCCTTCCGAGGTTGATATCGCCCTTATTTTAAATCCGCAACTGACCGCACTTGAGTTCCTAATCACAATTTGTGAAGAACTTGGCGCGAATTTACCAAAACAACAATACAGCGCAAAAGCTTTAGTTGATGCCCTCAATAAACACCTGCTAAATGCACATTCTCAAGGCAGACGAACAATACTTTTGGTTGACGAGGCACAAAAGTTATCAGAGGGAGTATTAGAACAGTTGCGACTGCTTACCAATCTCGAAACAGCTAAACGCAAACTCCTACAAATAATTTTAATCGCACAACCAGAGCTGAGAGACAAACTCGCAAAGGAGAACATGAGGCAGTTAGCGCAGCGCGTAACCGGTCGTTACCACCTCGAGCCACTGTCTAATGAAGAAGCGCTTAAGTACATAGACCATAGACTCAGAGTGGCCGGGGCCCTCCAGGAAATATTTGAACCAGCTGCTAAACGCGAAGTATTCCGACTATCCGGAGGTGTACCGCGTCTGATCAATGTGATTTGTGACCGATCTTTACTCGGTGCTTATAGTCAGGAATCTCGAACAATTAACAAGCGCTTAGTGCGAAAAGCTGCCTCGGAAATATCTGGCCAAGCCGTAAGACCATCATTCGTTAAGTGGTTAATTCCCATAGTAACTTTATCTGGAATAGTTCTTACAGCGGCCCTTTTTTGGATGAACAGCAATAAACAAGCTCCAATTTTAGTGGAGACAGTGAGCAAAACATCCGAGATAGCCAAAGAGCGCATTGAAGCTAGTACAAATATTGATCATATGCAGGAAGCGGTCAGTGCTCCTAAAAAAACCAATTTTTCCCAGATATTTGTAGATTACGATGACCAGATAAGCTTTGAAACACTATTTAAACTTTGGAATGTCGATTATGACTCCACAGCTGGAACAGCATGCGCGCAAGCGGAAGAAGCTGGTTTACGTTGCTATTTTCAACGTGGCACATGGGCAACGATAAGGCAGCTAGACCGTCCCGTTATCCTTACTTTGATTGCGGACAATGGTTTGCAACACGGAATTACCCTAATTAGTTTAGATGAGGAATATGCACAGCTTGCACAAAAGGTCGGATCAGTCGATGTGTTACTCACTGATTTATCAGATTACTGGTATGGCCAATTTATGCTTATCTGGCGACCTGCTAACGGAAGGGACGAGTCAATTGGACCAGGTATGCGTAACGAAAATGTTCGATGGCTTCGAGAAAGTCTCTCTATTATCGACAAAGAGTATCAGCCGACCGCAGAAGACACCGATGTTTTTGATGCCGAACTTGGACGTCAGTTAATTGCATTCCAGCGTAAATATCGTCTAGAAGCAGACGGTCTTGCTGGCAGAAATACGCAAATTATTATCAATTCCTTGCTCGCGGGCGATAGCACACCGCGCCTTTCACCTACAAAATAGTAACATCGCTAAATATTATGTCTTTAATTCTGGACGCATTAAAAAAATCGGAAACCGAGCGACAGCGTCAAGACGCACCAAGCATAGCGAGCATTCCAGAGAAGCTAGCGAGAGACAAAAGTTCGAAGGGAGGATGGATTATTGGGTTACTACTTATAGTAATCATAGGGCTTTTGTTGGTCGTAATACTAATGCGCAAAGAGGCCGTTGAAGATACCCCGAATAGCTCTCAACAGATTTTTATGGACAAAAAGGATGTAAGCACATCATCTCCCAAGATCGCAGAACCAGAGCTCAGTTCAGAGGAAACAAATGCCACAGTGCTTAACAATGAGGTGAACGCCCCAAAGGCAATCCCTCCGATGCCCGTAAATCAGAGTCAGCCAAACAGAGGGCAAGTTGCCGACGGATTACCAACGTTCAATGAATTAAGGGCTAAAGGTATTCTTCGATTGGGTGATCTGCACTTAGATATCCATGTCTATAGTAGTGAAGAAGACGAACGTTTTATTTTTCTGAATATGTCGAAATACACAGAAGGTATGACACTTGCGGAGGGTCCCATTTTACGGGAAATTACTCCAGATGGAGTAGTATTAGAGCATATGGGAACACGATTCCTTCTACCTCGAGAGTAAATAGGGTCTAATCGTTAATCGTGTCTTCAACTCTGCTTCAACTTAACACTACTGAGTTGGCAAAGGCGTTGGAGTCTGGCATACATCGAGTAATGCTCGAACAAGAAACTCTTAACAGCATTAATGTTTTTCCGGTAGCGGATGCCGATACCGGTACGAACCTCAGCATGTCACTTGAACCAGTGCTCGCGACCCTATCACTCACTGATAAAACACACATTGGGACATTTCTTGCGGATGTAGCTGACACACTACTGGATAGTGCTAGGGGAAATTCAGGGGCAATCATTGCAGAATTCTTTCAAGGTATGAGCGATTCAGCAGCCAACGAATGCGAATTCACAACACAAAGCTTTGCGCAAGCGATAAACAAGGGTAGCAAGTACGCATACGATGCAGTGGATAGACCGTGTGAAGGAACTATTCTGTCAGTTATAGATGCATTTTCATGCAGCCTAAATGACCAAGCGTCTTCATCTATGAATATTTCTATTCCGATTTGTATTGCTAAAGCCACAGAAGTCGCCCAATCCACACTTATTGATACTACAAACAAACTCGAAGTTTTAAAAAAAGCAGGAGTAGTAGATGCAGGTGCAAAGGGGTTTGTGTTGCTGATAGAAGGTGTGAGTAATTACCTAGTTGATAGGCAACCAACAAAGCAGCCGGAACATTTAAATACATCTAATAATATCAATCGTATACGCATCCAAGAAAACTCCGAAAATGCGGAATTCCGTTTCTGTGTTGAGTGCATTGTTAATGGCAAAGATATAAGCCGTCGCAAACTGCGTGAAGACTTGATGACTCTGGGGAATTCTCTCGTCCTAGCGGGAAACAATCGAAAGACCAAAGTGCATATCCATGTAAATGAGCCAGACGTTGTCTTCACAGCTGCCGGTATCCATGGAAAGGTAACTGGAATTAAAGCCGATGACATGCATCAGCAACAAAAAACTGCCCATAATAGGATAGGTAAATTTGCAGTTATTACAGATTCAGCAGCCGACATAACTAAAGAAGATATGGAAAGATTTGACATCCATACCGTACCCTGCCGAATTCAATTCGGTAACAAAGGCTACCTCGATAAAGTAAATATTACGCCAGAGGAATTCTATGAAGAACTAGAAAAAAATCCTATCCATCCAACAACCTCACAACCATCACCAGGCGATTTTCGAAGACAGTACGAGTATCTCGCCAGTCATTTTCCCGCTGTCATTTCAGTAAACTTGACGCCAAAACTTAGCGGAACATTTCAAGCAGCACAATCAGCCGCAAAACGAACGAAAGCATCAGGGAAAGTTCATGTATTCAATTCTCAAAATGCTTCACTAGGACAAGGGCAGCTAGTCACTTTCACTGCCGAGTGTTCCAAAGCTGGCCTCGACGTAACAACCACGCTTGCTGCGCTCGACGAGATGGTGGCTTCAACGACGACCTTTGCACTAATCCAAGATATGAGCGCAGCAGTGCGCGGCGGGAGAATTGCACCTTTATGGGGGAAAATCGTGAATTGGCTGAAAATCACTCCTATCATAAGCATCAAAACTCCCGGTACCATTACCGGGGACGGTTTCCTGACAGGGCGGAATAAATTGCCATACAAATTCGCCAAACATCTTGCAAAAAAGTACAACAACAAGACAAATTTACACTTGGCATTAGGACACGCTATGTGCATTGACGAGGCGAAAAAACTAGAAGCGGCATTAGTAAGCCAGATGCCAAATATTAAGCGGATTACTATAACCGAACTAGGTACTGCCCTAGGCGTGCACGCAGGACTTGGCTCCCTAGTCGTGTCAGTGCAAGAATATCGAAATCCCCGACAATTTGTCTAGATCAGTGCCCCTTTCGGCTCAATAAGATCAGGCCTATCATTTCTTGGATTACCAATCCGATGATCTACTGGCCACGCACAAAATTGGAGAGGGTTAGCGATTATTTCTCCAAGCACACTCACACCACCCAGAAGCCAACGTTGAGCATTTTCTGGCTCCACAGATACTGGCATGCGGTGGTGTAACCTTGACAAAAAAGTATTGGCAGGAGCAGTGATGATAGTCGCAGTTTGCAGATTCCTATCAGAATCTGGTGATCTCCAACTCTCCCATAGTCCTGCAAATCCAAAAGGCCTACCATCAGCCGCGGATATAAAAAAAGGAGTCTTGAAGCCTCCTTCCGTTTTCCATTCGTAGTAGCCATCAGCAAAAATGACACAGCGTCTCTGCTGGTATGCATCCCTAAACGAGGGTTTCTCAGCAACTGTCTCACTACGAGCATTGATCAGCCGACTACCACCTCCGCTACCTTTTGCCCAAGACGGTACCAATCCCCAGCGAAAAGTAACAAGCTCGGTCTCATCTACCATATTAACCTTGACAGCTACAACATCCTGCGTCGGCGCTATATTGTAACGCGCCCTAACATCCAGATTATTTTCCACTCCGAAAAGTTCGGCAGTTGCATCTAGGGGAGAGTAAAATGCAAATCGGCCACACATGCTTATTCCCTAGTGCCAATTCCACGATTAAGAAGGGCTAAGTTAAGCGAAAACAGTCCCAGAATAAAAGCAATGATGATCATGTAAGCCCAGATAATATCGATATCCGAAACGCCGAGAATACCGTAACGAAAAGCATTCACCATATAAAGAATCGGATTCCCTAGCGATACTCTCTGCCAAAATTCTGGTAACAGGGATATTGAATAAAAAACACCCCCTAAATAAGTCAGCGGTGCCAGAACAAATGTCGGAATGATAGCTATATCGTCAAATTTTCTAGCAAAGACCGCATTTACAAAGCCGAGCAAAGCAAATACCAGTGAAGCAAGAATTACTATAGAAAATGTTATGAGCGGGTGGCTAATGGAAAGATTTGTAAAGCCTAGCGCAACGACTGTGACAAGCGTTCCAACCATCAGTCCACGCGCCACTCCACCACACACATGTCCTAGAATGATCGTCGCATTAGACATCGGCGAAACAAACATTTCCTCAACATGCTTGCCAAACTTAGCACCAAAAAATGATGACACTACGTTACCGTACGAATTTGTTATAACGGACATCATTATCAGACCAGGCGCAATGAACTGCATATAATCGAAACCATCCATAGTTCCAATACGGCGGCCTATAAGGTTGCCAAAAATAATGAAATAAAGGGTCATCGTAATGGCCGGGGGTACTATCGTCTGAACCCAAATACGGACGACGCGGAGGACCTCTTTTCTCAATAACGTCTTAAATCCAACCCAATTTAATCGAAGATCCAAGTCATCAATCTCCCGAGCTAACTAGTGGCTGTTGTCTAGATTCAACTAATCGGATAAATAATTCTTCCAACCGATTAGCTTTGTTACGCAAACTCGTGACTGTGATCCCATGGTGGTCTAAAACATTAAATAGCGTGTTCAAACTATCGTTTTTATCGAGCGCCACCTCGAGTTCTCTTTCCTCAACCAATATCGCATCGAAACCTGATAAATGCGGTGCCTTTTCTAGGGGGCTCTCAAGATTCAAAACAAATACTTCACGCTGCAATTTTCTTAGAATTTCGCTCATCCGCGTATTTTCAATAATCTTGCCTTCATCGATAATTGCGACATGCCGACAGAGATTTTCTGCCTCTTCTAAATAATGGGTCGTTAGAATAATTGTCGTTCCAGCCTCATTAATGCGCCGCAAAAATTCCCACATCGATCGTCTTATCTCTATATCAACCCCTGCGGTCGGCTCATCTAGGATGAGTAGGTTAGGTTCATGGACCAAAGCGCGTGCAATCATTAAACGTCGTTTCATCCCACCGGAAAGCGCTCTGGCAGCATCCATCCGTCGATCCCACAACCTCAGTTCTGTGAGATATTTCTGAGCTCTTTTAAGAGCTGTACCACGATCTATTCCATAGTACCCAGCCTGATTGACAACGATATTTAAGACCGTATCAAACAAGTTCATATTAAGCTCTTGCGGCACAACCCCAATACAAGCTTTCGCAGCTTCAGGTTCGCTATCGATGTTATGACCGAAGACTTCCGTAGTGCCCGAGGTTTTGTTTACCAAAGATGTAATGATTCCAATGGCAGTGGTCTTTCCAGCTCCATTAGGGCCGAGAAGCGCATAGAAATCACCAGATTCCACATCTATATTAATACCCTTCAGTGCTTCGACGCCGTTAGGGTAGACTTTTTTCAGATTGTTGATTGTTAAGGCATACATAGGAATCGCGTATTGTATACTGGCAAGTGCCCTAGTTGGTGCAAGAAAAGTTATTTAATTGCTGTTCTAAAAATAATGATCCCCGAACTGCGTGGGAGGGTGACGTGATTTGGGACCAAAAACTAAATGTAGTAGCTACCTTAATTGATATTTTCGGTACACTTCCGTCAGAATGAAAAAACATAATGTTTTTGCTGGGGCATTCATTGATAGGTTGGGTCATAAACGGCAAGACCGAAGCTGGCTAAATAATTTAATCAAAAGTCCTGATGCTCGGTTTACACCAGTTTGGAACCACAAATGTCTGGTCGACGGAGATCCTCCACATATCACACTGTTGAAACGCTCAGCCGTCAACTCTGTGATGTATGACAATGAATCGATATTTCTTGGAATGTTCGGCAAATACCCTGTATTTACATTCTCACTTATCGCCGATAAGGCTAAGTTGTCAGGACAAGGAAAATTTCATGAATTGCGCTACCTTGGTGGCGTACTGCCTGCCGATGAAGCTAACTTGGTAGCCCATGCGATAGCCCTCATTAAATGGCATCAATTACAGAAATTTTGCAGCCTTTGCGGCTCGGTAACTCAGCCTGACTCCGGCGGGAACACGCAATACTGTACTTCTTCTAAATGCGGAAAAATCATATTCCCGAGCGTCGATCCAGCTATCATTGTTCTTGTGTCACACGGAAATAAAGCTCTTCTCGGACGCCAAGCTAACTGGCCGCAAGATCAGTATTCTACAGTTGCTGGTTTTGTCGAACCGGGAGAAAGTCTAGAAGATGCGGTAAAGCGCGAAGTATTCGAAGAGACTAATATTGAAGTTGGTAAAGTACGTTACCATAGTTCTCAACCATGGCCGTTTCCATCTTCTTTAATGCTTGGATTTACCGCAGAAGCATTATCCAGTGAAATTATACTGAAAGATGGTGAACTCGAAGACGCTCGTTGGTTTAGCCGAGAGCAATGCCGCTCTCCTTTTCCAAAATTGCCATTTCGAATATCAATAGCCAGGCAGCTAGTCAATAGCTGGCTAGATCAGGAATAGATGGCCACATGTGCTTGCTAGCCATCGCTTGGAAAGTGCATCCGAAATATCGCTTGGTTATCGGGGCAAATCGTGACGAGTTTCACACCCGCCCATCACAAGCACTTAAATGGTGGTCAGATGAGCCAAATATAATTGGTGGACGGGACCTTCTCGCGGGCGGCACGTGGCTTGCCGCACACAGAGCCGGACGCTTTGCTACTGTCACCAATTATCGTGAACATCAAACGAAGAGGACAGGCCTTAAGTCCCGTGGGGAAATAGTCACGCAGTTTTTGAACAGCAAAGAAAATACGATGTGCTCTGTTAACAAGATTAACGGCGATAACTATATGGGTTTTAACCTGCTCGCCTCAGACGGTGATTCCCTCTGCTATCTCTCGAATCGAAGTAATGGCACACTCAAGCTAGGTCCTGGCATATATGGGCTCAGTAATGCAGCCCTTAACACACCTTGGTCTAAAGTCATGCGATGCAGGAAAGGTCTTAAACACCTTATAGAAATTGATAACGTTAACGAGACTGAACTGGTTCGGCTACTATCGGATAGAAAAACAGACTCTGCCGCTAACGCAAAATCTGATGAACTACCATTCGAAATGGGTCGGCGCCTCACAGCTCCTTTTATTATCTCCCCCGAATATGGAACTCGGTGCACTACGGCATTGACATGGGCGTACACGGGGAAAATGATGGTATGTGAGCACCGGTTTGATGCTGATGGCAAAAAGATCGGGAGGTCCAAATTTCACTTTGATGCTCTTAGCAATCAGCCAGAAGAATAAACATCCAATATCCAACTTCGAATATCCCGAATTTCATCTGCACAGACAGCGTGTGCCATAGGGTACTCATACCAATCTGCTTTGTACCCACCAGTAATAACCGTCTCATACAAATATTTTCCAAATTCTATCGGGAGCACCGGGTCAAATGATCCATGACCTACAAATATCGGTAAGTCCATAGGCTGGGCTTTTAAGTTACCAAACACCTCCTGACCAAGGGATTCTGGTAAAGGGAGATAAGTTGATATAGCCAACAATCCAGCCAGTCGCTGCTCAAATCGCAACGCGGTGTGCACCGCAATCACGCCACCTTGAGAAAAACCAGCGATAAGAATCCTATGATATGGAATACCTTTCGCATGCTCATACTCAATCAATTTCAACAGATGAGCACCACTCTCACGAATGCCCTTTTCATCTTGGGGGCCATCGCGCTCTAACGCCAATACATCGTACCAAGCACGCATAGTCATGCCACCATTGATAGTTACTTTTCTATAAGGTGCATGTGGGAATACAAACCGAAGCCTTAGCCAATCGGGCAACCTCAATTCTGGGACTATTTGCTCAAAATCATGGCCGTCGGCACCCAAACCATGCAGCCAAATCACACTGCCAATAGGATCTTGCGTATCAATTTCGACAGAATCAAGAAGGGTCATTAGTCATTTGGTACCTAGCAGGAACCGGAAGTGTAGCAGGGCACTTTTAGATTCCAAGCATCTTTAATAAATTTATCTGTCAATCTTGAAAAAAGAAACCATTATCGTTGGCTACTCCTATACTATGGGGCTGATTCAAGGATTATGCAAAATAGCTAAACAGATCTTCCCCCAGTGGCGATCTTTTCCCCATATGTGAGTTACTATCGGAGATAATAATCGCTTTCATGATGAAAAATCGATAAATATGCAGTCTGCAATTTTCAAGTTTGGAATTTTTTTTCTGGCATTAAATTTTATGGGTGCCTGTGGACAAAAAGGTCCGCTATATCTGCCCGTTGACGAATCAAAAATTTACTCGCCCACGGTTCAAAAAAACTCAGGTAATTATAATAACAGTGCAGATTCGGCTCCAAAGCAATTCCTGAACAAAAAAGAGTGAGGCCATCTATCGGAAAATCTGATGAGCAATACTAAACTCGTCCTTGTAGACGGCTCTTCTTACCTCTACCGTGCTTACCATGCCTTACCAAAATTAACCAGTTCGCGTGGTGAGGCCACCGGTGCTATTCATGGTGTCCTGAATATGCTCAATAAACTCATAGCTGAGCAGGGTGCCGACCATCTTATTGTTGTCTTCGACGCCCCAGGAAAGACTTTCCGTACCGAACTATTCAAAGACTACAAAGCTAATCGTCCGCCAATGCCGGATGATCTAAAAGAACAAATCGACCCGCTGCTACAAGCTATTTCAGCCATGGGACTGCCAATAGTACGTATAAATGGTGTCGAAGCGGATGACGTCATTGGGACACTGTGCCGACAAGCGTGCGAAAAAAGTATTAATACCATTGTCTCTACAGTTGACAAGGATATAGCACAACTTGTCAATGACAGAGTGTGCCTCATCAATTCGATGACTGGCTCCATATTGGATCGGCAGGGAGTAAAAAATAAATTCGGTGTTTATCCCGAACAAATTATTGATTGGTTAGCTTTGGTTGGTGATACATCAGATAACATCCCCGGTGTCCCAAAAGTAGGTGCGAAAACCGCAGCGAAGTGGCTAAACAAATATGACAATATCGATAAAATTATAGAAAATGCCGGGGAATTTTCCGGGAAGGTCGGTGAGAGCCTCCGCGCTAATCTCAAAAAACTCAAAATTTCTCGCCAACTTGCCACTATCAGACAAAATGTAGATCTGCCATTAAATATCAGAGAACTCAAAAAGGGTCCGGCAGATAAAGAAAAATTAAAGGCACTATACACTAGGCTAGAACTGAAGCGTCTCCTTAGTCAGATTGATGGAGTGGAAGCAGAGCAAGCAAAACCACCTAAACCTACGGAAAAAGATTATCCAGCAATCCTAACAAAATCCGCACTAAATACCTGGCTTAAGAAGATTGACGGGGCGGATATTGTTTCAATCGATACAGAGACTACCAGTATCAACTATATTGAGGCGGAACTTGTGGGTATTTCTATCGCTATCAGTCCGGGCACTGCCGCATATATTCCTGTCGCTCATGACTATCCTGGTGCGCCTGATCAATTATCCCGTGACTATGTACTAAACAAGCTCAAATCCTTTTTAGAAAATCCTGCTAAGAAAAAGGTTGGCCATCATCTTAAATACGACGCCCATATTCTTGCTCGTTACGGAATAACTATGGATGGTATGGCGTTCGATTCTATGCTGGAATCATACGTTTTTAATAGCGTAAGAACCCGGCATGATATGGATTCAGTTGCACGTCAGTACCTTGGTGTGAATACTATTCACTATGAAGATGTCGCTGGTAAAGGCTCGAAACAACTAAAGTTCAACGAAATCAAAATCGATGATGCTACCGCTTATGCAGCGGAAGACGCTGACATTACTTTAAGGTTACATGAACATTTGTGGACACAACTAAAGAAAGTTCAGCCGCTGCGATCCGTTTACGAGCTGATAGAGCAGCCACTTGTTCCAGTATTGCTTGCTATGGAAAAGGAGGGAGTTTTTCTCGACTGTGAAATGCTCAATAATCAGAGCATCGAACTTGCAAATAGAATGCTGGAACTTGAAAAATATGCGTATGAGCTCGCAGGAAAAAATTTCAACCTAGGATCACCAAAACAACTTCAACAAATACTGTTTAGCGACCTCGGCCTCCCTGTCGTAAGAAAGACGCCTAAGGGACAGCCATCAACTGCAGAGGATGTACTACAAGAGCTGGCTAACGATTATGAATTGCCACGCGTGATACTTGATTATCGTGGCGTTAGCAAACTAAAAAGCACCTATACAGATAAACTGCCAAAGCAAATTGCTGAGTCTACGGGTCGTATACATACGTCTTATCATCAGGCAGTCACAGCCACCGGAAGACTTTCGTCGACTAATCCGAATCTACAAAATATACCAATTCGTACGCCAGAAGGTCGCAAAATTCGCCGCGCTTTTGTTTCACCAGAGGGCAAGCTTTTGCTCGCGGCAGACTACTCTCAAATCGAGCTGCGTATTATGGCCCACCTCTCACGCGATAAAGGTTTAGTAGATGCATTCACCAATAACCAAGATGTGCATACCGCAACGGCAAGCGAAGTATTTTGTGTAAGTCCCGATGAGGTCAGTTCGGACCAACGGAGATCGGCCAAGGCTATAAATTTTGGCCTTATGTATGGCATGTCAGCATTTGGTCTCGCTAAGCAATTAAGTATTAGCCGAATTGAAGCACAAAACTACATGGATCTTTACTTTGACCGATATCCCGGAGTCAAAACTTTTATGGACGATACCCGAATAAAGGCACGTGAAAAAGGTTATGTAGAAACAGAATTTGGGCGCCGTCTTTACCTACCAGAAATTAATGATCGGAATGCACAAAGGCGTCAGTATGCTGAACGGAGTGCAATTAATGCCCCCATGCAGGGTACTGCTGCAGATATAATCAAACTAGCCATGATTGCTGTGCAAGCTTGGTTAATTGATAACAACGTTCCGGCGAAGATGATTATGCAAGTACATGATGAACTGGTTTTCGAGATATCTGAAAGTGCGGTCGATGCTGTTCGCGAAAACATTGTCTCAATCATGGTAGAAGCAGCCAAACTATCTGTACCACTGCAGGTAGATGCCGGAATAGGACGTAATTGGGATGAAGCCCATTAAATGCCTGCTAAATGGTTGTAGTGGAACCTCTGAACAACCACAAACATTCTAACTGTACGATTAGATACCGTCAGAAAACATTGCATCAGTTGCTAAAAAGTCGTCAAGCGCCGCGCGCGCTTCTTCTACACCTTGTCGTTTTAGCGCAGAGAATAATTGAACCGTCCCCATCCCCGCCAACTGCTTCTTCGCTTGTAGTAAAACGGTATTTGCCTTACCCCGCTTAATCTTATCGGTTTTTGTAAGGAGTACGTGAACATGGAGTGCCCCTGCCGCTGCATATTCCATCATCTTCCAATCAAAATCTGTTAGCTCCCGCCGAATATCAACAACAAGTAGTAAACCACTTAAGCTGCGCCTGGATTGAAAATAATCATGAATTAATTCTCCCCAATGCCGCCTAACAACATCGGATACCCTAGCGTAGCCATAGCCCGGCAGATCTACCAAACGCTCTCCATTACGTAATTCAAAGAAATTGATCAGTTGTGTTCTACCTGGCGTTTTGCTGGTTCTAGCAAACTGACGCCGATTTACAATCACATTTATAGCGCTCGATTTTCCCGCATTAGAACGTCCGGCCACAGCCACTTCAGCGCCAATGTCTGAGACAAATTGGGAAGGCTCATTAGCACTTCGTAAAAACTTTGAATCAGGGAAATGCGACATAGGAACTAGCCCCGATGTGTGTATAATTTAGGGGTCTGCTGTGGCGTTGATGTTTGATTTTGAAGACTTCAAGGCCCAGTAGCAAGGTCACTGACCTCTTTTGGATGCTCATTAACTATGGTCTGACAAAAGATAACGGTAAAAATCGCAGTCTAATCTCTAACCCTAGGTTAAAAATCGCGACAAAAATGTCGCACCTGAAAATAAAATTTACAATCATGAAGAACGCAATTGTGGCTTACGCAACTCTTCTTTTTCTTTCAGGCGCAGCTTTTGCGGATGGGCTTGTAGAAGGAAACTCTGAGGCTGGGAAAGCTAAATCAATCACATGCTCTGCATGTCACGGACCGGATGGAAATAGTATTAATCCTGTATGGCCTAGTATTGCGGGCCAACACGCAAAATATATGGTCGAACAACTTAAAGCATTTAAAAGTGGTGCGCGAAATGAACCCCTGATGCTTGGACAGGTTATGTTGCTTAACGAGTCTGATATGGCAAATCTCTCTGTCTATTATTCTGGTATGCAACCAACAGAAAAGACCGTAGCCAATCCAGAGACAATTGAACACGGTCAACGAATTTATAGGGGCGGAAACCGCGAAACTGGAGCAAGTGCGTGTATCGCGTGCCATGGTCCAACCGGAATCGGCAATCCTGCTGCATCAGTTCCATCAATTAGCGGACAATATGCTGTATACCTGGCTGCGCAGCTGCGTGCCTATGCTACTGGTGCGCGCCAATCTGATGGCCCGACTCGTGTAATGCGCGACATCGCCAGTAGACTCAGTGAAGATGACATACTTGCTGTCTCATCCTACATGCAAGGTTTAAACTGATTTGTTCAAAAATTCTAATTGTGGTTAGTGGTAGAAATTATGCACATAATTTTTAGTCCGGAGAAAATTCAATGAACCGACTCAATATTCCTGTGGTGCTATCAGCGCTATTGATTGCTGCTTGTGGTAACGGAGAAACACCGGTTGCGGAAAAAACAATAGAATCAGCCATACCGGAAGAAACGGTTGCTGAATCAGCTATTACCCGCGAGGGTGAATCGGTCAATGAGCAAATAAAACCGCAAATGGTTGAAGAATCAGCAGCGGAAGAACAAGAAAGTGTTTTAGAAAATAAACCCATAATTCTGGCTCAGGCAACTACAGCGGATGATCTCCGCGAATGGAAATTCACTGAGGGTACTCACTATGCTCGCCTTGTTCCTGCACAACCAACCGTTGGCGGTGCGGACAAAATAGAGGTAGCCGAAGTGTTCTGGTATGGGTGTAATCATTGTTATGACTTTGAGGCGTTTATTAATCGTTGGAAAGAAAACATGCCAACGAATGTTCGTTTTGTTCGCATCCCTGCTGTATGGAATCCTCTTGTGAGATTACACGCGCAGCTGTATTACACAGAAGAAGTGCTGGTAAACAATGGAAAAATTGCTAATCCGGATGGCTTTCGTGCCGCGGTTTTCGCTGAATACCATCGCCGCCGGAACCAACTCACGTCGATGGATGCTATACAAGAACTTTTCGAAAAGCATGGCGTATCTGCTGAGGACTTTCAAAACACTTGGAGCTCTTTCCAAGTATCACAAAAATTGAGAGTCGCACAGGATCTGGGGCGACGTTACGGGATAACTGGTGTTCCGGCGATGGTTGTTAACGGTAAATACCGTAGCGGTGCCGCGGAAGCCGGGAGCTACCCTAAACTACTAGAACTCATTGACGAGTTAATAGTTAG
>CAJWFK010000010.1 GCA_913031125.1 uncultured Woeseia sp. | reverse complement strand
ATCTTGATGGTTCTTTGATTGATGCTTATGACATGCCGGATGATTTTGATATGGCGGCTAACAGCCTGATTGATTGCCACATGAAAATTGTCGCCGGCAACATCTTTTTAAACTTCTCACGCGCAGAACAGCCACCTGAGTTCAATACGATCACAGAGTCGTTTAAGGATGTTGAAGAAAGCTACAGTTTAGCGGATTTAAAGATTGGTGCCCGCCAAAGTTATCCTGTTAAGGCAAATTGGAAACTAGCCCTTGAGAACTTCCAGGAGTGTTACCACTGTGGAAAGTCGCATTCCAACCTGGTGACTACGCATAATTGGGATCATGACTTGAGCGACTCGCAAAAAAGAAGACGTGATAGTCAGGTTGCAGAATGGTTAGGAGGTCAATCAGGCGAGGAGCTTGGGAGTGGTTATGGACCGGGGCAGTATTCTGGAGAGCTCAATTACGGTTTTCTCACTGGCTCTGTCGATGGTAAACAGCTAGCGCCGTTATTACCCAATATTAAGAAGCCGACACATGATACGAGCATAGTGACTACAGATTGGTCGACCGGATACTGGCAGTTCTATGATGATCATGTGATGGTTGCACGATTCACTCCCCGTGGGGAGGAGTTGACCGATGCTGAGATCTGGTGGTTAGTGCATCCGGACGCCGAAGAAGGCAAGGATTATGATCCGGAAAAACTCATGGCGCTTTGGGATATCACGATAATTGAAGATGCCTGGATCGTGGAAAATAATCATGTGGGCATCCGGTCCAAGGGCTATGTGGCAGGGCGTTATTCGTTGCGTGAGGGTCAGCCGTCTCGCTTTGTCGCGTGGTACATGAACGAAGTTGTAAAGGGGTAATAATGACTAATAACGACACAATATGGATTAATCTCAAGCTCCTGTGGGTAATGTTAACCGGAACAATTGTTGTTCTGTTGGTAGCTTCTTGCGCTGAGGCGCCGGTAGATGAGGCACAATTGCATGCTGAGGTTGACGCAGCTGCTGAGGCTTCGCTTCAGGCCTATGCTGCTAATGAAGTGGAAGCCTATTTCGAATTCTTCACTGATGATGCGACGATTTTGACGTCGGGTGGTGAAAAGCAAATTGTTACTCAATATTATGAAAGCTGGAAACAGCTAATTAGTTCAGGTGGCGGTGTATCGTCGCTTGACGCTGATGCAGCGCGCACAATCCGGTTGAGTGAGGACGGAAATTCCGCAGTTGTATTGTATCCAGCAGCCGAGGTTTCCTACTTATTTCCGGATGGTTCTAATAGTGGTGAATTTAGCCCAAGCACTTCCGTTTGGGCTGAAACCTGGGTGTGGTCAAAGATAAATGGCGCTTGGAAAATTATCCATCTTCATTACCACTCAGTTGCAAATTGAGGGATACCTTCTTATTGCCTTTCGTCATCGATCCTCGGTTCCCCGATAAGATCTGGGCGGTTTGGTTCGAGTAAGGGGTTTGTTATCGGTAAACGAGGCGCATTTTCCGTGGGTGATCTCGATGCTTCACCACTGCGAAATTTTGCATAAATGGCGCCAGAGATGATGACCATCAATACAATGCTATAGAGGGGTCGTTGGAAAACAAACCTGAATACCTTATTGCATTGTTTTTCCTCTCTGCTTTTGTGTTTGGGTTCCATTTATTTATGAGGATAAACCAATATACATAGGGCGCTCGATTTTTATTACCGTTCTCGATCTCCTCATTACACATTTATAGAATATTGCCGTATAATCGCGCGCCAAAGCGGTGGCGGGAAGTTGACGTTCCGCGGCCAGTATTTTCACAAATAAGGCCCCGTAAAGGGGTTTTTTATTGTAAGACAATATTTGTGAGGAATTTAAATGGGCTTTATGCCCATTTTTTGTTTTATAACAAATAGTTATAATTATAGATTAAAGTGGAATGTTAAAAATTTGAGGGACAAATTAATACAATTATTGGAGCCTACTATCGAGCATTTAGGTTTTGAGTTGGCAGATCTAGAGGTAAAACTTGGTAAGAATGGTGGACTAGTGCGTATTTTTATTGATAAAGAGTCAGGTGTTGACCTCGAAGATTGCGAAGTGGTTAGTCGACAAGTAAGTGCGATTCTGGAGGTCGAGGACCCGATGCCCGGAAATTACGCGCTTGAGGTGTCTTCGCCAGGACTAGATCGAGCGCTAACAAAGCTGAAACACTTCAAGCGTTTTATGGGTGAAGATATACGTGTGAAGCTTAGGTTCCCATTGGATGGTCGTCGTAATTTTAAGGGTGCATTAAAATCTGCAGTAAAGGAAAAGATCGAAGTTGAAGTGGACGGTAAGTCTTTCAGTTTACCCCTGGAGACAATTGAATCGGCCCGTTTAATACCTGATTTTTGAATATGGAACCGATGTTTGGAGTAGCTTGGTAATGAGCAAAGAGATATTAATGGTTGCTGACGCCGTTTCTAATGAGAAGGGCGTGGAGAAAGAGATTATCTTCGAGGCCATTGAAGCAGCACTCGCGTCTGCGACACGTCGTCGACATGGAGAGGATATCGAAGTGCGTGTCTCGATAGACCGGGAGACTGGCGAATACGATACCTTTCGGCGTTGGCTGGTATTTGAGGATGAGTCCAATGAGCTTGAGGTGCCGGATCGGGAACTCAGAATGATTGATGCTGTCGATGTCGATAAAGATGCAGAACCAGGTGGGTACGTGGAAGTGCCAATGGAATCTGTTGAGTTTGGAAGGATCGCTGCGCAGACGGCCAAACAAGTCATCGTTCAAAAGGTACGAGAAGCAGAAAGAGAGCAGGTCGTTGAGGAGTTCACAGGACGGGAAGGAGAGTTGTTATCCGGACTGGTCAAGCGTGTAGATCGTAACGGCGTTTATATTGATCTCGGTGGAAATGCAGAGGGTTTCGTCGCACGTGAGCAAATGGTTCCTCGTGAACCTGTGCGACCGCAGGATCGAATGAAAGCTTTGTTGACCGAGGTTCGTTCGGAACCGCGAGGACCACAACTTTTTATGACACGGACATCGCCACAGTTTTTAGTTGAACTTTTTAAAATCGAGGTGCCAGAAGTTGGACAGGGATTGATCGAAATATTGGGTGCTGCTCGGGACCCGGGCCTCAGGGCAAAAATCGCAGTTAAAAGTAATGATTCGCGGATCGACCCGGTAGGAGCCTGTGTTGGAATGAGGGGCGCACGAGTGCAGGCTGTGTCGAATGAATTGGCAGGCGAACGGGTGGACATCATTCTTTGGGACGATAATTCTGCCCAGTTTGTGGTAAATGCAATGTCCCCGGCTGAGGTTGTCTCGATTGTGGTCGATGAAGATGCGCATAGCATGGATATCGCCGTTGATGAGGACAAGTTGTCGCAAGCTATCGGTCGTGGCGGACAGAATATCCGACTCGCAAGTGAGCTCTCTGGTTGGGAACTCAATGTGATGACGGAGACAGATGCCGAACAAAAGAGTGAAGCAGAGATGCGAGATCTCATCGAAATGTTCTCCAAAAAGCTCGATGTTGATGAAGAAGTTGGGTTGATCTTGGTGCAAGAGGGATTCTCGACTATTGAGGAAGTTGCTTATGTTCCGGCAGCTGAGCTGATTGAGATCGAAGAGTTTGATGAGGAAATCGTCGATGAACTTCGTAACAGGGCGCGTGACGTCTTATTGACTCAGGCAATAGTGCAGGAAGAAAAAATCGACGAGGCTGAGCCCGCAGAGGATTTACTTGCTCTTGAGGGTATGGAAAGAGGCTTAGCTTTTAAACTTGCTAGTGAAGGAATAGTGACACGGGAGGACCTCGCAGAACTTGCAACTGATGATCTCCTTGAAATCAATGAGATGGATCCAGAAGCAGCAGCGGCATTGATCATGAAGGCCCGTGCTCACTGGTTTGAAGCTGAGTCAGAGGTCTAAGAATGGGAGATATGGAGTTCCACTATGGCTGATGTCACCGTCGCACAATTTGCCGAGGTATTAAAGGTACCTGTGGAGAAATTGCTTTCGCAGCTTGATGATGCGGGTATTGAAGTCAGTGGTGCCGAGGGCCTTATTAGTGACGAGGCGAAACTGGAATTATTAACGTTTTTGCGGCGAAGTCATGGCCAGGAAGATACAGCTTCGCTTGGAGCACCTCGTCGGATCACGTTACGACGAAAATCCCAATCTGAATTGAGATTATCTGGCGCTCAGGGCCGATCTCGGACCGTTAATGTCGAGGTGCGTCGTAAAAGGACATATATCAAGCGCGATGTGCTCGAAAAAGAAGCACAGAAAGAACAGGAGGAGTTAGATCGACAGCGGCAGGAAGAGCAGGAAAAGGTGGATGCCGAGCAGCGGGAACAAGAGCGTCTAAAAGCGGAACAAGAAGCTGCGGAACAAGCTGCAGAGGAGGCTGGACGACTAGAAGAGGCTAGACAAAAAGCTGAGGAGGAGGCTAGAGAAGCTGCAGAAAAGGCGGCATTGGTAGCGGCTGAAGATCGTGCGAAAGCGGAGAAGGCGGAACAGGAGGCTCGTCAACGTAAGCAGAAAGAAAAGGAAAAGAAAAAACCGAAGGCCCCGGCAGATACACGCTACGGCCGCAAAGAACTTCACGTCGCCGGAAACAAAAGTGGGCGGAGAAAGCGTAAAACACCGGTCCGCCGTCGTCCGGTTTCGATTAGTAGTGATGGTCAGCATGGCTTTGAAAAGCCAACGGCCCCAGTTATTCATGAGGTTGAGGTTCCTGAAAATATTGCTGTATCTGAGTTGGCTCAAAAAATGGCGATTAAGGGTAACGAGGTAGTAAAAGTGCTCTTCAACATGGGAGCGATGGTTACGATTAACCAGATAATCGATCAGGATACGGCAATTTTAGTGGTCGAGGAGTTAGGGCACGTGGCCAAACCTTTTTCTGGCACCGAGCTTGATGAGGACCTGCTAAAGGATGAGCGATCGGATGGGGAGGCGGTTTCAAGAGCGCCGGTAGTGACAATTATGGGGCATGTTGATCATGGAAAGACATCCTTGCTTGACTATATTCGTCGGACTAAAGTAGCGGCTGGAGAGGCGGGTGGTATCACACAACACATCGGTGCTTATGCTGTTACCACAGAGAAAGGCCAGATCACTTTCCTTGATACCCCCGGACATGCGGCATTCAGCCAAATGCGTGCTCGTGGTGCGCAGACGACTGACATTGTGATACTGGTAGTAGCAGCTGACGATGGCGTTAAACCCCAGACGATCGAAGCCATAGAACACGCAAAAGCTGCGCAGGTCCCGATTGTTGTAGCAATAAATAAAATTGATAAGGAAAGTGCTGATCCTGAGCGTGTAAAAAATGAGTTATCGGCGCACGAAATCATTCCAGAAGACTGGGGTGGTGAACATTTGTTTGCGAATGTGTCCGCGGAAACTGGGGAAGGGGTGGATGCCATATTGGATGCGGTTTTACTGCAGGCCGAAGTTATGGATTTAAAGGCTGTTGCTGAGGGGCCAGCGCGAGGAATCGTTATTGAGTCAAGTCTCGAAAAAGGGCGAGGCGCTGTTGCGACCATTTTAGTTCAAGAAGGTGTTCTTAAGCAGGGCGACATGCTTATCGCAGGGGAAGAATTCGGACGTGTACGGAGCATGTTTGATGAAACTCAGAATAAAATAATGGATGCTGGACCATCTATACCCGCAGTTGTTCTTGGATTATCTAGAACGCCAAACGCCGGTGATGATTTTCTTGTTGTTAAGAACGAGAGGAAGGCGCGGGAGGTGGCTGAATTCAGGCAGTCGAAAACGCGTGAAAACAAGCTTGCTGCTCAGCAGGCTTCGAAGCTTGAAGATATGTTTAGTCAGATGACTGAGGCCGATGCAAAAGTAGTATCTGTGATGATTAAATCAGATGTCCATGGCAGTACCGAAGCCCTCAGAGACGCGTTAACGAAACTGTCTAATGAAGAGGTGAGCGTCAAAGTTATAAGTGCTGGAGTAGGAGGTATCACTGAGTCAGATGCAACACTTGCAGCTGCTTCTCAGGCGGTAATTATAGGATTTAATGTTCGCGCTGATGCGTCAGCACGAACGGCCGTCAAAGAGTTAGGAGTCGATGTTCGCTATTACAGTATTATTTACGAAGCTATTGATGATGTTAAGGCTGCTGTAAGCGGTCTGCTCACACCAGAGGTCCGTGAAAATATTGTTGGGCTTGCGGAAGTCAAGGAGGTATTTTTATCTCCGAAGTTTGGTGATATTGCAGGGAGCATAGTGTTGGAAGGGCAGGTTCGCCGGTCGAATCCAATACGTGTGCTCCGAGATAACGTCGTTATTTATGAGGGAGAGTTGGAATCTCTTCGGCGCTTTAAAGATGATGTTAAAGAGGTTCGTAGCGGCACCGAATGCGGTATAGGTGTAAAAAATTATAAGGATGTCAAAGTAGGTGATCAGATTGAGTGCTATGAGCGGGTAGAAATTGCTCGAACTCTAGATTAGCTCAATGCCTCGAGAATTTGCACGTCACCAACGACTCCGGGCGCAACTTCTAAGAGTATTAAGTTCACTTATACGATTTGAGATTAAGGACCCGGGCCTTGCCAACGTATCTTTGACAGAGGTTGATTTATCTCGTGATCTTAGCGTTGCAAAAGTCTACTTTAATATGCTTGAACCGGACGCTGATGCAGCACTCGTTTATGAAAGCCTAGAGAGGGCCGCTGGCTTTTTGCGCCGTAAACTGGGGGGGGAGCTAATGATTAGGCATGTTCCTGAACTTAGGTTTGTGCATGATGACAGTAGTGCACAAGGTGCTGAGATAGCTAGGCTAATAGAAGAAGCAAAAATGCCTAAGGGGAACTTATAGTGGAGCCTAATGCAGGAGGAGTACAAAGTTCTCGAAAGTCGAACAGGGTCAATGGTGTATTGCTCCTTAATAAGCCGGCAGGGATGACATCCAATGAAGCGTTGCAAAAAGTAAAACGTTTCATAAAGGCAGATAAGGGAGGGCATACCGGAAGCCTTGATCCGGCAGCTACTGGAATGTTACCTCTTTGTTTTGGAGAAGCGACAAAACTATGCGCTTACCTTCTAGAGGCTGATAAGACTTACCGCGTAACAGCACAACTAGGAGAGGCTACGGACACAGGAGACGCAGATGGGAAAATTACAGAAACGCAGCCGGTTCCGGTTTTAGATTATGCGGCCTGGCAAGTCATTTTAAGAGAATTTGTCGGGAACAGCGATCAGATTCCTCCGATGTACTCTGCCCTTAAAATAAATGGCAAGAGGCTCTACGAACTGGCCCGTCAAGGAAAGACGATAGAGCGGAAAGCGAGGAAAATTTATATCCGTCTGATGGATTTGATCGAGATAAGGGATACTCGATTAGTATTTCGTGTCCATTGTTCGAAAGGCACCTATATCAGGACTTTGGTTGAGGACATTGCAAAGTCAGTTGGCACCGTCGCGCATACTACAAAATTACATCGGGAGTCAGTTGGCGATTTTAATGCTGATGACATGCTGGATCTAGAGAGCGCTGAGTTGGTTGCTAAAGAGGATCCTGACCGTCTTCGTGCACGACTGTTGTCGCCAGATGCAGCGCTCAATAAATGGCCTTCTTGCACTTTACAGAAAGAGGATGTGATTAAATTTAATAGGGGGCAACCGGTTAACCCGGGATGCAAAGATCTAGGTTTTGTAACGGTTTATACGGTAAAAAATAAGTTTCTCGGTGTTGGGGAGTCATTAGGTAAAGGGATTGTTACCCCTAAAAGGCTTTTTACATTACCTGACTAAGCAGGGAGGTAACTGGCTGACAAAGGATCAACAGGTTTTGGAGTGTTAGACTATTAATAGATCTACCGCTAGAATACGCCGCTCAAAAATTAGGGTAAAAATAAAGAAGAACTATTGGAGTTTCTAAGGTATGTCACTTTCAAGTGAAAGCAAGAGTAAAATCGTAGCGGACTATGCCCGTGACGAAAATGATACTGGGTCACCGGAGGTTCAGGTTGCCTTACTATCTGCAAGAATTTCAGGATTGACCGAGCACTTTGGCGATCATAAAAAAGATCATCACTCTCGTCAGGGTCTTTTGAGAATGGTTAACAAGCGGCGCAAGCTACTTGATTATCTTAAAGCAAAAGATCAAGGACGATATCGCGATCTAATTACTCGGCTCGGTCTGCGCCGCTAATTCAATCGGCGCTTAAAGGAAATCAATTTAACCAATTTCGGCCATAGCTCGGAAGTAGAAATCTTGGCCGCCATATCCGCAATAATGAGAAAATTAAAGTGAAACCAATTATAAAGTCTTTCCAGTATGGAGAGCATGAGATAACGATTGAAACTGGTGCTATCGCGAGACAGGCAGACGGTGCTGTCCTAGTCAACATGTCGGATACTGTTGTTCTAGTAACGGCCGTCGGCAGGAAGGCCGCGGACCCAGGTAGAGATTTTTTCCCGCTCACTGTTAATTATCAAGAGAAAACTTATGCGGCGGGCAAAATTCCTGGTGGCTTTTTCAAACGAGAAGGCCGTCCAAGTGAAAAAGAAATCCTTGTCTGTCGTTTGATCGATAGACCAATCCGGCCACTCTTTCCGAAAGGTTTTAAGAATGAGGTGCAGGTGATTGCGACAGTGGTATCCCTTAATCCGGAGGTGGACCCTGATATCCCGGCGCTTATCGGTGCTTCTGCAGCTTTAGCAATTTCTGGAATGCCCTTTGCAGGCCCAGTTGGTGCTGCGAAAGTGGGTTACCAGAACGGCAGCTACGTCTTAAACCCAGGTGTTTCGGATTTAGTTGACTCCGATCTTGACTTGGTTGTAGCTGGCACGACAGATGCTGTCTTGATGGTTGAGTCGGAAGCTAAAATTCTTTCTGAAGAAGTCATGCTCGGGGCGGTTATGTTCGGTCATGAACAAATGCAGACAGCTATTCAGGCTATTAATGAGTTGGCCGAGGAGGTTGGAAAGCCAGCTTGGGATTGGCAGGCACCGGAAGAAGACAAAGGTTTAGAACAAGCGGTTATCGAGGCTGCGGAACGTGGATTATCGGATGCTTATCGTATTACAGAAAAGGTGGAGCGCCAGGCTGCTGTTGGGGAGGCTAAGTCTGCCGCAGTGGTTGCGCTGACCGACGGTGATGACGCTGAGTGGACACCGGAAGAAGTGTCAGGAGTCTTAGCAAAGTGTGAGAAAAAAATAGTAAGGGAACGAGTTATCGCAGGTGAGGCCCGCATAGATGGTCGTGATACAACCACGGTCCGTCCAATTGATGTGAAGGTAGGCGAACTGCCGCGCACTCACGGCTCTGCCGTATTTACCAGAGGAGAGACTCAGGCAATTGTTGCGACGACTCTCGGCACCGGACGTGACGCTCAGATAATCGACGCGATAGAAGGTGAACGGAAAGAGCCATTTATGTTGCATTACAATTTTCCGCCTTATTGCGTGGGGGAGACGGGATTTATAGGTTCACCAAAACGTCGAGAGATAGGCCATGGGAAACTGGCACGGAGAGGTGTACAGGCCGTGATGCCGACACTAGAGGATTTTCCGTATGTAATTCGGGTTGTCTCAGAAATTACTGAGTCGAATGGTTCCAGTTCGATGGCGTCGGTTTGTGGCACTAGTCTGTCATTGATGGACGCGGGCGTACCTATTAAAGCTCCAGTGGCTGGTGTAGCTATGGGACTTGTAAAAGAAGGCGACGATTTTGCGGTGCTGACTGATATTCTTGGGGATGAGGATCACTTAGGTGATATGGATTTTAAAGTGGCAGGCTCGGTAGATGGTATTACTGCTTTGCAGATGGATATAAAAATTCAAGGGATTACGCAGGAAATAATGAGCGTGGCGCTAGATCAGGCAAAAGTAGCCCGACTTCATATTCTGGATGAAATGGCGAAAGTCATTTCTTCACCGAGAGAAGAAATGTCCGAATGGGCTCCGACAATAACGACTTTTAAAATCGATCCAGAAAAGATTCGTGATGTGATCGGTAAAGGTGGCTCAGTTATTCGGGCAATGACTGAGGAGACCGGAGCAACTATCGATATTGATCAGGATGGGACGGTAAAAATTGCTTCGGTAGACGGAGCTTCTGGAAGGGAAGCGAAACGCAGAATTGATTTAATAACCGCCGATGTTGAGGTGGGCCATGTTTATGACGGAAAGGTCGCTAAGCTTATGGATTTCGGAGCGTTCGTTACTATATTGCCCGGAAAAGATGGCTTGGTCCACATTTCGCAGATCTCAAATGAACGTGTTGAGAAGGTAAGTGACAAGTTGTCGGAGGGAGATACCGTTAAGGTTAAGGTGCTTGAGGTCGATCGTCAGGGTCGAGTTCGGTTGTCCATGAAGGCAGTAGGCAGCGAAGATTAAAAAAATATCACCGTACTGATTGTTTCGATGGTTAGTTGAGTTATCCCATTAGTTTCTGGTAGGTCTGTACGAAATATTCCATCTCGTGTGGCTTACCCATGCTTACCCTCAGCCAGTCAGTCATTGGTGGGAATGGTCTTCCCACCATAATACCTTCATCATAAAATTCGCGGCGGACTTTTTGAATGTCACGACCTGTATGCAAGAAAGTAAAGTTTGCATGCGACTTGATATACCGCACGTTTAGGGAATCAAATAGATCTTCAACCATGCGTAATGATTCCTTATTTTTTCGAATCGTAAAATTCTGGAATTCCTTATCCTGATAGCTGGCTATTGCTGCATTTATTCCCAATACATTAAGCGCACCTGTTTTAGCTGAATTAATGCGTTTTATTATGTCCGGGTGTGCAAATCCAAAACCTACTCGAAGCCCGGCTAATCCGTGAATTTTAGATGCTGTGCGTGCGACTATTACGTTTTGGTGTTCATTACGGACTAGACCCATCATGGATTCATATACGGGATCTTCAACAAATTCGAAATATGCTTCATCGACAAATACCATACATTTTTTAGATACCTCAGTTACGAAGTCCTTCAACGAACTTTTTTCTATAATAGAAGGTATGGGATTATTCGGATTAGCGAGATAAACACACCGTGTGTCATGACGAATGGCTTTGTAGAGTGCATTAAGGTCAATTTCTTTCGTTTCATGGTTGACCGGCACGCGAATTATTGTTGAGCCGGCCCGTTCGGCATAGCGGATAAGGTCATGGTAGGTAGGATCTGGAGCAACAATAGAACCATCTTCCATATTCGCAAGAAGGGCCGCGGTGCGTAAAATTTCTCCTGAGCCCGTACCCACGGTGACATGATCTTGTGGAATATTGTTAATTTCAGCCAACAACTCACCCAGCTTACGACGATCGCCACTATAGAGGTTGGACTTTTTTACTGAATCAAGGATAGCTTGCAAAGCAACTCTCGAAGGGCCCCAGGGATTTTCGTTAGTGCTGGCACGAATCATATAATCCGGTCGCACTAGTTCTGCACCAATTGCTTTTGGAATCAATTGACCTGTTGGTAAGAGATTCACTCCAGCTAAAGTGGTTCCCAGTATAAATTGTCGCCGAGAAATGGGTGCCATGTAATGGGTTTCCGTTATCAAATTAAGCAATCCTCACATGCTTGTAATTTAAAAGGTAATCCGAATCTATGGATTAAGCAATTTGTTTAGGCGGAGCTTTTTGATTTCGAAAAAATAGCAGGTGCCTCAATTCATATCACCTCAATTTCCAGGCGGCTACAATCCTGTATAACTTTGCTTGTATTACCTCCGTGTGTTGTTGATGAGCGCCAAATGACTTCTCCCAGCCTAAAAGAAAACATTTTCGGGCTTCCATCAGGAGTTTTTTCCATCCAGGCACATGAACTGAGGTAGACAATCAGTGCCTCGGGATGCTCATGCAAAGGTGCAGTTTCCCCATTTCTTTCCGTCACCTTCAATACGCGTAGTTGTTCATTCTCGAAAATTTTCTCATAAATATGCGGGGCAACTCGTATAGGGTCTAGGGCATTGAATTGCGTAGCACCAAAGGCGTAACCCAATAGGCTTGATAAAAATATGCAGATGTAAAAAAGTCTATTTTTATACATTAGTTTCCCCAATTTAATGCGTATGCAAATAACGTGTGACTATTTTAACGAACAATTTATTTGTCTATCCAAAAAGCCAATGATTCGATTCGGAAGATAATATGTTGGTTTCCAAGGGCTACCTCCGTTGATAAAGCCGATATGGCCACCTTTACGCGGTAGTTCAATTTGCACGCATTCCGGTATGTCGCTAGCGTCAACTATTGCCTCGGGTGTTGTAAACGGATCGTCAAGGGCATTTATTATTAAAGTCGGCGTGCGAATCTGTGAAAGAAAGTTAATGGAGCTGCATAGGTCATAATATTCATCCTTTCCTGAGAAACCATGTAACGGAGCTGTGACGGCATCATCGATGTCGGCAAAATTTTTTGCAGACATCGTATTTTTCCAATCAAATGCATTGGTGTTTTGTTTGAATTTTCTACGTAATCGTTTTTTAATTTTCTTTATGAATAAAAATTGATAGATCTTCGAGAAACCCTTTGAAAGTCTTTCTGCGGAGTGATGAAGATTCAGGGGAACACTGATACCAACAGCGGCGTTTAGACCAGTGTCCAGACCCTCTTCACCAAGATATTTAAGAAGTATGTTCCCCCCTAGAGAAAAGCCAGCGGCGACAATCTGAGTGTCACGCTCCTCATTTTTAGATCTCAGAGAGTTAATCAGAAAGCGAAGGTCATTCGTTTCTCCGGAGTGATAGCGCCTTGGAAGTTTGTTATCCAAGCCTCCACAATCTCGAAGATGCAGTACTGCTGCTCGCCAGCCTTGATTTGCTGCAGAATTCAGCAACAATTTCGCATATTGTGACCTGGATGATCCCTCCATTCCATGCAAAATAATTAGAATGGGAGCTCCCGATCCGGTGCCCGGGGAATCAATTAGCCAGTCAATTAACGTGATATCACCGTCCGGCAGTTCAATGGTTTCACTGCGCAGTCCAATTTCTTTAGATTGGGACGTCGATAAGGTTGGGAAAATAGTTTGGGCGTGACAGTTTGTAAGCCACCAAGCAGGTTTAAATGTGGAAGAAATTTTTCCTTGGGTCCCATGAATATTTTAATGAAAAGGCCCCCGAATAGTCGGGGGCCGGCCATGGAGTAAAAACTCCTTCAGGCATGTAATAGGGGGCGGGGGAGCTGATCCCTATTACACAACTAAATTAGGTCAGTTTATATGCGTCTGTCAAGAGAATTAAGGAATACGGCAGTTATAAACTCCAGGCTTTACAACTGTTCGAGGGTAGTTATTATTTCTCAGGCACTGCTAATTGACCAAGGCGCTGCAATACTTCCTCTTGTAATGATTTCCATCTGACAAAATTGTCTTGTGCAATGCCAGCTACCTCTTTAAATGGGTCTCGGTCCATTACCCGATTAATTTGTTTAAGCAAATTTTTTTGTTGAGTCATAAAAAAACGCATGCTTTCCTCAAGGTATTCCGTAACAAATTCGGGTACTACTTTGTCGTACGAACGTATTACTTGGGATAAAAATTTGCGACTCATGATTGAATGACCTGTTCGTTCTAAATCTGTTATGACTTGCAAAAGGATGGTGCGTGTAATATCTATTCCACTTTTTCGGTCCCAGACGATGAAATCGATTTTATCCTTTACAAGGCGTCTAATATCAATAAGTGTTACATAACGACTTTCTTCTGAATCATAAAGGCGTCGGTTCGCGTATTTGGTTATTATTCGGGTTGTTTTCATGGAACCACGATAGTTGATTTGTACGAGGATCAAAAGCCGTGTTTGCTAGCGCAGACAACAGTTTCTTTCTTTAGGGGTGCCACGCTCCAATTCTCCATTACCCATTGCCAGATTGTTATTGGCTTTTCAAGAGCAAGTTCAGGCGGCGGGTTTTGGCGGAGCGCCTGCAGTGTTTTGAATAAAATGAGGTTGGGCTTTGAGGAATCAATACCGGTGGCCCCAGTTAATTTGCTCAATTTTTGGCCGTCGTTATTAACAGCTACCGGAATATGCATATAGGAAGGGGTTGGGAACCCAAGAACTTGCTGAAGCCAAATATGTCGTGGCGTTGATGTTAATAGATCTATTCCGCGGACGACTTCAGTAATGCCTTGCTGAAAATCGTCAATAACCACAGCAAGGTTGTAGGCAATCAAGTCATCTTTCCGAACGATAATAAAGTCTCCGGACTTAGATTCCAGACGCTGTTCGTATGTGCCTTGCAGTAAATCTTTAAATCCAATCAATTCATCATTTGTCCGAATTCGGATTGCAAAGTCCCCATTTGCACAGCCGTTACGACATGTACCTGGGTAGATGGTTCCAAGGATCCCTGTTTGAGTTTTAGAGAGGTCTTTTCTGGAGCATGTGCAGTGATATGCGTTTTTGTCTTTGATGAGTTTTTGCGCAACTTGATAATGATGGCTGCTAAAAGAGCTTTGATATGCGGGCGTATCATCCCATTCAAATCCGTAGGTTTCCAATGTTCCTAAAATTAATTTATCCGCAGCGGGCATTTCTCGCGGCGGATCGATATCTTCAATTCGGACTAGCCAGCACCCCCCTTTTGATTTTGCTTCAGCGTAGCTTGCGACTGCAGTAAGCAGTGAGCCGAAATGCAGAGGGCCCGTCGGGGACGGTGCGAATCGTCCCACAGGAATTCCGGGACATTTCTTCATATGGACCGTCTAACGGTATCGGTCATCCCTATCACGAAATTGCCGTTCAGCCATTTCTCTGCGTTCTTGAGCCTCAAGGCAAAGTGTTGCAACAGGACGGGCTTCCAACCTTTTGAGTCCGATTTCTTCTCCTGTTTCTTCGCAATAACCGTACGCGCCGTCATCAATTCTTAATAACGCTAAATTAATTTTGCGCAACAGTTTTGTTTCTCGGTCCCTAGTTCTTAATTCCAACCCAAATTCTGATTCCTGGGTAGCACGGTCACTGGGGTCCGGAAAATTTGCGGCCTCGTCCTGCATATGGTGTACGGTACCATCGACATGTTCTATCAGTTCGTTTTTCCAAGATTGGAGAATGTCTCTAAAATGTTTTACCTGTGCCTTGCTCATGTATTCTTCACCACGCTTAATGATATATGGTTCGATACCATGTATTGGTCCTAAGAATACGTCGCCTAGGGATCGTTTTTTGCGTGCCGCTTTTTTACTGGGCGCACGCTTTTTCTTGGAGGCTTTCTTTTTAACCACCTTTTTTGTTACGGCAGGTTTGGTCCCCGCCTTCTTGGTGGCGCGGGATTTTTTCTTGCGAGTTGTTACTGTATTGGTTTTCTTTTTAACTGATTTAGTTGCTGGCATTTGTATGTCTGGTGAGCAGAGAAAAACGCCGAATTATACATTGCCACGGAGCACATGGAAGGAGATTTTGAATCTTTTTTCCTAATAAAAATGCTAAAAACTAAAAATTAAGAGAAGCTACTCCGAATTTTCAAAGTTAAAATCAAGAATAATCCAACGAGAATATAAGCGATTAAAAAAAACTTGAATCGTAAATCGTTTTATTCTGTAATTTGATTTACAATGTAACCACACTTTGGCGTTGGGCAAACACCAGTATATGCGACTTAGCAAGATCAAGCTTGCCGGTTTTAAATCTTTCGTGGATCCGACCACAATTCCCTTCCCTAGTAGCCTTGTAGGCGTCGTCGGTCCCAATGGTTGTGGTAAATCTAATGTTGTTGATGCAGTTCGCTGGGTCATGGGTGAAAGTTCAGCTAGTCGTTTGCGCGGTGACTCGATAACAGATGTTATATTTAACGGCTCGAGTTCCAGGAAGCCTGTTGGGGCAGCCTCCGTTGAGTTGTTATTCGATAACACCGACACAACTTTAACAGGCGAATATTCGAAATACTCGGAGATATCAATCCGTCGCGAGGTAGCCAGAGACGGTATATCCACATACTACTTAAACGGAACTAAGTGCCGGCGCAAAGATGTAACCGGTGTATTTCTAGGTACTGGGCTTGGTCCACGTAGCTACTCGATTATTGAGCAAGGCATGATAAGTCGCATCATAGAAGCAAAACCAGAAGAGATGCGAGTTTTTATCGAGGAAGCTGCCGGAGTTTCGAAATATAAGGAACGTCGGCGAGAGACATCAAATCGAATAAAGCATACCAAAGATAATTTAGATCGTCTTACTGACGTTATTGATGAGGTTGAAAAACACATCAAGCATCTTAATAGGCAGGCAAAGACAGCTGAAAGATACAGTAGTTATAAGGATGAAGAGCGCAGAGCGGAAGCTCAGTCACTGGCATTGCGTTTGCGTGATCTAGATGCGAGGGGGCTTTTGTCTGATCGAAGCAAAGGACAAAGTGAGACTGCTTTAGAGGCAGTGGTTGCAGTTCAGAGAAATATTGAAGCAAAAGTTGAGCGGGCGCGCATTGAACACAGGGACAGGACAGACGAGTTAAACGAAATACAAGGCCGCTTTTATAAAGCCGGTTCTCAAATTGCACGATTAGAGCAGTCTATTAAGCATGCATATGAGTTGCGTGAGCGGCAGAAGGAAGACCTGGCCGTTGCAGTACGCGGTGCTACTGAAATAAGTGAGCACATCAATAAAGATGAAACAGCGATTTCTCAATTGGAATTGACCTTGAATGAGCTTGTTCCGGGTTTAGAAGAGGCTCAAAAGCGTCAGGAAGATACTCAGGAAGCATTAGAGGCTGCTGAACAAACTTTGGCTAAGTGGCAGCGTTCATGGAAACATTATACCGACCGTTTAAATGTAGCGGAAAATACTAGGGATGTTGAAAAAACTCGTTCCGAGCAATTGAGATCTAGAATAAAAAGTCTAGAGACTAGGTCCCAAAAGCTTAATGAGTCTAAGAAGGGTGCTGATCCAAAAAAACTAAAAGATGATTTTGAAGGCCTGAGTATTCAGGAGCAGAGTAAACGACAAGCACGGGATGAGTTTGATAGGCATCTTGCAGATTTGCATGACAAGATCCAAAAGTTGCGAGAACAGGATTCCCACCTTAACGAGATTGTTGAAAAACATAGTATGACGCTGCTTGAGGCGCAATCTAGATATGTTGCACTGGAGGCGATCCAAAAGGCTGCGCTTGGACAATCCGATGAGAGTATTGAGAGTTGGTTAATGTCTTCGCAGTTAGGAGATGCTAAGCGTGTGGCCCAGCTAATAGATGTTAAAGAGGGTTGGGAAACAGCCGTTGAGATGGTTTTGGGGGACTATCTGCAAGCGGTATGTGTTGACGACATTAAAAAAGCGACAGAGAGTCTGGACAAGTTTTCCATAGGTAAGGTCACTGTGCTTTCCGGTGCGGTATCCGGAGTGAGTAATGATAATGAGCCAGATACGCTAGCGAGCAAGGTTTCTGGCGCACCGGCTGCATTATTAGAGGTATTAAGCAGTACGCGTACTGCTAAGACATTAAAAGAAGCCTTGGAAATTAGAGATCAGCTGCAAGACGGCTCGGTTATTACATCGGATGGTGTGTGGCTTAGTACAGATTGGTTGCGGGTAGCCCGAGACAGGAAAGAAGAGGAGGGTATCTTGGACCGGGAAAACGAGATCCGGGTGCTTCATGATGAAATACTCGAAATGAAAGACCGGCGCAATAAGTCCCGTGAATTAGCGGAGACTGGCCGTGCTCGACTGGGACAACTTGAAGACAGCCGTGAAAAAATGCAGGTGGATTCAGGGGCATTGGTGGAAGAATACGCAGACCTCAAGGCGAGACTCGATGGAACCAGATTTAAATATGAACAGGCTGAAGCGAGACAAGAGGCTATCAGAGAGGAAGTTGCATCAATAGATACGGAGCACCGCGCGGCTGAAGAGCAATCGAAACACTCGCAGAGTCAGTTTTCTGGGGCACTGGAAGCACTGGATAAGCTTGAGATTGAGCGGAAAAGTTTGGAGCTAGATCGGGATCGTATTAAAGGTGAGCTTGAAGGAGTAAGAGCGAAAGCAGAACAGGATCGTTTATCGGCGCAAGACCTAGCTATTAAATTCGAGACAAGGAAATCGACTAGAGACTCAGCTACCCAAAGTCTTGAGCGGATGCAATCTCAGCTTGATCATTTTACTTCTAGAGAGCGATATATCAGACAACAAATAGACCAGGGGGATGCACCGCTGGCTAATAATAAAATTGAATTGGAAAGGCAGTTAGGGATTAAAGTTGAGGTGGAGAAAAAACTCTCTAAAGCCAGAGATCGAGTCGAAGAGGTGGAGGGTAAGCTGAGCCTCATGGATCAGGATAGGCTTCTAAACGATCGGGCAGTAGAGGAAGCTCGGGCAGCTGTCAGTGAGGCAAATATGGCAGCGCAAGAAATTAGCGTTCGGCGCGAGGGGCTGGCCGAACAGTTCGAACATACAGGGTTCGATTTGAAGCAAATGCTGGCTGAAATTGAAGATGGCAGCACGGTAGAGCAGTGGGATGAGAGGCTTGAAAAGATTCGTAGGAAAATCGAGCGTCTCGGTCCGATTAATCTTGCAGCGATTGACGAGTTTAAGGAGCAGTCTGAACGGAAAGAATACCTAGACTCACAATTCGCTGATGTTCAAGCCGCTTTAGCATCTCTTGAGGCTGCGATCCGGAAGATTGATAGGGAGACCCGGACACGATTCCGTGATACTTTTGAATACATCGATTCGGGATTTAAACGTCTTTTCCCCAAATTATTCGGAGGTGGGCACGCTTATCTTGAGCTGACGGGTGATGATTTGTTGTCAGCTGGAGTTACGGTGATGGCGCAACCCCCAGGGAAGCGTAATAGCACTATTCATTTGCTTTCAGGTGGCGAGAAAGCCTTGACAGCTGTCGCTTTAGTTTTTGCAATATTTGAGCTTAACCCGGCTCCATATTGCCTACTGGATGAGGTTGATGCGCCACTCGACGATGCTAATGTGGCTCGGTTTTGCGAGATAGTTAAGGAAATGTCCAATGTTGTGCAATTTGTATTTATTACCCATAACAAGGTAACCATGGAGATGGCACGACAACTGACGGGCGTAACTATGCAAGAACCAGGTGTGTCACGGTTAGTATCGGTAGATATTGATGCCGCCGTAAAAATGGCGGCCAGCTAGATTGTTATTGGTTGAGGTTATAGATGGACGATCTCCGTTGGTTGCTATTGCTGTTCGGGCTCGTTGTCATTGCGCTGATATATGTCTATACGAGTTATCAACGTAAAAAAGCGGCAGAGTCACCGCAGCAAGATTTATTTGAGGAGCGCAAAGAACCGTCATTCAAAAAACGGGATAAGGCTTCCTTATTTGACGACAAGGTAACACCTGTTATCGATTCGCAAGAACTGAAAGACCCAGAATCTCCACCGGTTCAAAAAATAGTAACTGTCAGAATTGTGGCGAGGAATGAGGGCTCGTTTCCTAGCGATGAACTTGTTCTCGGTCTTCGCGGAATTGGAATGCGGCATGGAGCTTTTGGCATATTTCATCAATTGGATGGACCGCAGGAAGATCAAACGGTATTTAGCGCAGCCAGCCTTGTAGAGCCTGGTAGTTTTGACCTTACAAACCTTAAGGAGCAAAAAATTCCAGGGATTAGTCTCTTTATGGTTCTGCCAGGGCCTATTAATGGTGCTGATGCATTCGATCAGATGATGGCTGCTGCTAGGGCTCTTACACACTCGCTCGATGCTGAACTTCTAGATGAGTCCGGCAGCACTTTAAGTATTCAGCGTGAACGTTATTTACGAGAAGAAATTATACGTCACGAGCACGGGGCTAATATATCTTGATGTGAATACCTTATGCCTGTTTCCGCTAGAATCCAAAAAGAAGTCGTATCCTTAAGAAAAGAAATTCAGTATCACGACTACCGGTATCATGTCCTTGATGATCCTGATATTCCTGACGCCGAGTACGACAGGTTAATTAGGAAGCTATTAGCTATAGAAGCGGAATACTCGGAACTTATCACCCAAAACTCGCCCACACAGCGGGTAGGTGCTGAGCCGGTAACAAGTTTTGAAACAGTCACTCACCAGATCCCGATGTTGTCTCTGGATAATGTCTTTGAGGAAGAGGGGCTACGTGAATTTCAGAAGCGGATATTTGGGCGCCTGAAATTTGATCCCTCTATCGATATTCAGTATAGCGCAGAGCCTAAACTAGATGGCGCTGCGGTCAGTCTTCTTTACGAGCGAGGGGAGCTTGTGCAAGGAGCAACTCGTGGTGACGGCACTACGGGAGAAAATGTTACACACAACGTGCGAACAATTGATGCAGTTCCGCTAACTCTTCAGGGCGATGATTTTCCGGTAAAACTCGAAGTACGTGGAGAGGTCTTTATGCCTTTGGCTGGATTTCGGGCTTTTAATGATAATGCGCAAATAAATGGTGAAAAAATATTTATTAATCCCCGTAATGCCGCTGCAGGGAGTCTCCGCCAACTAGACCCTCGATTGACAGCGAAAAGACCGCTGGATATGTACGTATATTCTGCTGGACTTGTCGAGGATGACTGGGTACCTGAGCGACATAGTGATGTGCTGAATAAATTGGAAGAGTGGGGGTTTAAGGTTTGCCCCGAACGTCGATTAGTAGATGGCATTGATGGCTGCATCGATTTTTATAGCGAGATAGGAGCACGCCGGGACGATTTAACTTATGAGATTGATGGTGTGGTGTACAAGGTTGATCGAATAGATTATCAAAATAAATTGGGCTCAGTATCCAGAGCACCTAGATGGGCTATCGCTCACAAATTTCCTGCTCAAGAAGAGATTACGGTGGTTTGTGACATTGAGTTCCAGGTAGGTAGAACCGGAGCATTGACCCCGGTTGCAAGGCTAAAGCCGGTGTTCGTTGGGGGTGTGACCGTAAGCAATGCGACATTACACAATATGGATGAATTGCGCCGTAAAGATGTCCGAGTAGGGGACACGGTGATAGTCCGAAGAGCTGGCGATGTAATACCAGAGATCGTTAAGGTGCTATTTGATCGAAGGCCGGCACGGAGTGAATCATTGTCTATGCCGTTGGAGTGTCCGGTCTGTGGTTCAGAAGTTGCAAAAGATGAAAGCAATACCGCTATTCGTTGCTCTGGAGGACTTCGTTGCTCTGCGCAGAGGGTCGAGTCACTTAAGCACTTTGTGTCAAGGCGAGCCCTTAATATCGACGGTTTGGGTGCCAAATTAATCGAAGAATTAGTTGCTATGGATAGAATCAGCTCGCCGGCAGATTTCTTCGGCTTGCGAAAAGAAGAATTGGTGACAATTGACCGAATGGGTGAAAAGTCGGCTGACAACATTATAAAATCGATTGAGAGAAGTAAAAATACAACCCTAGATCGTTTTATCTATGCTTTAGGAATACGAGAGGTTGGAGAGACTACGGCAAGGTCCCTAGCCTCACATTATGGCAGTCTATCTGCGATTATTGACGCGGATGAGCCTGCGTTACAAGAGGTTTCAGATATCGGACCGATTGTAGCGTCTCGTGTTAGTCAGTTCTTCATGAATGAATATAATCTAGAGGTCATTCGACGAATTACTGACTCCGGTGTGCATTGGCAGGAGTCTAATCAATTGACTCACGATGATAAAAAACACGCTTTTTTATCTGGGAGCACCTTCGTACTTACCGGAACTTTACTAAGTATGACGAGGGATCAAGCCAAAGACAGGATTATCGCTGCGGGTGGAAAGGTGACGGGCAGCATTTCCAGAAACACTAGTTACCTGATTGCCGGTGATAAATCTGGTTCTAAACTCACCAAGGCGAAGGCCTTAGGCATCATCATTTTGACTGAACCGGAATTTGGACAGTTACTTTCTAAGGATAAATAATTCGATTTTAAGAATAAAAAAAGTCGGCATCCTTGCCGACTTTGTTCTCTTACCACACTAAGTGGATCCGAGCTTGGGGGAACCGCCCCTACAGGAGTAGCGACGGAGTTAAAGGTTAACTGTTACCTGGATGATTAGCTGTGACCTACTTCACAAAATAATCGGTCAGTAGAATTTGATTGCATTAAATTTATGCTTGGATTACTGACTTGCCGCTGCTCGAAGCTCCGCCAAGCGCTCATCAAATTTACGCTGTTGGACAGCAGTTCTAAGGCCATCGGTTGCCACTTCAAGAGTTGGTGGGACCGAATCGCGGGAATCTTCTCGGAGAATTACATGCCAACCAAATTGTGTTTGTACTGGACTAGATGTATACGAACCATCTTGCAGCGTGGTAACAGCAGCAGAAAAAGGAGCCACCATTTGATTTGGCGAGAACCATCCAAGGTCACCGCCACTTGGGCCGCTAGGGCCCGTTGATTTTTCCTTAGCTAATTCTTGAAAGTCTGCACCATCATCCAATAGCTGGATTAAATCCATAGCCTCACCCTGTGATGCAACTAGGATGTGCCTAGCTTTGAAATCTAGCGGAGGAGCCATCTGAATTTGCCGTTCATATTCTGCAGCAATCTCATCCTCTGTAATTTCAATCTCGCTAAGAATTTGATTCGCAACTGCCTGAGCCAAAATATTGTGTCGTTGTAAATGCAGTTGAGCCGCAGTACCTGCCTCTTGAGCTAGGCTGGCTGCATTGTCCTGAGTTGCCAGAATGTATATATCGCGCAATTGGGCGATTAATAGTTCCCGCTGTTGCGCGTTTGCTTGGCCGCCCTGATCTGGAAGTCGGCTGTTAAACCAAATATCAACAACGGCGCTATCAACCTCAACTCCGTTGACCGTAAATAGCGTTTCTGCTGAAACCTGATTTGTAGTGAAAAATATGCCTGATAAAAGACTGATGACCAACATGCGAAGTTTTTTTGCATGTGGACTATTGATTAAGCCCATGATTTAAACCCTTGGATTAGTTTGATAACGATAAAAGCGCACAGTTTTCTAGCGCTCAGCTGAAGTAAGTGCCTTAATTTGCAGTGCATGAATCTGAGTAGCTAATAGTTGTTTCAGCGCATCATAAACCATTCTGTGCCGCTGAATCTTGTCTTTCCCCTCAAATATGTCAGATATAATAGTTACAGAAAAATGTCCTTTGCCATCCTTGGCCCCTTTGTGCCCTGCATGCAGATGGCTCTGATCTTTAATTAAAAGTTCTACTGGACTGAATTGTGCTTCAAGTGTTGCTCGAATCAGTTCAGTCCGTTTTTTATTCATGGCAAAACTAAGTTGAATGGCTTTACCGTTACGTGTTTGTAGACACCTGCGGTCACATAGGGGTCGTTTTCTGCCCATTCCTTGGCTTCATCCAGTGATGGGAAATCGACCACTAGCAGGCTGCCGGAAAAACCTGCTGAGCCTGGATCCTCCGAATCAATTGATGGGTGTGGTCCACCGATTAGTACTCGACCTTCGTCTACTAGTTTCTTGGCCCTAGCTAAGTGGGCTGCGCGGGTGGCCATTCTAATAGTTAGGCTATCATGATGGTCTTCACTAATAATCGCGTACCACATATTAGGATTCTGCGTCTTGGTTAGCTGAGTTATTTTTTTGTGATGTCATTGTTAACCAGATGGTTTGAATAATCACGAATATTAACGTAACTCCCAACATGCCGAATAACTTAAATTTAACCCAAAAGGCTTCACTGAATGTATACGCGACGTAAATATTCAATGCACCTGAGAATATAAAAAATCCAACCCACATTTGATTTAGCCGGCGCCACTGGGCAACCTCAAGTGTTGCTGCGCTACCCAGCATCCTTTGAGCGATGGTCTTTTCTCCAATCCATTGGCTACCTAAGAAAACAAGTCCGATTGCCCAGTTTAGAACGGTTGGTTTCCAATACAGGAATGTTGGGTTGCGAAAGGCGAGTGTAAATCCGCCTAAGATGAGAACTAATGCCGTTGAGGCCGCATAAATGCGGTTGAGCTTTTTCGTAAGAAGCCACTGCGCCGCGAGCACGGCTGGCATCACTGCCATGAGTACCCCGGTCGCAAAAAAGATATCTTCATAAAAATAAGCGAAGATAAACGCGATAATTGGGATGTAATCTAATAAAAGATGCATCAGAAGTTTATTCCACCGATAAGCGGTGCCGAATCATAGCTTAAATGAACAGACAGAGAAAACGCTGAAAACAAAGCAGCAACGAAAGCAATCTCTCGTTACAATTCAGTGATGGCAAGAGTCGTTAAAATTCATCGAGCATATCCACAGCCTCGTCTTGTAGCTAAAGTTGTAGCAACGTTGCGTAGCGGTGGATTAATTGCCTATCCAACAGATTCGATTTTCGCACTTGGATGTCATTTGGGGGATAAGGTTGCGATGGATAAGATGCGTAAAATTAGACAGTTAGATAAGCACCATAATTTCACGCTTGTTTGCAGCCACCTGTCGGAGATAAGTTTGTATGCCCGTGCAGATAATTGGGCTTATCGGATCCTTAAGTCATTCACACCAGGGCCCTATACATTTATTTTGCCGGCAACTCGAGAGGTGCCAAAACGGCTGCTAAATAAGCGGAGACGGACAATTGGTTTAAGGGTGCCAGATCATGCTGTGGTTAAAGCTATGCTGGAGTCCCTTGGTGAGCCAATAATGAGTTCCACGCTATTGTTACCGGGAGAAGATTTACCACTTGCTGATGCTGCTGCCATACAGGACAGGATTGGCGATGGTATTGACCTTATTGTAGATGCCGGTACCGTTGGAATTGAGCCCACAACGGTGATCGATCTCTCGAAGGGTGATATCGAAATTATTAGGGATGGGCTAGGAGATACTAGCTCATTAGTTAGCTGAGCTTAGATGCTCAGCTTAGTTTTGCGGTAAACTAATTGGATTGCTGCTGGTATTTTCATGAAACCGGAACTGAAAGTCCTTACACCGAAAGACGCGCCTAAACCGGAAGGGCACGGGGAAATGCTGCCAGCGCAAAGTGAGATGCCCTTTGCTGTTGTTGATGGCGAGCCAGTCACAGAGCTACCTCAAGACCTTTATATACCACCCTACGCTTTACAGGTGTTTTTAGAGGCTTTTGAGGGTCCCCTTGATCTGCTTCTCTATCTCATACGCCGCCAGAACATTGATATTCTTGATATCCCTATAGCTGAAATTACCCAGCAGTATGTAGAGTACATAGGGCTCATGAAAGAAATGCAGCTCGAACTCGCTGGTGAATATTTATTGATGGCGGCTATGCTCGCTGAGATAAAGTCCCGTATGTTATTGCCGCGCCCAGAAGCTGATGAGGAAGAAGAGGAAGATCCGCGGGCGGAATTAGTAAGGCGTCTCCAAGAATATGAAAGGTTTAAAAAAGCAGCGGAAGATATCAGTTTGTTGCCACGCTTAGAAAGAGATGTACGCGTCGCCACTATCGATGCACCAGAGCGCAAAATAACTCGGAAGTTACCAGACGCAACGCTAAAAGAACTCATGCTCGCATTTCATGATGTGTTAAAACGCGCAGAGATGTTCGCCAATTTGCATGTTCAGCGAGAACCCATGTCAGTGCAGCAGAGGATGTCCGAGATATTAAGTCGCATCAAGGCTGGCTCGTTTTCCGAATTCCAAGACCTATTCGATCCAGAGGAGGGGCGCATGGGGGTCGCTGTGACTTTTATTGCAATACTTGAGTTGTTGCGGGAATCAGTAATTGAAGTGACTCAATCTGATGCATATACACCTCTTCATGTGAGAGCTGCATCATCTGTCCGACTGGTTGCAGATAAAGGGGAGAATGTTGCAATGGATCCTGCGGATGAATGATAAGGAGTTAGTGGTCCATGGATGAAGAGCAAATAAAATATTTCATCGAAGCAGCATTATTGGCTGCCGGTCGTCCACTAAACATCGATCAGCTCCAGAAACTTTTTGATGAAGACTCAATGCCAGGAAAATCGGATATCCGGGTCGCGATTGGAAGTCTGATTGACGATTACCAATATAGAGCCCTAACAGTTAAGGAGGTTGCATCCGGATTTCGGATTCAAATTGAGTTAGGTATGGCTGAGCGCCTTCAGAAGCTTTGGGAGGAACGGCCACCGAGATATTCACGGGCGCTCTTCGAAACATTAGCCTTGATTGCTTACAGGCAACCAATAACGCGTGGTGAGATTGAAGAAATACGTGGTGTTTCAGTTAGCACCAACATTGTACGTACACTCCTTGAGCGAGAATGGATTCGTGTCCTAGGTCATCGCGATGTGCCAGGTAGACCAGAAATGTTTGGTACAACGAAGAGTTTCCTCGATTATTTCAACTTAAAAACGCTTGATGATTTGCCTCCGTTATCAGACATCGCTGATTGGGAAAGTCTGCGAGTGCAATTTAATTTGCCGGATGTTGAAAATGTCGACGCAGTAGCTGATCCCTCGGCCGCAGAAATATCGATCCGAGATGATGTTGGTAACTCAGAAAAGGTTGATATGGGGGGCGGTGATACCGACGGTATGGTTGAGAATAACCACGTTGAAGCCGAGCCCTCAGCCGCTCCTAATCTAGATGAATTAGAAGACGAAAATAAACAATCTAGCGAGGCTTGATGGCCGCTCGTATTCAAAAGATTCTGGCAAATGCTGGGCATGGTTCTCGCCGTCAAATTGAAGCGTGGATCCGTGAGGGGCGATTAACTATAAATGGGCGTCTTGCTGTCATCGGGGAACGTGTCGCCGGCACAGAGTATTTTCTTCTGGATAAACGACCGTTAATCGTTTCCAACCAAAATTTGATTGAACAGTGTATAGCCTACAATAAGCCAGATAACGAGATCACGAGTCGTTCGGACCCGCGAGGCAGGCGTACGGTGTTTCAATCATTACCGCATCTCTCTGGAGCCCGTTGGATAGCAGTCGGACGGCTGGATTTTTCAACTATGGGATTACTGCTTTTTACGACCGATGGCATTTTGGCGAATACCCTGATGCATCCTTCAAATCAAATAGAGCGACGCTACGCAGTTAGGGTGCATGGGGCCCCTAGCGAATTAGAATTAAATCGGTTGCTTGCCGGTGTTGCATTAGAGGACGGTATTGCTAATTTTGACTCGCTCTCTTCGGCTGGTGGTACTGGCTCTAATCGTTGGTTCACCGTAAGTCTGCAATCGGGACGTAATCGGGAGGTCCGCAGGATATGGGAAGCCATAGGCTACAAGGTAAGCCGGCTCATTCGTATAGGGTTTGGGCCGATAAATTTATCGAAAAAACTGCGGCGGGGACAATATGAAGTTCTAACTCAAGATCAAACGAAACTTTTATACCAAGCCGCTGGTATAAAGAGTAAAGTTAACTATCAGAAAAACAAATAGATACAATATATACCTGAACCTAAAGATTAACTTATATCAAAGCTTTTTCCGGTGATTCCTTTGCTATCCGGTCCTAACAGGTAGATATAAGCAGCTGTTATATCTTCAGGTGTCGCTAATTTATCCTTGTTCTCGGCCGGATAGGCTTGTAGACGCATATTAGTTCGGACTGGTCCTGGGTTAATACAATTAGCCCGAAGTCCTGTGTGGGTGTTTTCTTCTGCAAGTATTTGCGATAAGGCTTCAATTCCAAATTTAGATGCGGAATACGCACCCCAAAATGCTTTCCCGATACGCCCGACACCGCTGCTAGTAAAAATCACTGAGGGGTCTGCCGATTTTCTGAGCAAAGGCATGAGTACCTGTGTGAGTACCATTGGTGCGGTCAAATTCACATGCAAAACTTGGGCCCATTCGTTTGGATCATATTGATCGAGCGGTAGTCTTTGTCCCAGAATGGCAGCGTTGTGTAGTAAGCCATCAAGTTTCCCGAAAGAATCCTCAACGCTATCCGCAAGTGCGGCATAGTCATCTCCTGTCGCAACCGACAAATCAAGCACTGCAATGGCGGGCGTTAAGGCACTGCCTATTTTTTCAATATCGTCATATACCTGTTCAAGTTTTTGGGTATTTCTTCCGTGCAGTATGACACGCGCTCCCAAAGCGGCAGCACTCAAAGCCAAGGCTCGCCCGATTCCGTCACTGGCACCAGTAATAAGAATTATTCGGTCATTCAGTATATCGTCAGTGTACTGGTAATCTTTCGGGTTAATGTTCAAGCGGGATTCATTTTGAGATTAGTTGTAGCTGTCATTCTGAAGAATTATCACTTTCTAGGTCGGCATCGTTGTCCGATCCTATAATCTGTCGCGGGCGTTGCTCGATTTGCTCTAGTTTACCTACTGTCTTTGTCGGGTGAATACCTAAGTCAACGAACTTTCTGGCGCCGGGTAAGACCCGGCGTTCCAGGGACCCGATGGCTGCGTTATATTTTTCAACGCTACTTGATAATTGTTTGCCAACTCCCCCTAAGTGACTGACGAATGTTTCCAGCCTGCCATAGAGGTCTTCAGCCAATTTGCGGATCTCTGCCGCGTTGTCCGTCAGTGCCAACTGCCTCCATCCATAGGCAACGGCTTTTAACAAAGCGACAAAGCTAGTAGGAGTAGCAAGAATGATATGTTGTGAAAGCGCTTTTTCGATAAGTTCTGGATCCTCGCTAGTAGCCGCACTGAGGAATTGATCTCCCGGAATAAACAAGATGACAAAATCAGGACTTTGGGAAAACTGATCCCAGTAAGCCTTGCTTGATAGGCTGCGGATATGCTCACGGACATTTCTGGCGTATCTTTTAAGGGCGACCCTGCGTTGCTTCTCATCTTCGGCCTCAATAGCCTCTAGATATGCATCAAGTGGCGTTTTCACATCAACGACCAATTCCCGCTCATTGGGCATTCGCACTATCATGTCTGGACGGATTGTCTTGTCGGCACCTTTTTGGTGGACTTGTTCTTGAAAATCACAATGTTCCACCATTCCTGCGAGTTCAACGCATCGCTTCAATGTCATTTCGCCCCAACGGCCTCTTACCTCAGGGCGTCGCAATGCGTTAACGAGATTCTGGGTCTCTTGCGCCAGTGTTTTCTGGCTCGTTTGCATGGACTCAAGTTGAGCTCGTATACCACCATAGGCTTCTCCCCTGGCTTTCTCTAATTCTGCAATCTGTTTTTGCGATTTCTGTAAAGCATCCTTGATAGGCTTTACTAGGTTTTCGACTGCTTTTTCGCGCTCACTAAGCTCTCTTTTTGCTCGTTCCTGATGTGCTCCGAGATTTTGTTCGGCAAGTTGAAGGAATTGTTCGTTGTTATTTTGAAGTGATTGTTGGGCGATATCCAGAAATTCACTCTTCAGCTGATTTTTTGCAGCATCATAATCAGCATCTCCTTTGCGTAGGATGAGCCACATTACAAGTGCACCAATAACTAATCCAATAACTAATCCAATAACTAATCCGATATCCAAAATTTCTACCACAGTGAGTCAGCTTTAATGATGTTCATAATGTTTTCGGCTTATACCCCGTCCAAAAGTATCCGAGCGAGTCTTTTACTGTCATCGACAATGTAGTCGGCATTCCACGTTGTTGGATCATCGTTTTCCGTAATATAGCCATAAGTTACAGCTATTGTCTGCATCCCAGCATTATGGCCAGCCTCAATATCTCTCTCAGCATCCCCTATGTAAACTGAATCTTTGGGAGCAACACCGATTTTTTTGCTCGCTAGTCGCAGTGGGGCCGGATCAGGTTTTCGCTTCCGGAGTGTATCACCGCTAATGACGCATTTTGTTCTATTACCGATACCTAGAGCCTGTACTAATGGTATGGTCATTCGTGCCGGTTTATTCGTGATGATACCCCATGGAATCTTCTTAGCATCGAGATTATCCAGTAGTAAATTCAATCCGGGAAAAAGAGTCGAATGAATACAGACTGATTCTTCGTACAGATCCAAGAATCTTTCTTGTAGCATTTCTTTTTTTGTTTGAGACTCATGTGGAAAAGCTAGGTTTATGAGGCCAGCAGAGCCATTCGACACATATTGCCGCGCTATTTCATAAGGTATTGGTTTTTGACCTTCTTTTGTTTGTATGTTTGTGAGAACAGCAATCATATCTGGAGCGGTGTCTATAAGTGTCCCATCAAGATCGAAAAATATAGCTTTAAGGTTTTTTAAATGTGCCACGTTAGACAGTTTCTGGCTTTCGAAAGTGCATAAGGTAATTGACGTCTATGTTGGGCCCTAATGTGTATTCCCTTAATAGCGGGTTATAGTGCATGCCGATACTATCTTTTAGTTGCAGCCCTGAAGTGCGTGCCCAGCTTTCCAACTCGGATGGGCGAATAAACTTGTCGTATTCATGGGTTCCTTGCGGAAGTAGTTTGAGCATATATTCAGCACCAACAATCGCGAACAGAAATGATTTTGGATTCCGATTTATGGTTGAGAAAAATACGTCTCCACCTGGTCTGGCAAGTTTCTGACATGCTGCGATTACATTTGATGGCGATGGCACGTGTTCAAGCATTTCTAAACACGTAACGATGTCATATTCGCCAGCTCGGTCTGACGCGAGAGATTCCGCAGTACACTGAATATATTCTATATCTGTGCCGGATTCGATTTGGTGGAGGCGAGCTACACCAAGAGGTTTTTCTGCCATATCAATTCCCGATACGACAGCGCCCTTAGATGCCATTGACTCCGTAAGAATGCCTCCACCACAGCCTATATCTACTACCTTGTTTCCAGGTAGGTGGGCACGTTGCCGGATCCAGTCGAGGCGAAGTGGGTTTATATCATGGAGCGGTCTAAATTCACCGTCTGGATCCCACCAGTTCGCTGCAAGCGAATCAAACTTGGCGATTTCATTGGTATCAATATTGTCTTTCATTACGCAGATCCGGGCACGTTGTCTATCCTGATAAATGTAACGTTGAAAGTGTTGCATTTCTTTTGGAAAAAAACCATCGCTTGTTTTAGAAATTAGATTACCAGAAGTGTCTGGATTCACTGCTGTAATGAGCTATCCTGTGGTATAATTATATCGTCATTTCAAGTCGTTCCGGCGCGTGAAAAAAGCCCGAAAAAAAGCTGGATATATTCCAAGAAAATACCCGAGTTTTTCAATGCTAATGATCCGGTCGCATATAGCGGATTAATACTGGCATGACGGAGTCGTATGTCTGAAGTTGCTCAGGAAATACTTTCTGTAACTCTCGAAGAGGAGATGAAGCAGTCATACCTAGATTACGCGATGAGCGTTATTGTAGGTCGGGCGCTACCTGATGTTCGTGATGGCCTGAAACCGGTTCATCGTCGTGTGCTTCATGCCATGCGAGATTTGAGTAATGACTACAATAAGCCATACAAGAAATCTGCCCGTGTTGTCGGTGATGTGATAGGTAAATATCACCCGCATGGTGATTCTGCGGTATATGACACCATTGTGCGTATGGCCCAGCCGTTTTCTATGCGCTATATGTTAGTTGATGGGCAGGGCAATTTTGGATCAGTCGATGGTGATTCTCCAGCGGCAATGCGTTATACCGAAGTACGAATGGCCAAGATTGCGCATGAGATCTTGGCTGATTTGGATAAAGAGACAGTAGATTTTATTGAGAACTATGATGGTTCGGAGACAGAGCCATCAGTGATGCCCACAAAGATTCCGAACTTACTTGTTAACGGTTCTGCGGGTATAGCTGTCGGAATGGCCACCAACATCCCTCCGCATAATTTGGGGGAGGTAGTTAACGCTTGTCTAGCAATGATTGAGAATCCCGACATCGATGTTCCGGCGCTGATGGAGCATTTACCAGGGCCAGACTTCCCGACCGCCGGCATTATTAACGGAGCACAGGGTATTTATAGTGCTTATAACACTGGACGTGGACGTATATATATGCGTGGACGTGCCACTGTAGAGCCGATTGCCGGTAGTAGTAAGGAAGCTATTATTGTGACTGAACTGCCATATCAGGTTAACAAGGCGAGGCTTATCGAAAAAATTGCTGATTTGGTTCGAGATAAGAAGCTTGAGGGGATCAGCGGACTCAGGGATGAGTCAGATAAGGATGGGATGCGCATTGTGGTTGAGTTGCGTAAAGGAGAAATGGGAGAGGTAGTACTCAATAACCTTTATAAACAGACTCGACTGCAAGAGGTTTTTGGCATAAATATGGTTGGTTTGCATGAAAACCAGCCAAAGCTCCTAAATCTCAAGCAGATACTGGAAGCCTTTATTTCGCACCGACGGGAAATTGTTACCCGGCGTACGATCTTTGAATTGAAAAAGGCTCGCGGTCGCGCACATGTGCTTGAAGGCCAGGCAGTTGCATTGGCAAATATTGATGAGGTAATAGCGCTTATCAAAAAGTCACCAACTCCGGGAGAGGCTAAAGCAGGTCTTATAGCTCGAGATTGGCCGCCGGGTGCAGTAGGTGGCATGCTGGATAAGGCAAGGATGCGTGACACACGACCGCACGATCTGGAGGAGGGTTTTGGGCTGATCGATGGTTCGTATCGATTATCTCCTATTCAGGCACAGGCTATTTTGGATCTCCGGCTGCATCGATTGACGGGTCTAGAGCAAGATAAAATTGGTAAAGAATACAAAGAGTTAATCGATAAAATTCAAGTATTTTTAAAAATATTATCTGACCCAGATGAACTTCTAAAAGTTATTCGGGAAGAGCTTATTGAAATTCGTGATGAGTATGGTGATGAACGCCGTACGGAAATCAGCCAAGATTACTCGGACCTTCAGGATGAAGACCTCATACCGGAAGCTGAAGTGGTGGTGACTTTGTCCCATGGTGGTTATGCAAAAGCGCAGCCTATTGATGTTTATCGTGCGCAACGCAGGGGTGGTCGAGGACGATCGGCTACTAAAGTTAAGGATGAGGATTTTGTTGATAAGCTTTTCGTAGCTAATACACACGACACGATTCTATGTTTTAGTAGTCGTGGAAAGATGTACTGGCTTAAGGTTTACCAGGTGCCGCAAGCTGGTCGTGGTGCGCGAGGGAAGCCTATTGTTAACCTGTTACCGTTGGAAAAAGACGAACGGATTAATGCCGTGCTTCCGATCCGTGAATTTAATGACGATAGTTATGTATTCATGGCCACCAGCAAAGGAGTAGTTAAAAAGACACCCTTAAGCCTGTTTTCAAGACCACGATCGTCTGGAATTATCGCGGTTGATCTAAGAGAGAATGACAAACTTGTAGACGTTGAGATTACCGATGGAAAACGACAAATTATGCTCGTGGGTAGCCATGGGAAAGCCATAAGGTTTAATGAATCAGATGTGAGGCCAATGGGCCGCGGTGCGTCCGGAGTTAGGGGTATTAAATTACCTGACGGACATGAGGTTATAGCACTGGCAATCATCGCTGATGAAATGCTTCTTTCCGCTACTGAGAATGGGTATGGCAAAAGGACAGCGATAGACGAATTTCCTGTCCAAGGTCGTGGCGGTAAAGGGGTCATTGCTATTCAAACAAGTAAACGCAATGGCAGAACGGTGGGTTCTATACAGGTTGGAGATGAGGATGAAGTCATGCTCATCAGTTCCGGTGGTACTCTGGTGCGAACTCCTGTGAGTGAGATTTCTGTCATTGGGCGTAATACCCAGGGCGTAACACTTATTCGTGTTGAAAAAGGCCAACGGTTAGTGGGACTTGCGCGTGTCGAATCTATGGACAGTGATCAGGACTAGATTGATCGGCGAAACTCCGGTCATAATCTTTTATTTGTAATTACGCATACCGTATAGGTTTTTGTTGATGTCACGTGTTTACAACTTCAGTGCTGGTCCTGCCACGCTACCAGATACTGTTTTAGCCCAAATTCGTAGTGAAATACCCGACTGGAAAAAAACCGGGATGTCTATCATGGAGGTTAGTCACCGTAGTAATGAATTCATGATGGTCTTGGAGAAGACTGCGCAGGATTTGAGGGATTTACTTCAGATTCCGGAAGACTACAGTATTTTATTTGCGCAGGGCGGCGCGACACTGCAGTTTTCGATGGTGCCATTAAATTTAGCCAAGGAAGGCGAGGTGGCGGATTATGCTTTAACTGGTTCTTGGTCAAGAAAAGCCATCGCGGAAGCCGCTAAATATTGCGATGTGAATGTTGTTGCAGATTCAAGTGATCGAAATTTTACATACGTACCCGAAGAAGCCACTTGGAAGCGCAATAAGAAGGCCGCTTACCTACATTACTGCGCAAATGAAACGATCGCTGGAGTTGAGTTTCCTTTTATACCTGATAGTGGCGAGACGCCCTTGGTGAGCGATATGTCTAGCACGATATTATCGCGCCCAGTTGAGATAAGACGTTTTGGCGTGATTTATGCGGGTGCCCAAAAGAATATCGGGCCAGCCGGACTGGCGTTGATTATTGTCAGGAAAAATTTGATAGGCAAGAGTTCCAGCAGAGTGCCGAATCTTCTCGATTATTCAGTTTACGAAAAGACCGATTCGATGAGTAATACACCACCTGTTTTTTCCTTATATGTGGCAGGACTGGTATTCGAATATTTGAAGGATCTCGGTGGATTGGAGGTTATGGGGAATAAGAATAGACGAAAAGCGGAGAAGCTCTACAAGGCAATTGACCGCTCATCCTTTTATAGTAATCCGGTAGAGGAAAATTGTAGGTCCTGGACAAATGTGCCGTTCGTTCTACATGATTGTTCATTGGACGAGTACTTTATTGATGCAGCTGCTCGGAATGGTTTGGTCAACTTGAGAGGCCATCGTTCGGTTGGAGGTATGCGGGCGTCTATTTACAACGCGATGCCTGAATCTGGGGTTGATGTTTTGATAAGTTTTATGCAGGAGTTTGAACGTACCTATGGCTAAAAATAGGCCCCAATTTAAGGTTCGCACATTAAATGAGATTGCAGCTGAAGGTCTGCAGCGTTTTCCGGGCGATCACTATGACGTCGGTCCGGATATTATCGATGCTGACGCCATAATTGTACGTTCATTTGATATGCACAATATGGAAATTCCAGAATCTGTTGTTGCCGTCGGTAGGGCTGGTACTGGCATTAATAACATTCCTGTGGAGGTGCTAAGTCAGCGCGGCATACCAGTCTTCAATGCGCCTGGCGCAAACGCGAATGCCGTAAAGGAACTTGCCGTCGCTGGAATGTTGATTGCAGCTCGCAATATATGTAACGCCCGTGACTACGTGAAGGATTTAACGGAGAAGGGGGGCGAGCTAGCAAATGCGGTTGAGATGGGAAAGAAACAATTTTTGGGATTCGAATTACCGGGTAAGACGCTAGGTGTTGTAGGACTAGGCGCAGTGGGCGTGGAAATTGCTAACGTGGCCCTGTCCTTGGGTATGCATGTTGTGGGATATGATCCTGGAATAACGATTAAGCGTGCGTGGCAGTTATCCTCCGGTGTTGAGCAAGTAGAAAGTCTGGATCTCCTGTTTAAGCTGTCTAATTTTGTTAGCACACATGTACCTCTCATTAAAGAAACAACAGGGATGATTAATGCTGATCGGCTGGCATTGATGCCAAAAGGCGGAGCTATAATTAATTTTGCACGGGGGGGTATTGCGGATAACGCTGCCATTTTGGATGCGCTTGATGCGGGGCGGTTGCGTGCATACGTTACAGACTTTCCAGCCCCTGAACTCATTTCTCACCCACGAATTGTCGCGTTGCCGCATCTTGGTGCATCGACCTTTGAAGCCGAAGAGAACTGCGCAATTATGGTTGCTGAAAATATAAAAGATTATTTGGAAAATGGAAATATCAGGTTTTCGGTCAATTTTCCTGAGGCATTTATCCCGCGGTTGGGCGCCTATCGGATTGCAATTGCCAATGCCAATGTTCCAAATATGGTTGGCCAGATTTCAACTTCCTTAGCGAAAGCTAATTTAAACATTGAAGACTTATTAAATAAATCATACGGGGATCTAGCTTATACAATTATTGACGTAGATGGCCCTATTTCTGACGATATAATTGATGAGATTCAAGCTATTGATGGCATTTTAGCATTGCGAAATCTTGGCGAGCCTATATCCTGACCGACTTAGGTTATTTGTAATGGTGGGTACAAGGTTTGACCAAGGCAAAGAAAAATAGCGGATCAAGTACGGATTTGGCATCCATACGAGACCGTATCGACGAGGTTGATCGGCAAATTCAATCACTTATAAATGAGCGCGCCCGCTATGCTCAGCAGGTTGGTGTTTCGAAGGGTGAGTTGTCCGCGGCTGTTGATTATTATCGTCCCGAGAGGGAGGCTGAGGTCCTGCGTCGAATTTTGGAACGTAACAAGGGCCCGCTCCGTGATGAGGAAATGCTGCGTCTTTTTCGCGAGATTATGTCGGCCTGTCTTGCTCAACAGGAGCCTCTTAAAGTCGGATTTTTGGGACCGGAAGGAACATTTACACAAACTGCGGTCCACAAGCATTTCGGTCATTCAGTGCGGGGTCTCCCATTCTCTACTATTGATGAGGTTTTCCAAGAAGTGGAAAGCGGTGCCGCTGATTTTGGTGTGGTACCAATTGAAAATTCCACTGAAGGAACAGTTAACCATACTCTCGATATGTTTATCACTTCTCCGTTAAAGGTTTGTGGGGAAATAGAGATTCGCATTGAGCAGCACTTGCTGGGTGTTATGGATGGCCTCGACAAAGTTGAGCGCGTTTGTGCTCATGAACAATCGCTCGCGCAATGTCGTGGATGGCTCAGAGAATTTATGTCGCATGCAGAATTAGTCAGTGCATCGAGTAATGCGGCGGGTGCTCGCCGCGCGCGGGATGAAAAAGATACTGCTGCAATTGGCGGTGAGGCCGCCGCTGAAGTTTATAACCTGAAGATTATCGTGAGTAACATAGAAGACCAGGCAGACAACTCAACGCGTTTTCTAGTTGTGGGTCGTGACGTTCTGGCACCAAGTGGTGAAGATAAAACGACGATACTGGTTTCCACCTCAGATACCGGAGGAAGCGCTGGTGTTCTGCACGCATTATTACAGCCATTCGCTACTCATGGTGTCAGTATGTCGAGTATAGAATCTCGGCCATCCCGCAAAAAAAACTGGGATTATGTTTTCTTCATCGATGTTGATGGCCATGCCGAAGAATCGCCTTTAAAAGAGGCATTGCGAGAGCTTGAAAAAAATAGCTCACTGTTCCGTATTGTTGGCGCATATCCCAAAGCCGTAAGGTAGCTGTTTATGAATTTTGTTATCCAGCCGTCTGCAATTGACAGTGGCGTACTTACTGTGCCCGGTGATAAATCGATTTCGCATCGGGCACTAATGCTTGCAGCGATTGCTGATGGCCGAACAGAGATTAAAGGTTTGCTTGTGGGTGATGATTGTATTGCAACCCTAAAAGCACTTATGGATATGGGCGTCAGAATTAATCGGACCAGCAGTTCGGAAGCTACTGTATACGGTGTTGGTTTACGTGGACTGACTGCTCCAAATAATCACCTAGATTTGGGTAATTCTGGTACGAGTATGCGTTTGTTTTCTGGATTATTGTCTGGTCAAGAATTTTCAGTTCGATTAGTTGGTGATGATTCCCTTGGTCAACGACCAATGGCTCGAGTGATAAAGCCACTGAATCTCATGGGGGCCGAAATTGCAGCTTACGGTGGTACTGCACCACTGCAAATTTCCGGCGGACATAAGCTCTCTGGAATTTATTACCGGTTACCAGTAGCAAGTGCCCAAGTGAAATCAGCGATCCTTTTAGCGGGACTTTACGGTACGGGTGAAGTGGTAATTGAAGAGCCGAGTGTCACAAGAGATCATACCGAGCGGATGCTTCGCATCATGGGCGTTAATGTGGAGCAGGATGAAGGCCAGATTAGAATGCGTGCGGGTCAATCTTTGTCAGCTTTAACGATACGGATACCGGCTGATTTATCTTCAGCGTCGTTCCTGATTGTTGCTGCGACGATCGCAGGTAAGGCGAAAATAACCATTACAGGGGTGGGAGTGAATCCCACTCGCACAGGAATTATAAGTGTTCTTAAGGAAATGGGTGCCGATATTAGTTTGGAAAATAGGCGTTTGTACGGCGAAGAGCCAGTGGCAGATATTACGATCCGGTCTGCAAAGCTTCGGGGTATTGATGTTGATTCGAAACACGTATCGCTTGCCATTGATGAGTTTCCAGCGTTGTTTATCGCTGCTGCATGCGCCGAGGGGGTTACAAGGTTTTCAGGGTTAGAGGAATTACGGGTGAAGGAAAGCGATCGTATTACCGCAATGGCCGAAGGTTTGAGAGCTTTAAATGTACCTGTCGATGAGAGTGAGGACGGTGCTACTGTGCACGGCGCCAAAATTGGTAGCGGCACTATTCATAGTTATAGTGATCATCGGGTTGCGATGGCATTCGCCGTTGCTGGAACAATTGCTGCCGGGCCGGTGACTGTAACAGATACTAGAAATGTCGATACCTCGTTTCCAGGGTTTGTTGACTCATTTAAGTCAATGGGTATTTCAATGTCGGTTACTGATCATTCCGCCTAAGATGGTGCAGGCCAAGGAAAAAATACCCGTCATAGCCATTGATGGTCCGAGTGGTTCTGGCAAAGGAACAATTGCGCGCAATATCTCACATGAGCTTGGTTATCATCTGTTGGATAGTGGTGCGTTGTACAGGCTTGTCGCCTTTCAAACGACCCAAGCTGGCTTAATCGTTGATAGTGGAAATGAACTAAATATTGCTCAGATTGCGGTTGATATTGATGTCAAGTTTTCTCATAACGATATTTGTCAGGAACAGATTTGGCTTTCAGGAAAGGAAATTAGTAAGGAAATTAGGACTGAGGAATGCGGTCGCCTAGCCTCAAACGTTGCTGCGCTGCCGGCTGTGCGGAAGGGGTTGTTGGAGCTTCAAAAAAGTTTTCGAAAAACTCCAGGTTTGGTCGCAGATGGACGAGATATGGGCACGACAGTTTTTCCAGATGCAATACTAAAAGTATATCTAACGGCTAGTGTTGATGAGCGCGCCAAAAGGCGTCTTAAGCAGTTGAATGACAAGGGTATTGATGTTAGCCTTGCCGCCCTTTTGCGGGACATTCAGAGTCGTGATAAGCGAGATTCTGAACGAAAAGCAGCTCCACTGAAGCGGGCGTCGGATGCTAGAATTGTAGATTCGAGTAATCTGACAATCGAGGAAGTAACCCAGATGATATTAGGCTGGGTTAAAGAGCAAAGACCTGCATAAGGTTTTAATAGTGAGTCGGACAAGGAGTCCGATTTTGTTTGTTAACAACCGTCTGTTGCACGGATAGCGCGGACGTATGGGCGAGGGTTGTCGTGATCCTCTCGGTTTAATCTAATGTCAGAAAATTTTTCAGAGTTATTTGAAGAAAGTTTCGCTAGCCAAAATATCAAACCCGGTGCCATTCTTAAGGGCACAGTAGTAGGTTTAAATGATGATGTTGTAATCATCAGTGCTGGCCTCAAATCTGAGGCAGTAATTCCGATCGAGCAGTTTCAAAAGGACAAAGGCGAATCCGGTATCGCAATTGGAGATGAGTTCGAGGTAGCGTTGGATGCTGTCGAAGATGGCTTTGGAGAAACGAAACTGTCTCGTGAAAAGGCAGTCCGGGCTCGTACCTGGGTTGAACTTGAAAAGGCTCACGAAAAAGGCGAGATTGTTACGGGTCTCATCACAGGGCGAGTTAAAGGCGGGTTTACGGTCGAAATTGATCATGTTCGTGCATTTCTACCAGGTTCATTGGTAGACGTAAGACCAGTTCGAGATCCAGGCTATCTCGAAGGAAAAACTGTCGAGTTTAAGGTTATTAAACTTGATCAGCGTCGGAACAACGTCGTCGTTTCGAGGCGCGCGGTTGTGGAGCAAGAGTTCAGTGCCGAGCGAGAGGAGTTACTGGCGAGCTTGCAGGAAGGCAACAATGCTAAAGGTACAGTGAAGAACCTTACAGACTACGGAGCGTTCGTGGATCTTGGAGGAATCGATGGGCTTTTACACATTACTGATATGGCGTGGAAGCGAGTGAAGCATCCATCAGAAATTGTGAATGTTGGTGATGAGATAGATGTGAGGGTGCTAAAGTTTGATCGTGAACGGCAGCGAGTGTCCCTCGGTATCAAACAACTCGGCGAGGATCCTTGGCACGATTTAGCTAGGCGCTATCCTCCAAATACACGTATTTTTGGAAAAGTCACTAATATTGCTGATTATGGTTGTTTCGTTGAGGTTGAGGAGGGGGTTGAAGGCCTGGTTCATGTATCAGAAATGGACTGGACGAATAAAAATGTAAATCCTGCAAAAGTCGTCTCGATCGGTGAGGATGTTGAAGTGATGGTGATCGAAATTGATGAAGAGCGTCGCCGTATTTCACTGGGCATTAAACACTGTAAAGCTAATCCATGGGCTGACTTCTCGTCAATTGCCAATCGTGGAGATAAGGTCAAAGGACAGATTAAATCAATCACCGATTTCGGTATCTTTATTGGATTGGATGGCGGAATTGACGGTCTTGTTCACTTATCAGATATATCTTGGGAAGTGGCAGGGGAAGAAGCAGTCAGAAACTATAAGAAAGGCCAGGAAATAGAAGCTGTTGTTTTGGCCATTGATGCGGAAAGGGAGCGTATCTCACTTAGTATTAAACAGTTAGATGGCGATCCATTCTCTGCTTGGATTTCAGAGCATCCGAAAAACTCAATCGTTAAGGGTGTCGTCAGTGAGGTTGACGCTCGTAGTGCGGTTGTAGATTTAGGAAATGGTGTTCATGGAATGCTTCGTGCATCAGAGTTATCTCAAGAGCGTGTTGAAGACGCGCGCACCGCATTAAAAGTAGGTGACGAAGTAGAGGCTAAACTGACTAACGTAGACCGAAAGAATAGAACGGTTGCTTTGTCAGTTAAAGCGAAGGAAGTTCACGAAGAAGCGGAAACACTCTCGGAGTACAAATCAGAAACAGCTTCCAGTTCCAGTGGCACGACCCTTGGTGAGTTATTAAAAGCAAAAATCACAGGAAAGGATAGCTAAAAGGCTAGCCCGAACATTGTTATACGGGCTATAATTCCTTAATAAACGGTACCTTAGATACCAGTGTAAAAAGAATAAGCGAAAGGTATTATGACCAAATCAGAACTCATAGAAATGATTGCTGGAAAGCAAAAACAATTACCAACAAAAGATGTTGAACTCGCCGTAAAATATTTGCTTGACCTCATGAGTGAATCTCTATCAAAAGGACAGCGTATAGAGATTCGTGGTTTTGGCAGTTTCTCACTCCATTTCAGGCCACCCCGTATCGGACGTAATCCCAAAACTGGTGAGGCAGTAGCGCTTTCGGGAAAATATGTTCCGCATTTTAAACCGGGTAAAGACCTTCGCGAACGAGTTAATTCCAGCCGGCACCTGCCAATTCAGAGTTAAATTCTACTTATCATAATCGGCTTAAATCAATACACTGTTGGTCTCGACCGTCAGTACTGCCACGGTGTACCTGAAATTTAAGGAGTAGATCTATGCTAAAGAAGATTGGCGTTGTTTTGCTGCTATTAGTCATTTTTACATTAATGCTCGTTTTTACGAGTACTAATCCCGGATTTGTGATTATTGATCTTTTCTTTATGGAGGTCAGTCCATCAATTCCATTAGCGTTCTCTGTAACATTTGTTAGTGGTTGGGTATTTGGACTGCTGTGCACAACTGTTTTTATTCTGAGACTAATTCACGAGCGTCGTCAGTTACGACGTAAACTTAGTTACACTGAATCCGAACTCGCTAATTTGAGAAGTTTGCCCCTAACAGATGCCGACTGAATCAACATTTCTACTTGCTGGGTTGTTCCTGCTCCTTGCAGCGGTTGGCTGGGCACTAGGGCGGTTCGGAGAACGCGACGAGTTGGAACAGCCGCTTGAGCCGTTGAACGTTGATTATCTAAAAGGGTTGAACTTTCTCCTCAATGAGCAAACGGATCAGGCCCTCGAGCATTTTTTGAAAATGGTACGGGTAGACGACAAAACCATTGAAACACATTTTGCTCTTGGTAGTTTATTTCGCCGAAGAGGTGAGGTTGATAGAGCAATCCGCATTCACCAGAACATTATTGCCAGACCTGATCTGGCCGCAGAGCAGCGCGATCAGGCACTCTATTCACTAGCTAAGGACTTTTTTAAGGCTGGGTTGCTGGATCGAGCGGAGAACTTATTTGAGCGCTTGTCGCAGGGTTCGCGGCACCAGGTGGAAGCGCTTGAGCAACTTTGTAGAATTTATGAGCAGGAAAGGGAGTGGAGTTCAGCGATCATGGCAGCTGAAAAATTGGAATTATTAGGTGGGCAGTCGTTGGGATTACAAATAGCTCATTACTATTGTGAGCTTGCGGAGCAGGCCTTGGCTCAGGGTGACTATGGAGAGGCGCGTGCGTTTGTGAAAAAAGCGCAGAGTGGTCGTCCGAGGACTCAACGAGGTCTTCTGACCCGAGCGAAGATTGCTAGGCATACCAACGATAGTGAAATTGCTTTACGGCTGTACCATCGTATTGTGGATGATAATTCCTACTTGATTACGGAAGCGCTGCCGGCGATGGTTGAGGTATACACGCGTGATGACTCTTTGGATCTTTTCGACAAGGAACTAAGGGAATATCTGGATAAGAATCCTGAAATGAAAATTGATGTAGCCTATACGGGGATTGTCAATAATTTAGGAGGGATCGACATTATTGATCAGTGTGTCAAAGAATATTTGCTAAATGAACCCACGTTAACTGAGTTCATAGATTTGCAATCTACCGATCGTAAAAATGGTGAGAATCACAAAAAAGTATTACAGAAGGTACGAAAAGCGCTGAGCAAACTAGCAACGACTATCCCTCGTTATCAATGTAAGGAGTGTGGTTTCTCAAGCCAACAATTACTTTGGCAATGTCCAAGCTGCCGCGACTGGGAGACTCAAAGGCCTTTTACTACGGTCAGTTTTGACTCCCTGCTGCACAGGAGTGGCAGCGCCGGTATGTAATTGTTATTTTGACAAAGTCAGAAATTTAGATCCGGTTACGATTTTGTATGTCATTCTGTTATTGATTTTTTGTATTATGCGCGTTGTTGTGAGTCATGGAGTCATGTTGTGGTAACACCAGTTCGAGCTGCCGTATTCCCTGTTGCCGGCAGGGGGACGCGATTTCTACCGGCGACCAAAGCTATTCCAAAGGAAATGTTACCAATTGTTGATAAGCCGCTCATCCAGTTTGCTGTTGAAGAGGCACTAGCGGCGGGTGTAACAAAGCTCGTTTTTATAGTTAGTGCTACAAAAGCTGCGATCAGGGATCACTTCGAGCAGGATGCAGAACTTGAAGAGGTCCTTAGCAATACAGGCAAAAAAGCGTTGCTTCAGTCAGTAAAAAATATCGTTCCAGAGGATGTAAGTTGCGTTTACATAGACCAAGGGGCGCCACTTGGTCTAGGACATGCGGTTTTATGTGCGCGTTCGGTGATCGGTAATGAGCCGTTTTTTGTCCATTTGGCTGATGATTTGATTCTCGCTGAAACCCCATGTTTGAGCCAGATGGCTGAAGAACATGCGCGTCATGGACAAAGTGTTGTGGCTGTCGAACAAGTAGAACGCGAAGATACAAGCAGTTATGGCATTGTGGCAGTAAAGGATAGCGACGATGGCCAGCGGATGACGGAGATCATTGAGAAGCCAGCACCGCAAGACGCCCCCTCTGATCTTGCTGTGGTCGGCCGATATTTATTAATGCCTGACATATGGGATAACCTCGAAAGTATAGGGCAGGGGGCAGGAGGTGAGATTCAGCTTACGGATGCAATTGCAATGCTCCTGCAGGATAGAGATGTTTATGCCTATTCTTTTTCTGGTATCCGTTATGACTGTGGGAGTAAGCTTGGTTATCTAAAAGCGATGGTAGCTAGTGGTTTGGTTGATGGAGATATTGGAGAGAGTTTCCGAGGCTATCTTGCGGATTCAGTCAGCTAAATAATAGGATGAAAGAGGAAAAAATAATGTTTAAAAACAACAGAATATATTTAATTATTAGTATGTTTTCGAGTTTAGGGTTAGCCATAGGTTGTACTGAAGTACAAGTTGAAATGGATGAGGGCGGAGAAAGTGAGCGCAGCTATATCAATGCCGGTACGCCAGGTGGTGATGGTCCTCCATTTAGTGGTGCGGTAATGGTGGATGGCACGCTGTATATTTCCGGGGCCCTTGGTTTGATCGATGGAGAGGTGCCTGAAGACCCGGCTGATGAAGCACGTGCTGTCCTAGATTCGATTAAGCGTACGCTGGAAGCGGCTGGTATGACGATGGATGATCTGGTTTCTATTCAGGTATTTTGCTCTGACGTCTCTCACTACGGAGCTTTCAATGGTGTATATCGAACTTATTTCAGTAAAGAATTTCCAGCACGAGCTTTCGTAGGGTCTGGTCCCTTACTGTTTGGTGCGAGATTTGAAGTGCTTGGTATCGCAGTTGAACGTGATGATGATTAAGTCTGAGAATTAAAAAATATACCCCGGTAAAAGAAGGGGTATTTTTCCTATCGAAACCTTGCTACTAAAGCATCTGTGAGCTCGTCAAGCATCCCCCAGAGCTCGGTGGTCCCATCACCGTTAGCTCGTGGCCAGGTTGAATACATCGAGATTACGATACCTGCTTCTGGGGCTATTCGGACTGTTTGTCCATGAATTCCATATCCGAGTAGGTCACGTTCCTGGTTACCTTTGCCCCACCAAAATGAACGGTAATAGGGGTCGAGACCTTCTGCTTCATATGGCCAAGTTGGATAATGAGCTGGTCCATGGAGGTCTCTAATAAAGGCTGAAGGTACTATTTGTTGACCGAAAGCTCTTCCCTTATTCAGGACTAGGAGACCAACACGTGCAAGGTCCCGTAATGTTGAGCTCATGCCGTGGTCGGCGAGTACAAATCCACTTTCATCAACAGTGATGTTGGCATCGAACTCTGCTCCCATCGGTTTCCAGATGTGTTTCGAAATTAATTCTGCCAAAGGTTCGCCTGCAGCAGCCTCCAAGACCCAGCCGATAACGTCGGTTGACCCGGACCGGTAGCTAAATTTCCCCAACTTAGATTCATCTCGTCCAATCGTGGGTAGAAATGCATAAAGACCGCGAGGGATATCTTCTGAGCAGTAATCTGCATCGGTCCAGCCGATTGCGCAATCTTGTATACGAAATGTAGTACCAAGGTCCTCATAATCTTCGGTGTAAGCGGACCCATCCCGCATATCCAATACGGTTTGTAAGGAGTCCGGACCCCAACCACTTTCGGACAAGGCGGGCACATATTCAGATACAGGCTTTGATAAGTCGATCACTCCCTCGTCAGCTAGCTTTCCAGCTACCAGCCCAACTACTGATTTGGAGACTGAATTCATAAGATGTGGGCGTGATTTAGTTAGATGTCCATAGTATTTTTCGAAGATTATTTCCCCATTTTTTAGCACCAGGAGGCCATCTAAGTAAAGATGCTCTGCGATGTGATCTATTTTCTGCTGGGAACCTTCGAATGTGAGAGAGAAGTCGCTGACAAAGTCCTGGCTCTTATATAGCGGCAACACCCGTTCGCCGTTGTGTTCAATATTTACTGTTGGCAGTACTTCGCGAAGATGACTGAAACTCCAGCGATTTTCGGGACCAGATTGAAAGTTGGAAAGGTTGATGTTTTCTGGTCGTGCATTTTTATCGTCACTTAATGCTGTACTGATTGGAATGCTAGCTAAGAAAACAAAGGCAATGAAAGTAGTCTTGGTCATGGGTGAGTATCTCGGTTACTGTGATGATGAGGGCTAGCAGAATAGATGGCTCCCCGGGTCGGACTCGAACCAACGACCCGATGATTCGCAGTCTATTTTAAACCTATTTTAGGAAATTTTAATTTCCTTATAAAACAACAATTTATCACGAATCTATTAATCAAAACAACGACTTAATATATTTTTTTGCTTGTTAGCGAACGAGTGTGGACGGGTGGAGACAAGTGGGCTAGACGGTTTGACTTGTACCCAAAATTGTACCCAACTTTTTACTTAAATTTCCCCCTTTGATACTATACGTCTTACGCATAGAACCGAAGGACAGAAAAATGGCAACCCTAAAAACACACTCTCAATTGGTAGCAGCATCAGCAGCTAAGAGCCATGCAGTAGCGGATAAACTGAGTTTCGTGGTCAAAAGTAAATCAACCAAATACTGGTTTTTTCGGTATACGTTAAACGGGAAAACAAAAAAAATAAAACTGGGTAAATTTCCCGAAGTCTCAATGCGAGAAGCAAAAGACATGGCATTTGAATTGCGCCGTGCCTTGGAGCAGGGGATAGACCCGAAAGCGCAAAGAGAAACGGAGCAGCGCGAATCTGAACTCGCGGCAATAAAAAAAGCCGAACAAGAGAAAAAAAATATTACCTTTAAAAAGGCCTTTGCAATCTATTTGTTTCACCGCTCGAAAGCCTGGAAAAAAGACCCGCTCGAGGGTACCAAGCTGTTTAAAGCGCAAACCAAAGGGCGTTTCGTAAAGCACGTTTTCCCAATTCTTGGTGATAGGAAAATTAACGACATTACGACCCAGGATCTGCTTGGGCTGTACCACAGAGTTTACAAGAAGACGCCACGCACTGGCGAGCTGCTCGGGCCGGAGATTGAGAAGGTTTTTGATGGCGCCCGTAATAAAGGATATTTTCCGAGTGATAAAAGGAATCCTGCCAGGTGGAAAAATGGATTAGCGCTCGAGTTCCATAAAGCGAGCTTTTACAAAAAGTCAAAATGCTACCGGGGGCTGCACCACAATGCGGCTGCCGAGGTGTTTGCGCGACTGTCAGAGCCGTTACCATCGGCCTATGCGACAGCCACTGGAAATCACGCCTGGTACTCTGGCGCGAAAGCGCGGGTGCGGCTTGCAATCCAATGGACATTGCTCACAGTCGCTCGGGGCGGCGAAACGAGGCTGGCGCGATGGAGAGATATTCAGGTCGAGGAGGATTCACAATTGCCGATCTGGGTTAAGCCGGTGGACAACATCAAGACCGGGAGATTCAAATCTTATGATGGGCATGCGGTACCCCTGACAAAAGAAATGCTAAAGATCCTTGACCAGATCCCCAGGGGGAAGCCTGATGAGTTTATTTTTCATGGGCGCGGTTCAGGGAGTAACCCAATGGGCAAAGAAACAATGACAGCAGCTATTAAAAGGGATTTTGCAGAGTTTAATTTTACAACGCATGGGATGCGGTCTGCTTTTCGCACCTGGGCGCACGAGATTCTAAAGTTAAGTTTGCGACACCACGACGTTATCAAAATGTGCCAGTCGCATTCGACGGGTGATGACCTTGAAATGCGCTACATGCGCGGGGATCTTTTAATCCATCGGCACAAAGTCATGCAAGAGTGGGAGCGATGGGTGGTACCTGCCAATCCGGCAAAAGTTATCGAGCCGCCCGAATTTTCGCGTGAATCCAGTTGTCGATCTCAGTCTCGCGCCAACCAACACACTGCTTAGTTAACTGGACGTTCTTGGGAAATTCCCTATTTGCCATCATCCGGTAAATTTGTGACCGAGAAAGTCCGGTTCTTTTTTTCACAGTGCCAATTCTTAAAAGCGACTCGGTCATTGCACGGCCCGAAAAAAGAGGTGGACGAAAATTGACAGTGTCACAAAATATCCGATGACCAAAGCCAGCGCGGTGATCAACAGGTTTTTCATAGAACTTTTGGCCCGCGCCAGGCGTTGTAATTCTTATTTAGTGCTTTTCTAAGTACATTCTTGTAATTAGATTTTCCAGATCGGCACAGGTTCCATGCGGTTAAGTACGCAAAAAGGGTAACGTCGCTTAAGTTCTTGTTAGCGCCTGGCGGTAACTTGCCTTCTGCATTTGTATTATTTTCTCGCCATTTCGCGATGTATTCAATTGCTGTATCCCAGACCGTTCCGAGGGGCGGCTGGTCATTCAGTTTTTGAGTGACCGACTCAAGTTGTTTCCTGGTGGCCACACAGACTTTGCCACGCATTGCTCTTTGATTTAAACGGCTGCTCAGCAGTTTGTAGTCAGCCTTGAGGAAAAGATAATTGAGAATTTGTTTACACAGCTCCTTGTCTTGAGGATCCCAAACAACCTTGAGGTATAACATCAGCGACACTGGGCCAAGCGCGGCTCTTTGAATTTTTAGGAAGGCTTTCGCGTGTGAACCGTACACATCAGGAAGATCCGGGTAATGCTTCACTGCCCAGTCGAATAGGGTTCCCGTTCCGATGTGATGTTTATGTGTAATGCTTTGGTTTGGAAATCCCGTGCAGTGTTGCTTGTAAAGCATTTTCACGGTGTTGCTCAAATAATTTGCGCCGTCCTCCCAGCCATTGCCATTGATGTGAAATGCGTCACTCAAGGTGCGCTGCCGCCCTTGGTCATACACTTTGAATGACTCAAGCGGCACATTTCGCACGACAATAAATTTTGGCATTACCTTGCTTTCGAGTGCAGCGGCCAGCCGGTGCTGCCCATCGACAATGACCTCTTTTCCGTTGGAAGTGCCTAGCCCGATAGTTTGCGAGGTATCCAGCCAACCATTGCCGACCATGTCATTTTTATATCGCTGGATATCATTGGCATTTAACTTTCTTTGCCGGAAATATTTAGCGGTGTTTGACATCAAGCTATTTATTTCGCTGCTGGAAAATTGCTGCACAGATATATTTAAACTCATTAGTATTTCATCCTTTTGTAAACTTCGCGGGTTATTCGGACATCGTCCAGGTTGTAGGCGGCCAGCTCTTTCCACATGCCGTTTTGGCACAGATCAAAAACCCCAGACCCGTCCATACTTTTTGATTGAATGCCAAAGGCCTTGGCAAGGGTGTCGAGTTTTACCGTTCCCCGGTAACCGGCCCATTCACGCATGGTGTCAAACACCCGGCCAGAGCCGTGCCGCGCATTCATCGGCACAGCAACAGATGGTTGGACCTTTTTCAATATGCATCGCTGCGCTATAAATCGCAGGTCAAAATCAATCACGTTATGACCCACGAATGTATAGCCCCAGTCACCGGTATTTTTCTTCTCTAGCTGATGATCAAAGATATCCTGGAAAAAGTCCCAAAGAATATTTCTGTCATCGCCGGATGCGTAGGCGTCTGAATCCTGGCACGACACCTCGATGTCATCATCATCGAACGCCCAGGCAAGCGACACTATTTGTCCGGCCAGGGCGTTTAGGGATCCCTTCCTGTAATCCTGCTCAAATTGCGCCTCTGCGTTCTCCTCGAGCCATTTCTCGATACTTTCTATCTTCTTGTACCTGGCAGGTGCCTTAACCGCTGCGATGCCGTCAAGGCGCTCCTGGTCGGTCAGGGGCAGGGGAGCAGTCTCGATGTCAATATAAATATTTGTCATCAGATCAGAACGGGATATCGTCATCGAAATCGTCAGCATCTTTTTCAGGAGCTGGCGCTTTTTGCACAGGCTCGGGCTCTACCTTGTCGAGCTGCTCGGCGCTGACAGGTGTATCTAATTTATGGCCGATTACACACAGCTCCCGTATAAATTTCGGCAGTCTTTCGAGAACCTGCGGCGCCTCGGCAGAGCTCGGGTCATACAGGGTAAGTTGTGTTTCCCGCTCAGGTATCTTGTCACCCTTTTTGGGGTTTAACGCAGTGACCACTTTTGCATAAGGGTTGCCCGTTTTTTTACTCTTTTCAATTGTCGTTACCAGGGTGCAGGGCTTATCAAGAAGGACTCTAATATCAAATTTCTTTTTTTCTTCTTCGCTGAATGGTCGGCCTCTCCATTCACGCAACAATTTTCCCAGGTTGGACTTTTCGTTCAAGGTCGCGGTGAACCGGCGGGTCACGAGCCCTGGCCCTTCTTTTTCTTCACCCTCGGACGTTGTCCAGGAGACTCGAAATCCCGGTACCTCCCATCCCATCCAGATTTCTTCACGGTACCTGACAGTGCCTTCCCAGGTACTTTCCTGGAGGCCAAGATCAATTAATGTTACGACTCGTGCTGTGTGAGATCCTGCCGGGACCGGCTCAAAAGGCTCACGGGATCCGCCACCATTTTCACTTAAAATCAACGCCATATTCCTCTCCAATTAGGAAGGAGAGGGTATACGTTGAACGGATACTAATCAAATTTTTTTATTTTAAACGCCGCTTCCATTCATTTTTGGCATTGTAAGAACTTGCAGCGGTTGCGGCTGAATAGAATTTCCATGAATGTTTACGGCTCCGTTTTTCCGCGACCAATCTGGCGACACACCCAGAACTTCCTCAATCGCCAGCCCAAGCTCAACTGCTTTGGCGGCTGAGATTTCATTTTGCCGCTGCGCGGTGATCAAATTCGCCGCTGTGGCTGTCTTCTCGTAGCAATAATGGCAAAGCCCTTTTAGGGCGTTGGTCGTTTTATATTTTTTTATTCGACCATCGTTACAACCTACCAACTCAATGTAGTCTTCTTCGACAAATTTGTGAAAGCATTCATCAACGAAAGCCCGGCTGTAACTTGTTACGCCATCCCACCTCAAATTTAAGTCACGCAGAGCGTCACAAACGGAAAAGTCGGGCACAGGTGTCACAAACGCTTTCGGATTGCCTTTTTTTACCAGGTCATTTTGCAATTCTTTTACGGCGTACCAGTGGACATAGCCGACCACCATTAGGCATTTCATGGAAAACCGATCTCCGAAGACTGGTATCCAAAGTTCCATGCACGTTTGCAAAAAAATTCGAGTCAAATGTGGCATGTACGCTATATTCCAGATTTCATTCATTTCCGGAGGTTGTTTTAGAGTTTTATACACTATGCACCTATATTTTTATTTTTGAACGACCAACTTATAAGGGTTTCAAGCGGTCGCATTCTACAATGTAAAACAATATACCCCTTATCGTTGTATATCTTTGAACGAGATTGCCATTTTTGATAGTTTTCTACCCCTTTTACGAATACGCAGCGGGACTGCGAAATCAAATCCAGATGAGAAATAAAACCATAAAATCTTATCGGTCCGACCACGTTTTTTACGCCCTCAACTGCGCGACCTGCAAATTTAATCCGCATCGCGGCCCGCTTGAAATTCAAGAAATTCCAGCACTCGTTCCTTGCCTTCTTCCGACAAACCCTCGAACTTCCTCATCAATTGGTCAATGTCAGGCTGCTCCTGGCGAGCCGGCCCCGTGCCATCCATAATATAGGCCACACAAAAGCCAGTTCTGGCACAAATACTTTTCACATGCTCCAGGGCAATATCGTTGGTGCCGACGCGCCATCGACTGACACTTGACTGCCTAACCCCACAAATATCCTGTAAAAATTTTGACCGCTCTGATTCGGAAAGATCGGCGGTGGCCTCCCGAATCCGTTCCCAGATCGGGGTTACATCTTCAGATAATTTCGGCACTTAGAAATATTTCCTGTTTGAAAGATAGGGACAATATACGCCGCACGCATATAAGTAAAGTATAACTATATTTTCAAAGGTATTCGTATAGCGGGTTGACAAGAGGTATTCTTTGCGCGGATACTTGCCAGTCATGGTGAAAAATCTCAACAACTTTTTGCAACATTCGTATTTGACTCAGGAGGAATTTGCAAAGTTGTGTGGCGTCCAACAACCAACCGTGAGCCGCTGGCTAAACGGCAAGATAAGAATCGCTGCCGACCGTTGCGCAAGGGTTTCAAAGGTCACTGGTATACCGGTGAATGAGCTACGTCCGGACGTTCAATGGATTACGGATACTGCGTGGGTAGTTTCCTCTGTTCCCCCGAATTGCGAGGAAACGGCTGCTTAACCCGTGGCCTACCTCTGTGGGCTGCGGGTTTTTTTCACCAAGGTGTAAGGGCGGAAGTGAACGGACACCTATAAAAAGATCGTTCAGCAGCTAACCGGGACTCAGCGGTTTGCAGACCTCACCAAACCTGGCTTAGCGCTGGGGGAGGGGGGCAGCATCCCAAGGATCTTGCGGAATGCAGAAATGATATGCACTAAATGCAAAAAACAGGTGGCACTAGATGAGGGGCTTTTTAAAGAAGTCGGGTTTGTAAGAGGCACTGAGTGGATTGATCAACGCGGCCAGCGCAGGGGAATGCCGCAACAAAAGTTCACCTGCAAGAGTTGTGTAATGGAATTGGAACGAGAGGCAGTAACGAATGAAACAGATTGGTGACCAGGAAAAATATCCGAAAGGTTTTTTTAGATGGCTGGAAAGCAACCGGCATATCTTCAGGGAATTTGAAAGAGCTGGCTTGAGAATGGCAATGCGCCGTTCAAAATATTCAGCTCGGACGATAATCGAGACAATTCGCTGGGAAACAGATTTATCAGATAGCAGCCGGTTCAAGATTAATGACCGGTTTACGCCAGGACTGGCCCGGCTTTGGATGCATTTCCACGGCGAACATTATCCAGGGTTTTTCCAATTGCGTGAGCATTGAAAAGCGATGCCAGGAGGAAGGCTGCCGAAAGATGTTCGATATTTTTGTGGTCAATCCTTATCGAATAGGGCGGTTCGGAAAGTTTTGGTTGTGCCCGAAATGCAAGGGGCCGGTGCATGACAGGTATCGAAACCTTGCTCCAGGACTTAAGAACGGAAAGTAATGGCATCGGCCTGGTAACCGGCGCAAAGGCAGTGGCCGATGATCGACTGAAGATCCAGTACGCATTGCTGTTTGTTGCTGCGCCTCCTGGCACGGTCGCGGAGAGGGATGCCTGGGTCAAGCGGCAGGATGATTACATAAAAGCAGTTGATGAAAAACAAAATGCATATGCGGATTTCACAACTAAGAGCGCCACAATCAATCGCTTAAAGATTGAGATTGAAGTCTGGCGTAGTGACAGCGCGAATAATCGCGCAATGGACAGGTTGCACAGATGACGACGGAATCGGAAAAAATCGAAACAATTCTTGAGAAGATGGTGGAGGCAACCAATTCGTTATGCACGGCATACGACAGCGTCAGGGAGGAGCTCGACAAGGTTGCGGCTGAGGAAAAAAAGAACTCAGAATTTCGCATTCAGTGCCTGGCACTTGCCGAACAAGCAGTTACTGAATATGACGAAATGGACGTTGTGTTTGAGCCGGACCCGGATGTTTTCCGCGACAAGTCCAAGGACAATTAATGCGTAGGAAACAAAAACGCAGCGACGAGTTTATAACCATTCCGACCTGGATGAATACCGGGTTATCGGGGATTAAAAAACCGGATCTTACTAGCCCCCGAAGCACGGTGGTGGAGTTTAAACGTGGGCACACCCAGCGTAAAACTAAGAAGTAGCGACAAGGACGCCGACCGCCGTGCCTCTATTCGCCAGCAATTGCCGAGGCGCCCGGCTAACGGCTATGGCAGTTCTCAGTATCGGCACATAGAGGAGCTGCTGGAGATCTGTGACAAACAAGAGCGACAGATCCTGCAACTCAAACGCAACCAGTGTCGGTGTGATTGAGCTGTCCTGGCCGCCGACTATAAACACTTACTACACGATTGCCAGGGGCCGCAAGATACTGAGCAAGCGGGGCCGGAAATATAAGAAACTCGCGGCGCAGGAGCTGCTGGCGCAACAGCCCGAAACTTTCAAGGGTAACGTCAGGGTGCATATCGATGCGTACCCGCCCGACCGAAGAAAAAAACGCGACATTGACAATATTCAAAAGGTGCTGCTGGACGTTCTTGATGAGCATGGCGTCTATGCCGATGACAGCCAGGTATTTGCACTGAGCATTGAGCGCAAGGAGCCCCGCCCGCCAGGTCATGTTTGTATCTACGTTTCGGATTTTCAATGTGGATAATTCCGAACAACTACCCACTGTACTCAGTTTATGTTCAGGATATGGGGGTATCGAAAGAGGACTTGAGCTTGCCGGGTTTGAACATCGAACAATCGCTTATGTGGAGATCGAAGCCTTCGCCATTGCCAACCTGGTTGCGAAGATGGAAACGGGGGGGGCAGTTGGCTCCCGCACCTGTTTGGACGGACCTTAAAACCCTGCCGGTGGAAATCTTTCGAGACAGAGTTTCGCTTATCACTGGGGGATATCCCTGCCAGCCATTTTCTTCTGCCGGAAACCGAGCAGGAAAAGATGATCCCAGGCACCTCTGGCCTTACATCAGGGACATCATTCAAGCAGTCAGACCTGTTCGAGTCTTCTTTGAAAACGTCGAAGGGCATATCTCGCTTGGACTGTCCAGCGTTCTCAGCGATCTGGAAGAAGATGGTTTTAGAACAGCGTGGGGCATATTCAGCGCGGCTGAAGTCGGCGCACCTCACCAGAGAAAAAGAGTCTACATCTTGGCCGACTCCGAGAGCCAGCGAGTACAAGGATTGTGGGCCAGTAGGGAGCAAGAGCCATACGCACATGGACAAGAGAAGCTATCTATGCGCAAAAGTGAAGGAAGTCGAGAAGCCCAGTGGCCTGCTGAACCCGACGTGGGCCGAGTGGTTGATGGGTGTGCCGACAGGGTGGACCGAATTAGGCTCCTGGGGAACGGAGTAGTCCCCCAAACGGCAGCGAAAGCATGGCGGGTGCTGAGCGCAAGGCTGGCCGGTTAAACATGCCGTCCGGCTTTGATGATGAGATTCACAACCTGCTCACAGAGTGGGGCAACTGGGCAAGAACCGACTCGCTTTTAAACAAGCCAAAGCATGCCCTGTATCGAATGATGTCCAGGATTATTGATGATGAGCGCCCGCCTAGCGTCGATGACATGAACGATAAGACCCTGGTAATCGAGCGGGCAGTGGCCCGTTTAAAAACAGAAAAGGATAAGCGGCTGCTCACCCTGATCAAAAGGTATTACCTGTCACGCTGGGACTACATCCAACTAAGCGCCAGGTTTAAATTGTCCGAGCAACGAATCAAGGAGATGCATGCCAGGGCGCTGCGCCTGGTGCGGGTAAATATAATCTTAGTGAATGAAAATTTCTGATTGACTTTATTTGCAGCTATGAAAAAATCAATCCGTACTCTGGGGCTCAAGCGCCCTATAATTCTTTGAGCTGACCGCCTTTCCGGCGGTTTTTTTATGGGCGTAAATTTTGTGGAGATCTGGGTAATTGCGGCAATCGTTATGGCAATAGCAGCGTCAATCACAATTTTTAATGTCGATGGAGCCGAGCCAGGCGGGAGCGACAGTTTCAGTGTGCTCACCGGGGCAGGGGCCTCGGCTTTAGCGGGCACCGTCAGCGCCGCGCAAAGCTCAAATCCGGTCGAGGCAACCATTACCGGGGGCAGTTCCTCGGCAACTGCCGGATCCGTAATCGGCGGCGCAATCAGTGAGTACCCGATATCAAATAGGCACGGCGGCGTAGTGTCCGGGTTGATCAGGCGGCTGTGGCAGCTCGACCCCACCAAAGAGAAAAAGGCGGTGTTTAACGAGCAGGGTTATAACCCGCTTTATTTGTGGGCCAGGGTCACCAACCATGTTGTTGGCCAAGCGATGGGCATGTTTACGCAAGGCCAGCGCCCGGACCAGATTGAAAAATGGAATGAGCTTTACGCGGATAATCCGTTGTTGTCTGTTTCGCTACATATGCATCCTTTTTTAAATGGCAACAGAGCGTACCGGACCAAGCGCGACAAGTGGGATATGTATTTATATGATTATCTCCAGACCCAGCCAAGGGAAGACGTACTGGCGCAAAAGGATGCGACCAACGCCGATGAATTAAACGCAGTGACCACTCCGGTTAGCGGCTGGGCACAGACGCAGCTCACCATCAATCCGACTGACACGACCTTGCAGGACTGGTGGGCTGACAGTTACTGCGATTTGATTACAGGATCGAATGAATCAACCCTGCCGAATGTCGGTGGTGACGCTAGTCACTACATGAGTGTATTTAACGATTCGACCAGTATCGGGGAAAACACGCCAAACAAGCTGGTTTACCATGCCTTGCAAAACGGCACGGTGGCCTCAGTGACCGCTCACCCAAGTTTGCCGACCCATATAAAGACTGTGACCCTGGATGCGGCGCCGGATGGCAATGTGGAGGATCACCCCATCTGGTTTTTTACCGGAGACAATGTGTGGGTCGTGTACCGGATCCAGTACAGCTCCGGCAAGGTAATGACCCTGCGCAATCTTCCGAGACAGGCGAATGACACGCAGACGGCTGTGCCGGCTGCTGGCTGGAAATATTGCATTAACGATTTGAATATAACGAGCAACTCACTCGACTGGGGAAAAAACGGCACCCCTTTAGCCAGGACAGCGGGCGCGGCCACCTGGTTCCCTGGGATGAAAGCGGTGTGGGATAAGCTCGATGTGCTTGTGGAGGAACATAGCGCCGGCGAGCATAAGACCGCTCGTGGCTGGAACGGGATCTCCAGGAGTTTTACGTTAAAAGAGAGGACCGGTTTTAAGGTGCCCCACGACATGCAGCAAGAGCTGGATATTGGCTTGGACGAGAACGCCTCGGGCACGGACGCGGGGTTTAAACGCGACACTGGTGACACGCACCAATACAGCATCAAGAATTACGACGCCAATAAGCATATGCGCAGTCTCTATTTTGCGCAGACTTTTATCCGTAACGAAACCGTTTTTACCAGAAGACATGGGTACGGCGCGTTTTGGGAATTTATTGTGTATCCGCTCGGGGAGGCGGGCTATGACACGCTGGGCACTGAAGATTCGCATGCGATGCGTTACATGCTCGCGGCGATGCTTTTGGTTGATAAGGTAAATTTTTCCGCAAACGTGAAGTCAGGCTACACGACGCCATACATGATTGGTGAAAACTTTATCGATCTTGACAGAAGCGCGACCGGGTATATTACCCCCGGATCTGAGCTTGGCACCTATGCCCAGGACTCGGGCGAGCTTGGGGACGATGACTTGCCACTGCATGGCTTTACGTTTCGCGCCAAGGACGCGGGCGAAAAGATTTTTATCTATCGGGTTAAGGACTGGATTGTTGCCCTGAATATGTGCGACACGCCCGATGGCTATGGTGACTGGTACCGTAGCCCTGGCGGCAGTAACCCGTTCCCGGTCAGGCCTGAGGATCAGATTACCCCGGCTGACTGGGCAGCGGTTAACCTGCTGCAAAGCGGTGAGCGGCTCAGGCGTTTTGATGAGCGAGATTATATTAATTACACCGCGACCAGTTTTTTGCGGGCCCAGGCGCCGACAGTGTGGACGGATTCGTATCATTACGGCCCGCTTCAGGAAACACCATTTGACACAACCTGCGGCTACACCCTGGAGAATGCAGGATTCTGCGGGCACGACACCGACTGGAACAATGGTGAGGAGATTGATGTCACCAGTGACACGATTCACCTGCCGCCGTACACGGCGTTATTTATGGAAGTGTTCTGATGGCGGTGACCCGGACCCAGGCATGGGAAGGTGCCCACGGCGCCGAGCCCACTGGGATAACAATTAACCTGGGCAGTGGCACTTCCCGGTTTCTGGTGATGGTCCTGGTGCGCGAGAGAGGCACAAATTTTACCCCGTCAACCTGGACCTATGGTGGCCAGGCTTATTCATACGGTGGCGAATCATATCTGGACAGTACGCCAGACCTGATAATTAAATACGCCATATGGGATGAGTACCAGATCAATGAGGCTGACGACCATGAGATGCTGTACGCAGATGATATTTCTACCGGTGGCAAGCTGGGCTACTACTACGCGACCTATGCCAACTGCCGCCAGGTGGAGCCTACCATTGATACCGACTCAACCGCGTCCGGCACCTATGTTGACCTGAATACGTCAACGGCTGACGCAAGGTCAGCGATTATCGGCGTCGCAATCGACGTATCAGCCAACCGGGAGCCGTTTAATGTCGATGGTTTGACTGAGCGGATTGACTATGGCGGTAACCCAGGCGATGAGCAGATGTCCTACACAGTGGCCGACGGCCTGGGCGTTGTGGACGGGACAACCAGGATTGCAAACGATGGCATTGCGAGCCAGATGGTGGGACTGGGAATTGTCCTGGAGGGATTTGAATTGAACGCTGATAGAACCGCACCCAAAGGGGTCGGGAGAGGCATTAACCGAGGGATAACCTAATGGAGCTTTTGAGAAAGTATAACCAGGCAACTACTGTAATTTTTCCGTTACTGGATTACGGCAACACTGACAATTTTGTAGCCAGCCTGACGCTGGCCACCGGGGACGTTCAAATCTCAAAAGATTTCGGGTCATTTTCAAATACCGGATCCCTGACTACCCACGTTGCCAACGGGGTCTACACACTTCCACTGACTGCCGCTGAAATGCAGTGTGAGACGGCCTGTATCAAGATCGTGGACCAGACCGCCACTAAGGAATTTGCAGATACTGTTTTGCTGATCACTACCAGCCTTGGGGCCTGGGTGGAAGGCAACCAGAGCATTATCACTGGATCGGTGAATAACGCAGCATTCACGCCAACTACCACAGCCTTTGAGGCTGACAGATTAGCGCCAAATACAACGGAAGAACAAACAGCCGATCATATGAATAACAAATTGGTGATGTTCGTCACGGGCTCTAACCTGGGCTGCTCTGTCCAGTGCACAGATTTTGTTTATGCTAATTCAAGAGAAAAATACACCGTTTCAGCGCTGCCGGCGGCCCCGGCCAATGGTGACCGGTTTATCGTAGTTTAAATATAGGAAATAAAATGGCTTCTACCACCTGTCTGACAAACACTTTTAGGACCGGTCTTCTGGTCGCAAACCAGGACCTATCCTCTCACACCTTAAAACTGAGTATGCACAATAACGTGGATTTGTTGCAGACAACCACCCAGTATTCAACCAGTGGCGAGATTGAAGGTACGGGCTATTCAGCCGGAGGAGCGACAATGAGCGGCGCCACGGCGGGAATCGATAATGCTAATCATGTGGCCTGGTACACGTTCAATGACGTTACTTTTTCAAGCAGCTCGCTGACTGCTGACACGGTGCTTTTATACAATAACAGTGTGAGCTCACCGACCAACAAGCCAAGTATCGGTGTCTTTTATTTGGGATCTGCAAAGACCTCGAGCTCAGGTGATTTTAAAATTGTTATGCCCACCGCCAATTTTAGCAGTGCCCTGGTTCGCCTGGCATAACGATGCGGGCGCTCGGCAAGTACAACTGCGGCACTTTTCAGCCGGGAATGATTACTGCGCATTTGCAAGGCCGCACGATTGAGCAGCTCCTTATTGACGGCACCTGGCTGATTATTAGGTTCACTGACGGGCATGAGGCGAAAATCGGTTACCAGGACAAATCGGGCAATCAGCTTAAGGGTGAGCCTTTCTTAGAGAACCTCGACGTTAAAATACAGGTTGTTGGGGCCGGTCTGTCGGGCAATTAGATGGCTGTGTCACGGGTTGGCAGTTGGGCGGCGATGAGCACCGGGAGCGAACCAAGTGGAACGGTAACGATCGGCTCAGGCTCAAATCGAATGTTGGTTTTTCTCATGTTTAGAGAAAGGGGCACTGACTGGGAAGCGACGACGTTTACTATCGGTGGCCAATCATTCAGCTACTATGGTAATTCGTACTTGGATTCAACCCCGGACCTGTTTGTCCGTGCCTGGATATGGAACGAGAGTGCGATCGCGGGTATGTCCGGCAATACCATAAGTTATGCCGATAATACCACCGGCGCGAAGATATCCTGGTCCTCAGCGACTTTTCAGGATTGTGAGCAGGTAGAGCCTGACATCTCAACGGGCAGTGTTGTCGGGGGCCAGTATATAGACCTGGACGCTGAGAGTGCTCCTGCAAGCGCCGAACTGATCTGTGGCGTGGTGGACAAATCCGCGAATCGGGACCCGTTTTCTTTTACCGGCGGCTTGTCAGAGCGGGTGGCCTATGATGCCGCAGATTTCGCAAATAGCATTGCTGATAATAATTCTGATGGCAGCACCGACCCTATCCGCGTAAGCAATGATGGATATGACAGTAATATGGCGGCAATGCTGGTCATTTTAACCGCCGCCGCAGATATAAAAAGATCAGGGCAATTGGCCTCAATTGGAGTAGGACGATAAATGGCTGACAACACAACGATAACGGCGGGTACAGGGACAACCATTGCTACTGATGAAATAGGTGGCGCCCATTACCAACGAGTAAAGGTGACCTATGGCGCGGATGGATCTACAACGGATGTGTCCGACTCAAATCCCTTGCCGATCGATGACGCCGGGAGCTCACTGACGGTCGATAATGCCGCCCTGACTGAATTAGCAGGGGCGATCAATTCATCCAAGGTAGACATCAATATATCGAGTGGGTCAATTCCGGCTGGTTCAAATACGATTGGTGTTGTGGACCTCGGAAGCACGGACAATGCGGTGCTGGATGACATAGCGTCCAAGGCCGGCAGCATTAAGACAGCCGTTGAAGTATTAGATAACGCTATTACTGGAAGCGAAATGCAGTGCGACGTTGTGGCCGCCCTCCCGGCAGGTGATAACAATATTGGTAATGTTGATATTGCCAGCTCTGTAAACCTGGAGGTAGTAGGGGATGTAGCTCACGACGCAGCGGCGGCTGGCAATCCTGTACAAATGGGTGTCAGGGCAACAAGTTCAGTGGAGGGGCTTACCCAGGTAGCCAACGCAGACGCAAGTTTTGTGGCCAGCGATTTAAACGGCTGCATAGTGACCAGGCCGTACACGACCTTAGAAGAAATTATTACCGAAAGGGTGTCGAACACGAATGGAAACTCCACGGCGTTTTCCAGTTTCGGGGCGGCTGGCTCCGGTATTCACAATTACATAACGACTATTTCAATTTACAATTCATCGAGCACGGACGGCTATGTAGACTTTAGGGATGGCACCGGGGGCTCGGTGATTTTCACGGCTCCTGCACCTCAAACGGGCGGCTCAGTCATAACGTTTCCTGTCCCTTTAAAGTTCGCGGCTAATACAGCCGTAGCTTTTGACCCCAGCGCCGCCATCTCAACTATATATATCAGCCTGGTGGGCTTCTCGGCCCAGGGCTAATCTTCGAGGGCTAGGCGATGAGCCTTCTTTTATTATTTAAAGCGCCGCCGGAGGTCGCACGAAACCAGTTCAGGGCGCTCGGATTCTCAGCGCAGAACACCGACACGCCGAGCCGCTCGATAAGCACGACCCTTGAAAGTAGCGCTATCAGTGCAGAGGCCGGTAACGCAGAGAGTGAGGCTGGCGCCAGGCGGCAATTTTCCGGGCTAGGATTTAGCTCAGGGCCGCGCCTGATTGAGGAGCTGGCGGTGCATTCGGTTGCCGCCACCTTGACCGGTGCCAAGTCGCTTGCCATTGGTGAGCACCTGGAAGGCTACTCGGTTAGTGTGACGCTGGAGGGTGCCCAGATCCTTGCCGGGGCGCGGGACACTCTTGAGGAGATCCTGAGCACTCCTGGCGGTAAAGGCTGGAAGACATCATATGATGCGTACCAACAGCGCAAAAAGGCCCGCAAGATCCAACGTGCCAGGGCGATTCGGGAGGTCAGGAAACTCGATGATGCCATTGACCGGGAAATTGCCGAGCGTATGCAAGAGCGGCTGGCTCGTGAGGCTGAGGCCAAAGAGCTCGAGCAGATCCAGCGGCTACTGCTTGATGAGATTACGGTCGATGACCTGGTGGCGTCGGGCTTATGGACAGACAGAATCAGGGCAGCCTATTACCGGGCGCTTGAGCAACTTAATTATTCAGCGGTCGAGGCTTTCGAGAGGGAAGTCGAGCGGGCCACAGAAGAAGAAGAATTTCTCCTTTTGGCTATTACTGCTTTACAACAATAGGACATTTATATGGCAGACCAGGTAGCAGTCACAATTCCGAAAACCATATGGCCGGAACGGTCAGCCTTCACGGCTACTGCTTATTTTCGCACCCGATCATCGGCGGCAAGTTCCACGCCGACCACGGTGCATTACAAGATTGTTAACCAGTCCAGGAAAGAGACAGTATCCGACTGGACCAGTGCAACGCCAGGCGCCTCGGTATCGATTGCGGTGACGGCGGCTAACAACACTCTATCCAATGACAATTATGGTGGCACTAAACGGCAACGATTTACGCTGCTGGTGTCCAGCGACAAGGGCACCGCGACCGAGGCAATCGGCGCCGCTAACTACCAGGTCAGGGATCTTTTCGGGGTGAGCTGATGGCTGCCCGGAAGGACTCGCGGATCAAGGAGAAACACCGCAAAGCAATCCAGACGAGTATGCTCATAAAACGCCTTGAAAATCATGTACTTAAGGATACTGAGATGAGCCCTACACAGATTCGTTCTGCGGAAATTCTGCTGAACAAGTCACTGCCCAATTTGCGCTCGACTGAGCTCACTGGTGATGACGGTGGCCCGGTTAAGGTTTTGCCATTTGAGTTTGTGAGTGACGAGCAGTCTTAAAATCCCGGCGGCGCTCGAGCCAGCGGTCAAGGCGATCACTGACAGGACGCATCGCTACGTTGTGCTCTACGGTGGCCGAGGATCCGGCAAGAGCTGGAACACGGCACGAATCCTGCTTAACGTGGGCCGTCACATTCCATTGCGAGTCTTGTGCACCAGGGAGATCCAGAAAACCATTGCTGAGTCGGTCCACCAGCTCCTGGTAGAACAGATCAGTGCGATGGGCTTTGAGAGCTTCTATGAGGTCACCAAAGACACGATAAGGGGTAAGAACGGCACGGACTTTATCTTCTCCGGTCTGCGGCAGCAGGACATCACCAAGCTAAAGTCATTGGAGGGTGTCGATGTGGCCTGGGTTGAGGAAGGCCAGGTAACATCGGAGAAGTCTCTGGACGTTTTAATCCCTACAATTCGTAAGAAAGACAGCATGATCTGGGTGACATTTAATCCAGAGCTTGAAGATGATCCGGTGTATAAACGGTTTATTGTCCAGCGCCCGCCGAATGCTTTGTGCCTTAAGGTCAATTACAACGACAACCCGTTCTTTCCTGATGTGCTGGAAAGTGAGCGGGCCTACCTGGAGTCGATCGATGAGTCACCGGGCCAGGCTAAGTACCAGAACATTTGGGAGGGCGAGTGCCTTCCGGCGGTCGAGGGTGCCATCTTTGCGCATGAGATCGCGCAGCTATATGACCAGGGCAGGTTCCGGCTGCTAGACCATGACCCGAAGGGCAAGGTGTACGGCGTCATGGATCTTGGCTGGGGCGTATCAACAATGGTACTGGCGCAGCGCTTTGCTTCCACCGTGCAGATCATTGGTTACTACGAATGGATGAACCGGACCTATGCAGATATCTCCAGGGAGCTTAAAACTAATCATCCTGATTTTGAGTGGGGCAAGATCTTTATGCCGCACGATGCGGCGCACCGGGATCCCAAATATGGCAAGTCACACTTTGAGGTGATGGAGGAACAGGGCTGGGACACGGCACAGATCCCGCAGATCGGTGTGGAGAATTACATTGAGGCGGGTCGTGCCATGTTCGGCAATGTATATGTGTCAACCGACTGTGAGCGATTAATCCATTGTCTGCGCCGCTTTAGGTATCAGTCTGCCCAGGCCACCGGCAGGACAATGGCGCCTTTAAAAGATGAGTTCAGTCATGGCGCAGAGGCCTGGTGCTACACGGCGGTGGTCGCTGATGACATGGTAAACAATGTGCCGGTACCGAATAACCCGTATACGGCGCTTCAGGAAGTCTACGCAGGATAATTATGTACGAGACAAAGAAAGCCATAGGCGGCAAAAAAGCCTCCAAGAAATCTAACCGTGAGCTGCTCGACAAGGTCAAGGAACGATTCAAGATGATGTCCGAGGCGGATGGCCGGAACCGGCGTGAGGCAATGGAAGACATGAAGTTTGCCAATGTGCCTGGGGCGCAGTGGGATGACAACATGAAGCAGGAGCGTGGCAACAGGCCGTGCTACGAATTTAACAAGGTACGCATAAGCTCCAAACGAATTATCAATGAGATGCGGGCTAACCGCCCGGCGGCTAAGGTCAGGCCGGTCGAGACAGGCGATAAGGAAGTGGCCGAAACACTGGAGGGTTTGTGCAGAAACATCTGGTCAGTGTCTGACGCAGAAACCATTACCGATTATGCGGCTGAGTACCAGGTAAACGGAGGAATGGCAGCGTGGCGGGTAGACGTTGACTATACGGATGATGATGTGTTCACCCAGGACATAATGGTGCGCCAGATTGCTAACCCATTTTGTCTGTACGCAGATCCGGCGTGTAAGGACATATTAAAACGTGACGCTAACGACTGGATCCTGACAGAGAAAATCTCCAGGGTGGAGTTTGAGCAGCGCTACTCGGACGTTGAGGTTAAAGAGTTCGACAGTAATGAGTTTGATGACCAGGAAGACTGGCAGGATGATGACGCGGTCAGGATTGCCGAGTATTGGTACAAAAAACCGCATACCAAGGAGCTGTGGCAATTAAATGATGGCCGGGTAGTCGATTCCGAGTCGGACGAGGCTGAGAGTGAGGAGCTGGTAGCCGCGATACAGCAACGGCGCCAGGTAGAAACAACAAAGATCTGCATGGCCGTTGTGTGCGGTGACAGAATCCTCGAGGGACCTGTCGAGTGGGCCGGTAGCCAGTTTCCTTTTATCATGGTCTACGGTGAGCATGTCGTGATCGATGGCCGGACCTATTGGTGGGGACTGCCAAGGTTTGCCAAGGACGCGCAGCGCTCTTATAACATTGCCCGCACCGCCATCTCCGAGACTATTGCCCAGACCCCTAAATCCAAGTGGTGGGCCACGCCCAAGCAAGCCGCCGGATTAACCCAGCAGTGGAGTGAGGCGCACCAGAAGAACCTGCCGTTCATGCTTTATAACCCGGACGAGAAGGCGCCCGGTGCCCCGACATTAATGCCAGGCGCGGATGTGCCAATGGCCTTGATACAGGAGTCCCAGTTAGCCTCTGACGAGATTAAATCGACTACTGGTATCTTCGATGCAAGTCTCGGGATGCGCTCAAATGAGGTCAGTGGCCGTGCGATCTATGCCAGGCAGAACCAGGGTGAGATAGCGACGTTTAATTATCAGGACAACATGGCCAAGGGTGTGCAGCGTACCTATGAGATCCTGCTTGACCTGATACCCCATATCTACGACACCGAGCGTGAGCTCAGGATTTTGGGCAGTGACGGGGCCGATGACTATGTGCGTGTTAACCAGATTGTCACGACACCAGATGGGGACGCGGTCCGGGTAAATGACATCACCACCGGCAAGTACGACATCCATATCACCGTTGGCCCGAACTTTTCCACGCAGCGCCAGGAGGCGGCTGAGACATACGGGGCGTTGGCGCAACAGTTCCCCGACCTGATGGGCTTTGCCGGTGATCTGGTGTTCAAGTCCCTGGATCTTCCGTATGCCGAGGATATTGCTGACCGGTTACGGGTAATGCTGCCGCCACCTGTGCAGCAGTTACTTAACCAGGACGCTAACCTGCCGCCAGAGGTGGTCCAGGCAATGGCTCAGGCAGAACAGGCGATGCAGCAGGTGCAGCAGCTTGGCGCGGCGGCTGAACAAGCCAGCGCAGAGGCAGAGAAAGATGGCGCGGTAATAGCCAAAGAAAAGGCTGAGCTCGGTAAGCAGATGGCCGATATAGATAAGGCCAAGGCTGTCTTTGACGCGCACATGGCAAAACAAATGGAGCAGCTCTACCGGTTACAGGTAACCATTGCCAAGTCCCAGGCGGCTATGGCGCCAGGCATTGCGGTGCATGGTGAGTTCCTGGATGCCCAGGGCAACGTCGAAGAAGTCAGGCAGCGAATCGCAGAAATAGACGAGATTCTGGCGGGCTTTATGAAGGCCGCAGATGAGGCCGTGGACTTTTTGGACAAGAAAACAGAACGCAAGGTGGTTGGTGGATCTACCAGCCGCGAAAACGGAAAACTGGTGGCTGATATTGAGTATGACGATGGCTCGACCCGCACGATTAGCGCGGTAAGAAATAACGGCAAACTTGAGATTGAGCCCGAGGCAGACGCAGGGCCTTAAACCTGCGGCATAAATACAACACTGAGAGGGGTTGCAATGAGTGAAACAGCACAGGCAGAGGTGCCTGACAATACTGGTGCAGACGTTAATCCGACTGACCCGGAGGCGGTGGATGCTGCCCCGGCACAGCGATATGAGCTTGACCCGGAACCGGATAACGACGCGGAGTCACCACCCGCCGAGGAAGAAGTCAACAGCCTCGATAAAAAAGCCGATGACACTGAGGCGCCCAAGGACGAGAACAAGGTCCAGAAGCGCATTGATAAGCTAACCAAACGCTGGCGTGACGCAGAACGGCACAACCAGGAGCTGGCCGCAGAGCTTGAGCAGCAGCGGCTATCCAGTGAGGCAGCGCAAAAGCTACAAGAGCCCGCTAAGACCCTGGCTGATTTTAATTATGACGAGAACCAGTACCGTGAGTACCTGCACTCGGAAGTAATTGATGTTGCCAAGGCTGAGGCTGGCCGTGTGGCCCAGGACATTCGTGCCCAGGCCGAGGCCGCAGAGCAAACGGCTAGGTGGGATTTAAAGGAACGGGAATTTGCCAAGACTCATACTGACTATGATGAGATTGCGAAGTCCCCTGATCTGAATATTTCCCAGGACATGGCCACTGAAATCCAGGCGGCTGAGAATGGGCCGGCGATTGCCTACCATTTAGGACAGCACCCGGAGCTCGCTAGTGAGATTTCAACGTTACCGCCACGGGAAGTGACCCGACGTATTGCCCGGCTGGAAGTAGCGCTTGAGGGTGCCCGTGAGGCAACACAAGAGCAGCAGGTTAGCAAGGCGCCACCGCCGCCGCCCAAGGTCAAGGCAACGAGCCCTGGTCTACGGGTTGCAAGTACCAGCCCGGACTCGGACAAGTTATCTGACCGTGACTGGCTGCGACGGAGGCAAGCAGAATTAGCAAAACGAGGATTATGATATATGGCTAATACTATACTTACGCCGACTATGATCACCCGTGAGGCTTTACGGGTACTGCACCAGCAATCGAACTTTATCGGTGGCGTGAATCGCCAGTACGATGACAGGTTCGCGCAATCTGGTGCCAAAATCGGCACATCTTTGAATGTACGAATGCCAAGCAAGTATTCGGTGAGAACCGGTGCAACGCTATCTGCTGAGGAGCATTTCGAGAGGTCTACGCCACTGACAGTGTCAAGTCAGTATGGCGTCGATGTTAGTTTCACTAGTGTGGAGCTGACGATGGAGCTCGATGATTTCTCAGACCGCATATTGAAGCCAGCAATGGCCCAGTTAGCGGCCAAGATAGAGGGTGACGCGCTGGCGGTTGCTTACAAACGGACCTTTAACTACTCGAATGCAAGCACGGATGGTTTGTTGACCTATAAGCGGTTCCAGCAAAACGGTGCGAACATCACCAAAGAGCTGGGCCCAACCAGCGACCGTACCGCATGCCTAACCCCTGACTCAGTCGTTGAGTTTAACGACGCGGTTAAAGGGTTGTACCAGGCATCCGAGAATATCCGTAAGCAGTACCGGGAGGGCTCAATTGGCCGGACCGGTGGCTTTGACGTATACGAAAATACGTTACTGCCGAGCCATACCACCGGCTCACTTGCTGGCAGTCCATTAACCAACGGCACTACCCTGGGAACGGCTACCACAGCTAATTCCTGGGTGTCACAGACAGACCTGTCCGTTGACGGTGCGACCTCGACCACGACGCTAAAGGCCGGTGACATTATCACCATTGCCGGTGTCTACGGCGTTCACCCTGAGACTAAGGTCAACAAGGGCGTTCTACAGACCTTTGTTGTGCAGTCCGATGTGACGCTGACTACTGCGGCAAATGCTTACACCGTGACGGTTAAGCCTGGCATGATGTACGGCTCTGGTAATGCTTACCAGAACTGTGTCCTGTCCGGCGTGGCTAACACGGACGGCAACGCGGTCAGTCGTATCGGTGCCGCATCCAGCGCCTTTAACCAGGATCTTTTCTTCCACAAGGACGCATTTGTGTTTGCATCTGCGGATCTGGAGGACGTATCCAAGTATGGCGCCTGGGGAGCACGGGCCGAGCAGGACGGTATCTCAATGCGAGTGGCAAGGCAGTACGCCATCAGCTCTGACACCATCCCGTGTCGTATCGATGTCTTGTGGGGATTTGCCGAGCTCTACCCAGAGCTTGCGTCCGTACACAGATACGAGCAGGACTTGCTCTAGTGACGTAATGATCAGCTAAACACCTGCCTCTCGGGTGAATAGCGGCGGGGCCTTTCGGGGCCCCGTTTTTTATTGAGAGGCAAAGAGAGGCAAAAATGAGTGATTTACCCCACGTTTATGTGGCAACCCCTGCCTATGATGGCAAGGTGGATGTAGCCTATAGCCAGTCGCTTGCTAATGCGGCCTGGCATGCGGCGGTGCTCGGGATCCGGGTCACGGCGGCTGTCATGGGCAACGGCGCATTTATAGAGTTGGCCAGGAACATCTTCGTTAAGTTCTTTTTAGAGCTTGAAGATCTGAAAAGCTGTACGCACATGATGTTCATCGACTCGGACCTTAAGTTCGACGCCAATGCATTTTGTGGTTTGGTCAATGTGGTCAATGAGAAACGGCCAATGGTTGCCGGTGTGTATCCACGGCGCCAGGAGGATACTGATTATCCTGCTAAATGGTGGCCCGAGCCTGAGCTTACTAAAGCCAAAGGTGAGGACTGCCTGTGGATCGATGAGGATGGCTACCTGAAATGCAAGCGGGTGCCGACCGGGTTTTTATGTATGCATCGGTCATTGATCGAGGACATGGCCAATGACCCGAAGACCCAGTGGCTGGACATTCACGGGCAGGACGGCCCGGTGCCCTGGCTGTTTGAGACACATATTGACAGTGACGCCAGGTTCGTCGGTGAGGACTTTACGTTCTGCGACAAGGTCGTGAAGAAATACGGCAAGCCTATCGATGTCTGGATGGACTTTGATTTTGTGCATGGAGGCTACGAGGGCAATTATTTAGCGCACCTGGACGGGCAGGTGAAAGAACAAAAAGAGAGGGTGAGAGCCCCGAGAAAGCTGGGAGGACGTAGAAATGCGTGAGCTACTTTTGGGTTGTGGCAAGAAGCACGAGAAACAGGTTTTTGCTCAGGGATTGGGCATTGAAAAGGAATGGCAGAACGTAACTAAAATTGATATTGACGAAGACTGCAAGCCTGACATTGTCCAGGACCTGAACAACATACCATTGCCGTTTGATGATAATACGTTTGATGAGGTACACGCCTATGAGGTGCTCGAGCACTTAGGCACCCAGGGAGACTGGAAGTTCTTTTTTGACCAGTTCGCTGAGTTCCACCGGGTAATGAAGGACGGCGCCTATTTTTGTGGCACCGTGCCGGCCTGGGACAGCGCCTGGGCATGGGGAGATCCCGGTCACACCAGGATCATTAACGAGGGCACCCTGGTGTTTTTGTGCCAGCGTGAATATGAGATGCAGGTGTCCAAAACCTCAATGACGGATTACCGCTTCTACTGGAAGAAAAACTTTGAGCTAATCGCAAACAAATATGAGGATGAGGGTTTTGCCTTCGTTCTAAAATGTACTAAATGACTACGCACCAGGAGCTGGCCGAGGTCTACATGGACCAGCCCCACGAGATCTCTTTGGAGACAATCTCGCTGTGTAACGCGGCCTGTACCTTTTGCCCTTACCCAACGCTCGATCGGAAGGGTGACAAGATGCCTGACGAGCTCGTAGAGAAGATTATCAGTGAGATGGAAGGGTTTACCATTCCGTTCTTTTTCTCGCCGTTCAAGGTCAATGAGCCGCTTCTTGATAAGCGCCTGTATGACATTTGTAATGAGGTAACCAGTCGCACGGTGGCCATGCTCCGCATCTTTTCCAATGGCGCGGCATTGACACAACGACACATTGACCGGCTGGCCAAGCTGGAGCGAGTCTTTCATTTCTGGGTGTCGCTCAATAGCGTAGATCCAGAAGAATATGAGCAGCTCATGGATATGCCTTATGAGCGCACCGCCAAGAGACTGGATAACCTGCATGCGCAGGAGTTCCCGCATCCGGTGGTGCTGTCCAAGGTCGGCAACATGGACTACGGTTTTATCCGCTACATCAAGCGGCGCTGGCCGAAGTTTCATACCGTCATTATCAAAAAGGATGGGTGGCTGGGTGACGTGGAGCCAAACGACCCGACCATACCCGATGACAGTTGCTCGAGGTGGTTTGAGTTGTCCATCATCAGCTCTGGCGTAGTGTCGCTGTGTTGCATGGACGGCCAGGCACGGTTCCCGATCGGAGACTGCCGGGAGAGCACACTTTTAGAGATTTATAACGCCCCGCACTGGCGGGACCGTCGTGAGAATTTGTCCAGCAGACACACGATCGATGTCTGTAAAACCTGCACATACTAGGATTGTAAATGGCGTATCTGAATGTCAATTTGATTACGGATGCATTGCGTGAAATCAATGTCATCAATGAGGTGCAAAGCGCATCAGCAGAACAGGGCCAGCAGTCGCTGACCAAGTTAAACCAGTTCATGGAAGGGCTAAAGGAGAACGATATCGATTTTGGCTGGTTCGAGCAGTCAGATATCCAGGACAGTTGCCCCGTGCCCGACTGGGCCAGGATGGCGGTTACTGCCGGGCTGGCGATTGTGTTGGCTCCGCAGTACGGCGCCACATTATCCCCGGAGCTCTTTGCAAAATATGATTCAGCATTCTCTATGCTGCAACGTAAAAGCATTGCGGAGCGCCTCGACAATGCGGATATGTCGCACCTGCCTGATGGCAGCGGGCATTTTGGCTCCCGGTACGACATCAATACTGATAGCACCTGATGCCTAAGTACCGCCAAAACAATTACCAGGGTAACTATAAAGACCCTTTTGTCGGGACCGCTGAGAATCTGGAGATAGCGGCCATGCTCGGCACCGGCCTTATTGGTGACGCGGTGGGCGGCGTTAATGCATTAATTGGCGGTGACGCCCAGGGTAATCCTGATTATTCGTTAAACGCAATGGCTGGCCGAATTGAGGATAAGCAGGATGAGTTTACTTATCAGCCCAGGCTTCCAGGGTCGCAGGATAAGTTAGCGTCCATAGGCCAGGGCATACAGAAAATCGGTGAGTATTTGCGCCCGGCCAGGGATCTCTATGAGCGGCATGCGAACCGCCTTATAGGGCCCACGGCGGCTGGCACACTTTATGCTGGCACGGCGGCGCTGGCTGACGTTGCCGGGCCTGGTAAAGTTACACGAGCGGTTCCTACCACTGGCCCGGTCGGGGTGCCCACGACAGGACGCAGGACGGTGCAAAAGGGGCAGCGAAAAGCCTTTCCAGGTATTTACGCGCCGCCGGACCAGATCGCCAAATATATCGAAAACACCAAAGTCGCTCCTGAGTCTCCCATGTTGTCCCGGCTGTTCGGGGTGACCCGTGAGGATCTTGCCAAGGGCGCTAATGTGCGAGGACGGCCTGGCGTTATTCCGGGCGCCGCCGCTACCCCTAAAGGCGCGGACGCAGCATTTAAGGTAATGGGTCCGGCCAACACCCGGCGCCTGACAGAGTCGTTACTGGCGGCACGAGAGCATGCGCCACGGTTATTCGACGGCATGACCGGCTGGTACAACTTTGACCCGGCCTATCATCGTATTTTGCAACTGGTAGACGGTGACCAGCTCGAGGCTAACCGGTTGTATACGCAATTGATTAACTTGAGCTCAGCAATGAGCCCAGGATCGTCGGTAGTCACAGAGCTCAAGCGGGGTACCGCCGCAAACATGCTGGCCGAGGCTGGCCGCTTTGACGAATTTCAACAATACGGCGGCAAACCTTTAGGTACCAGGGGGCATCCAGACCTTGAAACCTTTCCTGGACATCCGTATCACTCCACTGCCCAGGCGCCCGGCGCCAGAAAGTTTTTAGAGACTGGGCAAATTCAATCCAAAGAGCCTAAAGTCGGCTTATATAACCAGGCCACTGAGGTCGGGGGGCAGACTGACATAGCGGTGCCTGACGCCCATTTTTCCCGCGCCGTGGGCCTGGCAGATACCAGGAACCCCCAAACAAGAAAAGGCCAGCAAAGAGTTCCAGGAGACAGCGCCTCAGTGCCTGAGATACAGACACTGGCGCCCTGGTGGAGAGAGGAGGTGGCCAGGCAAGCCGGGCTAGAGGCGGTCCCTGCACAGGCCGTGGCCTGGGGCTTATTCAGTGACGCTACAGGAGTAGCGACCGCGGTAGGGGCGCCCAAACTCGAGATCTTATCTGATCTGATCGATGACACAGCGAAACGATTAAAGGTTACGCCGGAGGAGGCCCGTGACCGGGTGCTTTTGGCTCAGGCACAAGCCGGATTCGCAGATCCCAAGCTGCTTGCCCTGATAGTCCCGCCGGCAGTCGTTGGCACATTAATTGCGATGCCTGGTGACGATAAACGCAATGCCCTGGACAGATAATGCGACTACCAATTACGTCACACAGATCCGGCACAGCATCGACCGGCGACCTCCTCAATTGTTACCTGGAGAGCATGCCCCAGGATGCCTCGGCGCCATATGTTATCAGGCGCTGCCCTGGCATGATCAGTCCGTGGGTGGCCGAGCCGCCAGAGTCCGGCACCACGGCTGAACGTAATGCCTATCTGGATGAGGCGGGCAATGAGAGGACCGGCACGGGCGACAGCTCACATGACTTTAATAGTCCGATACTGGCCATCACAAATTACCGTGGCTATCTCTCGGGCATATATGGTGACACCCATAATTTCGGCATTGTAAATTTCGATGATGATTATGCACCGAACCTGACCAGTTTCGATGGTTTAATGGGCGGCGGCGAGTCCGACATTTTAAACCCGAACCCCAGGGCTGATTTCGAGCAAACACCTGATTATCTAATCGCAGTGATTGAGCCGCATGCTTACTATAGTGCTAACGCTAGCTCCTGGACAAAGATATCCGACTCAGATTTCACTAGTCGTGGCGCCGCTGACGTTGAGTTTTTAGATAACTTTCTTATTTTCAGGGAGCCAGGATCAGCCAGGTTTTTCGCCAGTGACATTGGCTCTGTCACCGACTACAGCGCCCTGAATTTCGGCACCGCTGAGGCCGACCCGGATAACCTGGTGGGCATGAAATCTGACCGGGCCCAGCTATGGCTTTTCGGTGAGAGCTCAATTGAGTCCTGGGACACGACCGGGGGCAGTGACTTTCCTTTTAGGCGAACGATTAACGGCGCGATTACAAAAGGCTGTTTATCGGGCAGGACCGTGCAGCGGCTGGATGATGTAATTTTATTCCTGGCCGATGATTTTACCGTCAGGGCGCTCCAGGGCGGCGTAGCAAACCGGATATCCAATTTTGGTATTGAGCAATCATTACAGGCTGACACCAGTGTTAAATTATCCGAAGGCTTTACCTGGTCGTACCAGGGCCATAATTATTATGCAATCTGGACCCCTAACCAGTGCCACGTTTATGATTTAAGCACCGGATCCTGGCACCGACGGCAAACATTAGGCCGTGACACCTGGCGCTTTACCAGCGCCGCTCAATACTACAATGATGTTGTGTTCGGGGATCGTTTGGGCGCATTGACGGTCACTCTGGGCAGCGATTCACTGCCACCGAATTACCAGGGCGGCAAGTTCAGTGAGGAGCCCTCGTATTATGGGCTGGAGCTCCACCAGCCGCAGCGCATGGAGTGGACCTACCAGCCGATAAGAAACGGGCAGCGAATGTATCACAAGCGCCTGGAAATTATCGTCGATGTTGAGCCCGGCACAGTAGCGACATCAACCCATGCCCGGCGTGAGCCAATGGTCACCCTGGAATCCTCCGATGACGGCGGCGTAACTTTCCAGCCGCTTGCGCAACGGTCTATGGGAGCGGTAGGAGACAGATACCAACGTCTCGTATGGCACAACCTGGGCTCAAGTTATAACCGGGTCTATCGGGCCTCAGTCAGTGAAGCGGCGAAAGTTGAGGTGGTGGACACGACCCTTGACGCAGTTGGCGGCTCGGTATGAGCCTACGGGGGCCGACCTCCCAAATTACTAGTCACCAGGATTTTTTACGCTGGGCCAGGTCACAGACTGTTTTTGAGCAGCTCCGAAAGGGCACGACCGAATCCAAGACATCGGACACGACCTACGCCACAGACTCGGATCTTGCGCTGTTGGTAAAAGCGAATACCAAGTTAACCGGGCGATTAGTGGCCTGGTTCGATACTGCCGCCACGCCGGATTTCAAGTTCCAGTTTACCGCGCCAGGGTCACCCACGTTGCTCCGCATTGTCGGGCGCTATGTGGTACCAGGCGCGACCAGTTCCACTGAGTTTCTGCACACTTCAGGTACCAGCGTAGCAGTCACCGGATCCGGCAGTACCGGCGGCTACCTGGAGGCCGATATCCTATTGCACAACGGCGCGAATGCGGGCGTATTCGGGCTGCAATGGGCGCAGAACACATCCAACGCCAGCGCCACAAAAGTGCTGGCCGGCTCTTACTTTGAATATTTTGTAACTTAATGAGACAGGCAACTCGAGAGGACCTGCCGGAGCTATTAAGAATGGCCAGGCGGTTTTGCAATGCCCTGGGCGAAGACATCGACCGTGAATCAGTCGTTGTCACTGCCGAGAGTTTAATAGATAACCCGGACGGCGTGATCTACATCACCGACGGCGCCTGTGCCGGTGCATTAATTTTCCCGTATTTCTTCAATCAATACCGACGCCAGGCGCAAGAACTGTTTTGGTGGGTGGATGAGGATCAGCGGGGCCGTGGCGCAGCATCTAATTTATTGCATGCCCTGGAGCGCTGGGCAAAGACGCACGGCGCGAACCGGTTACAAATGGTTTCGATGGCGGCGCTGGACGGCAAAAAGGTTGAAAAGATTTACAGGTCCAAGGGTTATCGGGCTTTTGAAAATACATTTTTGAAGGATTTATAGATATGGCAGTAGCAACAGGCACAGCAATATTGGCGGGCACACTCGGCTCTGCGGCGCTCGGGGCGTGGGGCCAGTCCCAGGCGCGGGACGCGGCACAGTCAGCGACCACCGGGGCGAACCAGTTACTTGCGCAGCAAAACCAACAGACACGCCAGGATCTCGCGCCATACCGGCAATTTGGCCAGACGGCAATGCGAAACTTGACCCAGGGGCCGCAAGCCTATCAGCACAGTCCCTACTATAACTATTTGCGGGACCAGGCATTGACCGGTGTGCAAAACACCGCCGCTGGCCAAGGCACACTGTACTCAGGTAATACCCTGGCCGCGCTAACCCAGCGGGCCGCAGACGTTGCCTCGATGGATTACAATAACTGGGCTAACCGGCAAATGAACCAGGCACAGCTCGGCGCTAATGCCGCCGCACAAACAGGCCAACTGGGCCAGCAATCTGCGACCCAGCAAGGTGGCAATTTGATGGGCTACGGGTCAGCCGCTGCTAATACCTATGCCAACACCGGCGGCCTTATGGCCAATGCGATTGGCTCGGGTGTGAACAATTACCTTTATATGCAGGGGCTTAACAATCCACAGCCGAACGTACCCGCGCAAAACACGCTGCCGCCAGGCGTGACCGGCACCGTTCCTAATACAGCGCAACAAACTCAATTCGGATATTACGACCGAGACGCCCAAGGCGGCCTAATAGTATGAGGATTTATCGATGCAAATAAATTTCCCCGACGCCCGAAACTTAATGCAAGGCCAGATCGACCGGCGCCAGGTAGAGGAAAATGCGCTGAACCGCCAGGCGAGAAACCAACAAATGGAGCTTCAAAACATTCAAATGGAGCGGCAAAAAATCGGCCTGGAGCGTGAGCGGCAAATTGCCAACACGCAGCTCGGCATGCAGCTCGTGCAGGACACTATATCCCATCCTGGTAACGCAATGAGCAACATGCAAAAGGGTATTGAGGCTGGCATTTTCCCGCCGACGATAATAGACATGTACAACAATGCCTCGCCACAACAGAGAAACTCTGCGCTAACGCAATTGGGCGGTGAGTTCCAGTCACGGATGGATATGTTCAACCCGCAGCAGCCGCCGGACAAGGTCGAGATGTATGAGTATGCCAGGGGTCAGGGATATGCCGGTAGTTTCCAGGACTGGTTAACTGAGAATCGCCAGCCATTGAACCAAATTAATATGCCAGCCCCGGCCCCCCCATCGGGTTATCAAAATATTTACAATGACGAGGGTCAGCTCGTTCGCCAGGCTGTAATTCCCGGTGGCCCTGCGGCCCTAGAAATAGAAAATAAGCGCGAACAAACACGACAAAGACTTGAGGCGTCGAAGCGCGGCGGCAGGTTAGTGAAGGATGAGATTGACAGGGCATTCTCGCTGATTGACCCAAGAAAACACGAGGAATGGTGGCAACCAGGCCCGGCTGGCACTGCGGGCAGAATAATACGTAAATTAACATTTCTTCCAGAGACTGACGCAACTCAGCTCGCGAATGTGTTGGACACCATTAAAGGACGTATAGGTTTTAATTATTTGCAGGAAATGAGAGAGAACTCACCAACTGGCGGCGCCTTGGGCCAGGTATCGAATATTGAGCTACAGTTCTTAATGAGTGTCTTTGGCTCGATTAAACCCGATCAAGCTGCGCATGTGCTTGCCTATAACCTTGCCCGACTGGATTTTGAGTTTAGTCGAGTGATAAATGGCTGGGGCCAAATGGTGACCAGGGATGCTAATGGCAATGCGCTGGCCCCAGAAGACCATTACAGGATTCCGATGCCCCAAGGGGTCCGGCATGCCCCCGAAAAAGCCTACGAGTATTTATTTAACGGTGTACCGGATCCGAAAAATCCTGGCCAGAATTTACATGAGGCATTTTCACCGGAGCTCCTGCAAATGTTCGAGGATAAATACGGTTACATGCCCACCCCGTGGCAGAGCGGTCAACAAATATTTGGAATTGAACAATAATGCAGAATGTTTTCGACAGCGTCACCAATGAGGACTCTGATAATGTGTTTGACGGGTTACCAGATGAGCCCGAAGACGATCCGAATGCGACAGCCGCAGAAAATGCGGCTCAACGCCTGACGAAAATCGACATGAGCTCATTGACGGCGCGTCGGCAGAGGACCCCGGCGGCAGATACCGGCCCGATACCACTGGCAGATTTGGCACGAGCCGGACTAACCGTTGGCAGCACTTTGAGCGGAGCGGTTCAGGGCGGCATAGCCGGACTTGCGAATCTCGGGTACCAGGGCGCCATAGATTTATTCGGCGGTGAGCCCGACTATGATCGGCCACCCGAGCTGGCCAGGGAAATGACCAGGAGAGGCGCCGAAGCCGTCGATCAGACCCCTGGAAGCCGCAGGGCATTGCAGGAGGTCGGTGAGTTTGCAGGTGACGTTGGCACCATAGGCAAGGCAATTGTGTCACCGGTTGTAGGGGCTATGGCAATGCGCCCTGGCGGGGAATCGCCTACCGAAGCTATGAGCGAGTTTATTGACACACCGATACAAGAGTACATGGGGGAGAAGGCCTACCAGGCCGCCGGTGCTGAGGACAATCCCAAACTGGCCGCAGCGATGGCCACGGCAGCAACAATATTGCCGGATACGGCGCTGGCGGTGCTGGGCCTACGAAGAATGGAGACGCCTGATACCAAGGCTCAAGGCATTGATGTCCCCCGAGGGCCGGGCGATATTCCGACTCGGGAATCCTTCATTCGAGAGTTACCAGAAACCGGACCAGGTGGCGAGTTACTGCCGCTCGCCCGAGAGCGAGAGGATCTTGGGCCACAGCCACGCGCTGAAGATGGAAGCCCAACGCCAGAAGAAATGGCAACGGTTGAGGAGGCCGTGCGTGAAAGTGCCCGGCTCACGGGAACAAAAGCGGGCAAAGCCGAAAAACTGATCGAGGTTATGGATCCTGACCCGGAAATGGTGGCCGCATTTGAGGAGCTCGGAATTGATGCCTGGACCCCGGCGATGGTGGCCAGGGCGTCGGGAGTCAGAGAAACTTACGCACCCCTCAAATCTCAACAAAAAGCGCTACGGGACGCAGATGAGGCCGTTAGAGATGAACTAAATGAAAAAGCGGCGCAGTTGATCGAGGAGCTCGAGGCCAGCGATGTCAGCGCTATCGAGGCAACCTTAAAAAACAATATTGATGATGTTCGCATCGAGTACCAGAATTTAGCAGATGAGGCGTATGAAGGGGTTTTGCAAAGTGCGGCGCTGAAGCGGTCCCTGGTCACGCCGGATCTTGCCGTCGAGGTGTTTGATTATTTAGCAAACAGAATCGCTGACCTGGGCGGTGACATGTCAAAATTGAGTAGGGCCGAACGGCAGCTCTACGATACATTCTACAGAGAAGGGTTAGATGGCTCCCCGGCTCCCGCGACGCCAACGTATGAAGCGGTAAACACATTCCGGGAACTGATAGGCAAGGAAATGTCAGGCGAAAAGATATTCGCTGATTCCAAGCAGGGCGAGCTGGACACATTGTACGGGCTTCTCTCTGGCGCACAGCACCGAGCCGCAGAAGCATTCAGCCCTGAAGCGGGCGCTAAATTGTTGCATGCGAATAAACTGGTTGAAACCAGGAAAGACTTTGAGGCACAGAGCAGGGCAGCTCTTGGCAGGAACCTGGAAGGCTCGATTGTGCCAAAAATTGCGGCGGCGGCTACTGCCCTGACCCGTGGAAATGTCAGCCATCTCGATAAGCTGATGAAGAATTTAGGCTTACCAAAAACGTCAGCCTGGAGCCCGACTATAAAACAGACGCAGCAGGATATTGCAGCGGCAATTTTAAACCGCCTGTTGTTTACCACGAAAAAGGGCACTGCAATGTCGGAAAGTGCCGTATCAAACTGGAAGGCGCTCCACAAAAACAAGGTGGCCAGGGATGCCTTGTTCCAGTATCTGCCCGCAGATGTAATTAAAAATTACAACACAATAATGAAAGCAGCCGAAGGCTTCTTCTTCTCAATTGGCAAGGACAATATGTCGCGCTCTGCGGTGGATATTATTGCTGCCATTAATAAAGGCGGCCTATCCAATACCATGACCAGCATCGGCACTGCTGAGGCCGGAGCCGCTGTGGTCGGTCTGCCCACTGGAAGTGGGGTGGTGCTCAAGGGCGTCACGGCTGTGGCTAAAAAAGCACCAGATAACGCAGAGAAAGCGACCACATTTTTGCTAAGCAATGAGGCAAAAGTGGCGGTCAGGACATATGTGACCGGGCAAGCAGAAAGAGCCCAACAAATATTATCGAGGTCAAAAAAATATATTCAGTGGGTTGATTCAATGCCGCCAAATCAACAGCAACGGCTTAAGGATCTGGGTTTCTTTGGATGGCTTCTAGACACAGAAACACAAACGGAGACAGACGATGGCTAATGGCGAAGGCGTTCCTTTTATTATTCCACGACAGAGTCCGGTGAAAAACTCTGCCAGCCTGGGCGGCGCTAAATTGTATTTTTACCAGACCGGCACAACCACCGACCAGACGGTATATAGTGACGCAGATCTTGGTGTTGCACACTCCCAGCCGGTGGTTGCCGACAGTGACGGAATTTTCGATTCCATATATTTAAACCCTGCCGCCTCCGTTGATTATCGGGTCATTCTAAAAACATCCGCTGATGTAACTGTTTGGGATGAGTCGCAAATCAGCCGGTACCGGGAAGTATTTGATACGGGCGCATTGACGGGTACCTGGTCGGGGTTTTCATCTGCACCGTCAAACACCGCGATTACCTGGTATAAATTTGACAGGCTCGTACAAATCGTCATTCCGCTGGGAGAGGGCACCAGTAACGCGACATCTTTTACCCTGGGCACACTTCCTGCTGCGATTCGGCCAGCGACACAACAATATGCACATCTGCCATTCGCGGTAGACTCAGGCAGCCACGTTGCCGGTGGGGTAGCCGTGCAGATTGCTACCAGTGGCATTATGACTTTTTCCAAAGCAAGCGCCGCCTTCTCCAGCACCGGCTGGACCGGTTCCGGCAGCAAGGGCATTAACACTGCCGGGGAATTTTTCTACAGGCTTGCCAATACCTGATGCGTTTTATCGTACTGACATTTTTTCTCGCGTCATGCGCGAGTCAGCCGTATGCGGAGGTGGGTGTCGGGGCGCACCTAAATAAGAATGACATTTACGGCTCGGTGCCGTTTTTCTTTGAGGCCGGACTTATCAATGAGCCTCGGGAACGGATCTCGACGGCAATCGCTATTCGCCATGACTCACATTTGGATGCAGGTGATGTCGGCTGGGATCACGGCCCGGATTCAACCCACGATTCCTTATGGGTGAAAGTTCGGTATGAGTAAGGAGAAGCTGATTTCTGATTCGGCGGGAGCTGGGCTTGCCATTGGCACAAACGTTGTGGCCGGCTACACATGGATCGCCCAGGTTAACGAATTGTTGCAGCTTATCTTGACGATCATTGCCATCATCTCGGGCATGTACACCATCAATTATCATGTCTTGAAAATGCGCAAACTTAACAATGCCATCAAACGCAAGAAGACTGAACCTGAGACGCGACAGCAGCCTTAAAGCTGTTAGCACCGGTTTTCTCACCTTCGGGGATGCCCAGTTGTTTACGGTCGAGAAGCCCTGGTTACCGACGGCGCCTGGCGGTAAGCCGTGGGAAAGCTGTGTGCCGTGCGGGGACTATGAGCTCACGCCCTATATTAGAGCGAATGGAAGCTGGGCGCTCCAGCTCTTTAACCCTGGGCTCGGCGTTTACCGTCAATGTGAGGATAGGCCCCACGGTGTCTCCAGGTGCGAAATTTTAATACACGCGGCAAATTATCCGCATGAGCTGCATGGATGTATTGCAGTCGGCGTTGGCCGGGAATTTACCGAGCAGGGGGAGATGGTCACACACAGCCGCAAGGCGATGAAATTTTTGCAAGCCTATGAGCCGACAGAATTACGAATTACGGAAGACCTATAGCAGCAGAAAATTTGTCATTGCCATGCTGTCCATTCTGTCGAGTTTGTATCTTTCGCTGATCGGCAAACTTACCTCAGATTTTGCGTCGGTGTTGATGGCTGTAAATATCGGTTACCACATTTCCAATGCCTGGATCCAAACTAAAGGAAACGACAATGCTTGATCGATTAAGTGACTGGCTCATTGAAGCAAAACTTCTGTATGAGCAGGAAAAGGTTTTTAGCAGGATTGCCCTGGGTGCTTACGCGCTCGCAATCATAATTATTGTTAGGTATGTGGCCTCTTTCGCTGGGTAACGGACTTAAATTAGCTGCACTTGGTGTGGCTTTTTTTTCCGCATTTTTATTCGGCCAGCGAATCAAGCAAGCGCAGTGGGATCGAGCCGCCAGTAAGGCAATGGCCGAGCAGATAGAGGTTATGAATGAGTCCCAGACGCGGGTCCAAAGTTTAAACCGCGCCCTGGTCAGTTTGCAGCGTGAGCTCGACGGCAGGATCCAGGAGCGCAATGTACTCGTAGGGAGGCTACAGGATGCAGTTAACCGACAACCCGTTACGCAGATTGTGCAAGTGGAGGGTGATTGTCCTGACATTCTTATTGTGGATCCTGGGCAGCATTACCGGCTGTTCAACTGCGCCGTCGATCCCGCCAATTGTGATGCCGGAGCCGGTGAAGCCATCATCAGCGATGGTCGTATGCCAGGGCCCGAAGTTCTTACCACAATGGATGGCCACCGTTGATTTGATGAATGACATGGAACTATGGGAGAGGGAGAACTTGCGAATCATTGCGGAGAACGCCAGGCGGGCAGAGATCTGCCGAATGCGGCACCAGGCACTGGTCGAGTGGATCGATAGTTTATGAACTATTCTGATATTAGAGGCTTGGATAAATACGCCGACACTGAAATCGAAAAGCGGGTGCTTAAGGCCGTCAAGGAAAACCCAACCGTCGAGGCTGCTGCTGCCGCCCTGGGATACGCCAGCCCCAGGACGGTTTATTCCAGGCTGGCAAACATTCGCGCCAAAGCTAAGGCCGCCGGGTTCGATGCCTCAGAATTTGTTCCTGCCGGGCACACGGTACAGGGCCTTAGCACCTTGGTCCGGCTGCCAGAAGAAGATGGCAGTATCGCGTTGCAATGGGTAAAAACCAAAGCAGATGCCCAGCTCAAAGAGCGGCTGTTGGAAGAAGCTCGCCAGGCAATGGTGGAGAACCTGCCAAGGGCTAAACCAGTAAAATCGCCACGAGCTCAACCTGAAGAATTGTGCAACCTCTATATTTTGACTGATTACCATATAGGTATGCATGCATGGGGCGAGCAGACCGGGGCAGATTACGATTTAAAAATTGCTGAGGAGCTGCTGCTTAAATGGTTCACCTACGCCATCAAAAAATCGCCTCGATCAAACACTTGTGTGCTGGCCCAGCTCGGAGATTTTTTGCACTGGGACGGTATCTTGCCCGTTACCGTGCGTGGCGGGAACATTTTGGATGCCGACAACAGGTTCCAAAAAGTCGTGCGAATTGCCATACGGTTGCTGCGACAAATTGTCACTATGCTGTTAAAAAAGCATGAGCATGTCCATCTTATTATGGCAGAAGGTAACCATGATCCCGCCGGTTCGATTTGGCTGCGAGAAATGAGTTACGCCATGTACCAAGATGAGCCCAGAATTACCGTGGATCGATCACCGACCCCGTACTACTGTTTTGAGTGGTCTGACACAAGTTTGTTTTTCCATCACGGACATAAAAAAAGACCAAATAATATCGATGATGTTTTTGCTGGGAAATACCGTGAGGTGTTCGGTCGGACTAAATTCTCATACGCTCACATGGGCCATATGCACCACGACAAGGCACTTGAAACAAACCTGATGACGGTCGAGCAGCACCGAACATTGGCAGCGGCAGATGCCTATGCGGATTCGTTGGGATTTACAAGCGGGCGTTCGGCGCCGGTTATTACCTACCACAAAAAGTATGGAGAAGTAGGGCGCCTGGTGATTAGCCCGGAGATGGTTTTATGAGCGCCCTGAAAACCCAAATCGGCGGCAAACATTATCTCGGGAAAATTCAACCCGCAGAGTACGCCCACGCAAATGAATTTAATTATTGCCAGAGCATTGTGCTCCGGTATTTGACACGTTACAGGCACAAGGGCAATAAGAAAAAATGCCTACTCAAGTTACGACACGCGGTAGACCTTTTACTCGAATTGGAGGGTTGTGGAAATGACTTTTATGGAGACACAATACCAGAACAGGATTAATGAGCTCGAGGCAGAGATTGCAGAGGCCCAGAGTGAATTGACACTGAAGGATAATGAGCTACTTGAAATCCAGAGCGAGCTAACCGCCGCCAAGGCCCAGATCAATCAATTGATAAGCGACCGGACGTATATGCATGAGGTAGCATAATTAGCGGAAATCGTGCTATGTTTTTCATCTTGTACCCAAAATTGTACCCAACTTTGAAAAATTTAGGTAATTTGGGATATTGAAACGTAAGTATCAACGGGAAAAGCTAAGTAAAACAGTGAGTTAGATGGCTCCCCGGGTCGGACTCGAACCAACGACCCGATGATTAACAGTCATCTGCTCTACCAACTGAGCTACCGGGGAATAGTGCCGTATCTATTGTCTCGCGGGGCGGCATTCTGGTCTAGACATTATTTCAAGTCAAGCGATGTCGAGTTTAAGAAAGTGCCCTTTTCAGTCTGTCAGTAGCCTCCTGAAGTTCCTCAATCGAGCAGGCAAAGGATATACGAACGTAGCCAGGTGCTCCAAATGGGGTGCCTGATACCAAGACAACATCTGTGGATTTGAGAAGCATTTTTACCAGGTCGGTATCTGTCTCTAAACCCAGTCTTTTTATAGCATCTGTAACGCGAGGAAATGCGTAGAAGGCACCTTCTCCTTTACGACACTCAAATCCTGGTACCTCGTTTAATGCGCCGACGACGTAATCACTTCGCTGTCGGTAAGCATTAAGCATTTCAGACATAAAGGATTGATCTCCATCGAGCGCTCTAGTTGCGGCAACCTGAGAGACGCTACA
>CAJWFK010000009.1 GCA_913031125.1 uncultured Woeseia sp. | reverse complement strand
AAATCTCGTCGTGTTGGTGGTGCTAACTACCAAGTCCCCGCTGAAGTACGACCTGCTAGGCGACTTGCTTTGGCGATGAGGTGGATTGTTGCTGGTGCACGCCAACGATCGGGCCGAGGAATGGCCGAGAAGCTGTCCGCTGAGTTATTAGACGCTTCCAGAGGGCAAGGTGCCGCAGTGAGGCGCAAGGAAGAAGTATTTAGAATGGCTGAGGCTAACAGGGCCTTTGCTCACTATCGGTGGTGATATCAAATCAGTGCACTTTGAAGGATAAACAGTGTCACAGAATTCCTTAAAACAAACTAGAAATATTGGTTTCATAGCTCATATAGATGCCGGTAAAACGACTGTATCTGAAAGAGTTTTGTATTTTTCCGGTCGTATTCATAAGTTAGGGACCGTTGATGACGGGAATACTGCTACGGACTGGATGGATCAGGAAAGAGAGAGAGGTATAACCATTGTATCTGCTGCAACGGCTACTCAGTGGAAGGATTGGGATTTAAATATAATTGACACTCCTGGACACGTAGATTTTACTGCTGAGGTCGAGAGAAGCTTGAGGGTTTTGGATGGTGGAATTGTAGTATTCGACTCAGTTGCTGGGGTTCAGCCGCAATCTGAGACGGTGTGGAGGCAGGCTGATAAGTATCAAGTGCCAAGAATCTGTTTTATAAACAAGATGGATAAAATTGGGGGAGATTATTATCACGCTATAGACACCATAATACAGAGACTCAAGGCAAATCCGGTCCCGATTCAGATACCTATGGGCAGTGAGGATCAATTTTACGGTGTAATTGACTTGGTTGAAGGTAAATCTTTTACCTTTGATGACCAAGGGGAGATGTCTGAAGGTGGGGTTCCTGAAGAATTCAGCGAAGAATTTGAATTGCGAAGAGCTGAAATGATAGAAAAAATTGCAGAGCAAGATGATTCACTGTTGGAAAAATTCTTAATGGAAGAAGAAATCACGGTTGAAGAGCTGAAAGCTGCTATTAGGACAGTAACTATCTCAAATAAAGTCGTCCCGGTTTTATGTGGGACTGCCTTGAAAAACAAATGTGTTCAGCCTCTGCTAGATGCAATTGGTGAGTATTTACCTTCACCTTTAGATGTCCCTGCGGTAGAGGGAGTTAAGCCTGGGACAGATGATGTGATATCACGAGCAGCTAACAATGATGAGCCGTTTTCTGCGCTCGCATTTAAAACCGTCACAGACCCCTTTATAGGTAGGTTGGTATATTTTCGGGTATATTCTGGCAGTGCTAAATCTGGAGCAGGTGTGCTAAACACAGTGACTGGAGATAGAGAACGACTTGGAAGAATTGTAAAAATGCATGCGGATCAGAGGGAAGACGTTGAAGAAGTGTTCGCTGGTGAAATAGCTGCTGCGATTGGTCTGAAAGATACAACTACGGGCGAAACTATTTGCTCTGTTGAGGATCCTATTTTACTTGAAAAAATAGAATTCCCTGATCCGGTTGTTTCCGTGTCCATTGAACCAAAGGCTAGGGCAGACCAGGATAAGTTATCTGACGCCCTTGTTAAATTATCCGATGAAGATCCTACATTCACCATAGTTTATGATGAAGAAACTGGTCAATTAGTGACCGCTACCCTGATGGATTATCCATTGCCTCGCGCTGATTGTTTTCCTGCTGTCGATTTTCAATTTCAGGAAATACGCTCGCCAAGAAATCCTTTAGGTGTCAAAGGTGCAGGTGAGGCTGGCACCGTCGGCTCTCCCCCCGCTTATATTAATGCGCTGCTTGATGCTCTGTCCCGAAAAGGAATCACTGATATCAATATGCCGGCTACACCTCATAAAATTTGGGCACTTTTGAACCAAAAATAAAAAGGGCGGTTCCTTTCGGATTCCGCCCTTACTTCAACAACACATCGGTCTTACATTGGTCTTACATTGGTCTTACATTGGTCCCCGCCAAATTTTACCTGAAGGCTTGCTTGAAACTGTTTGTTCCACCAGATCATAGTTGTTGCTTAAACGATACTAAACTTAATTAATGAAATTTACAAAATTTTCTCTATTTGTCAGTAGTTTATTTTTTCTCCCTATTTTTATTTTGGATTTACATTTTTTTGTTGTATAAATGATACAAATTAATAAACTGTGTAAAAAGATTAAAAAGTCATAAATCTATAATTTAATCTAGATCCTAGTCCCTGCTGTATGGCAGTCTGGGATAAAATCTGGACCCTCTAAAATACACAAACTCTTTGCACTCATAATAAAGGAGCAGCAATTGATCGTTGAACAAGTCTGGACAGCAAACGCCTACCGAAACTTTAATTACCTCATTGCCTGCCCAGAAACCGGCGATGCACTAGCAGTCGATCCGCTGGACTACCGTAAATGCCTGCATTCGGCAACGGAAAATGGCTGGACAATTACCCAAATCCTAAATACGCATGAGCATGGTGACCATACTGGTGGTAACCGAGCGATAGTCAAAAAAACGGGCGCTAAAGTTATCGCTCATTCGAATGCAAAGGGTCGTATCCCAAAAATGACCCAGGGTGTGGGTGCCGGAAGTATTATTAAGGTAGGTAAAACCGTCGAACTCGAATGCCTCGATACTCCCGGACACACTATGAGCCATATTTGTGTGCTATCACATACTGAACAACCAGCACTATTTAGCGGTGACACACTTTTTAACGCCGGAGCAGGTAATTGCCATAATGGTGGACACCCTAATCAACTCTACGAAACATTCGCCCATCAGCTTGAACAGTTAGACGAAAATACGCTGATATACCCGGGTCATGATTACCTGATAAATAATCTCCGTTTTACCCTTGATAGGGAGCCTAGCAACGAAACAGCAAAGCGGATGCTTACAGAATACGAGGATCATGATCCAAACAAAGCCCTAGTTACAACACTGGCAATGGAACGGAAGATCAATACATTTTTTCGTCTGAAAAATCCGGAAGTGATTCGTTATTTACAAGGACAATTTCCTGAAATCGGCGATTCACCATCAGAAAAAACTGTATTTCTTAGACTCCGGGAACTACGTAACAAGTGGTGATCAGAAAACGCTTTGTTGCGATTCTTTCAAATGATCTATCAACGAACCTTCCAAGGAAAGGGCATACCGGTTAGCAAGCCATAACCAATAGATCGCTTTGTAAACGCGCAATTGCTGTTCGAGCTTTTCCTTTGAGGCTCCGTCACCGCTGCCAGTGTATGCGGTAAGTAGCATGTCTGTGTGTTTGTTATCGAGTTTGTGAAAACCGATCACAGAAGCCAGATCAAAAAATGGGTCACAATCCGCAGCAAATTCCCAGTCAAGCAACTGGAGACGATTACCTTCGATTAGATTACTGACAACAACATCACAGTGACAACAACTGATCATATTCACACTCCGAATTGATCGAATAATGTCAATGCATTTAGATGCAAATGTATCGAGGTCCGAGAATCGTTTGAGGGGTTTTCGGTAACGGACAGCAATTTCTGCCATATCGTGCTGGTAACCACATATTGGCAAGCTATGAACGCTACGTAATAAGTCTGCGAGCTTTTCTATGTTTTCGCTATCTCCGAGATCCGTTTCCACCCAAATCCGACCTGGCAGGTACTCTGTTACTAAAATGCCAAACTCTAGATTCGAAAATATCACCTCAGGTGCCAAGCCAGCTTTGGCTGCCTCATCCAGAATAAAAAGTTCATTCAGCCTATTACTTTGGACAATATTTGAATAAGACGAATCAAGCCTCAAAAAAAACACAACATCACCTTGCAAAACACGGTAGGTACAGTTTGTCAGCCCGCCCTCCAGCGGATCGACTATAGCTTCATTCGGGTCGAAAGCAGGAACCAATTCCAGTGCTTGCGAAACTGTCACAAGACTAGTCATCAAGATACCTGCTGCCGTTTACTTCGCTTATATGAACGCTTCCACTGAAAGAATCCGAATGGGATCATCAATAGATATAGAAAATAAAGTAATGCTGTCAGCTCAAGTCCTCGAGACCAAAAAATATAAATAGAAATGGCATCAATAATCAGAAAATACCACCAATTCTCAAGCACTTTGCGAGCAAGTAGAAAGGTCGCCCAAATAGCTGCGAAGGTGGTTGCGGAATCTATGAATGGAAAAGCTGCGTCAGTATTAAGCGAGAGCCAGCTACCAACAGCAGCAACCAACAGAGTAATGATTGAAATAGCCAATAGATGAACACGCATCGTAAACATTCTGACTGGCAACTCTTGGCCATCTCCAACTCCACTATTCCAAACAAACCAACCATAAACAGCCATACCGAAATAAAAACAGTTGAGTACCGATTCCATATATAGCTTTGCGGACAGAAAAATCCACACATATAAGGCTGTACTTATGGCAGCAAAAATCCAACACCATATGCTCTGTCGAATTGCCAAGAGCAAGTACAACACAGCGCAAAATACAGCGATTATTTCAACTACTGACCAAGCTTGGAACTGGTCTAATAAGGTCGCACCGAACTTCTCCATATCCGACTAACCTTCTATTGGGTTATTAAGAATCTTAATCGTGAACACAGCATTCGGTATCTTCTTGAATGTTTCACCTATCTCCTGCTTTAACACAAACATGATGCCATCGTATTCACCAACTAATTGAGTAGCCATAGGGTTAGTGAAAATTTTTATACTGCCATGTGCCTGAAGGCGTTCGATGACATCATTGATAGGTGGAACAAAATCCTTGTCTAATGGATAAAGACTAATATCAACTGAAAAACGCATCCTTCAGAAATTCAGGTCTACCGTCATTCCAAAGTGACGCGGATCACCTTGACGAATATATAATGTCGGTGGAAAAAGAGGTGGCTCATTTCCAAAATAAAAACCTCTGACCTGATAAGGCTCGTCTAATGCATTTTGCAACCACAATTGTGCAGTCCAGCGATCGGTAGCATAGCCCACCCTAGCGTTAACGACCGAATAAGGGTGCGATACCTGATCATGCGAAACATCAAAATAGAATCGGTCTTTTCCGGTGACATCTAGTCTTCCAAACCAGCCCGAATTATCGCGATACACAGCACCTAGAGAAAACGTATAACTGGGTGCATGAGCCTGCTCCCGTCCACTAGCATCAACTTGTGACGTTATAAACTCATCAAATGTTGCATTAAGCAATCCGAGATTGACATAAATCTCAAACGCTTCGCTCGGGAACCAACTCAGATCGGTTTCAAAACCGAAATTTCTTCCTTCTGCTGCGTTGTCAGTAAAAAAAACGAACGATGCCGGATCATTCGGATCAATCTGAAATGATGTTTCGACCTGCTGATCTTTTCTCAAGCTGTAAAACAAGGCAGCATTAACATATAAACTGTCATTCAGTAACCTAGTCTTCAGCCCTATTTCAGCGTTCCACATTGTTTCCGCTTGATATTCTCGCCGGCCATTCGGGACAAACCCCAAGTTAAATCCGCCCCCCTTAAAACCGCGTGAAAAATTTATGAACCCAGTCACATCACCGGAAAACCTGTGAATGTAGGCAAGATGCCCGCCAACCATGCTTTCTTTGGGGCCCAGATCTAACCCATTGGTATCGACGTAATTAACTGCCCTACGTTCAATTCTGGTGCCGACAATTAATTTATTGACGTTAGTCATTTGTAATTCAAGTTGACCGAATATTGCCCCGCTTACTGCAGAAAAATCACTATCAACACGTGTATCAAGCGTATCTGCCCAATTAAATGCGGGATCAAAATAATCGCCTTGATTAATTGTCTCCAGATTCTCAGTGAGATCATTAATATATAGGCCCAATAACCAATCCGTTGTGTCATTGAATATGCGTCCAGCATCCTTGGAGATGAAACGAATCTCCCCAGTTAAGGTTTTGCGCTCACGTTCGTTAAGTGAAACGTAGTCGTAGGTTATCGGAGCCCACGCATCATCATTACCCCAATCCGCATCGAAAGAAAAATCGATTTCTGAGTCAGCGATTGAGGCAATAGAAGTGATCGAAAATATATTGCTAGGATCCCACTCAACATTTAGCGACCCTCCCAAACTCCGCTGTGCATCTTTACCCGGCCTGTCAGATAGGACTGTCAGGCTGTTATCAATAGCAAATGCGTCATAGCCATTATCGACATCTGACAACATGCCAGTCAGTTTGAACTTCCACTTATCCCCCGACCCCCATGTAACCCTAGAACGAATCGACGTCTCATTTCTGCCATTCGTATCCTTTCTTTTCAGATAAGGGTTGCTTCGAAAGCCGTTACTCTCGAAGCGGTGTGCACTAACGCGATAACCTGCCCCATTTGTACCAATTGGTCCTCCGAGGGCAATCCCTCCGCCCCGAGCATCGTCGCCACCGACCGTAACCTGCAACTTTCCCAAAAACTCATCAGTAGGATCAGCACTTTGCATGTAAACAAGACCTGCGAGTGCATTAGCACCATATCGCATTCCTTGGGACCCTCGGAATACTTCGATCCTATCTATATCAAAAAGCGTCGCGATTGTTCCCAAACCGCTAAAGTCAATATCATCGATGACAAACCCAACGGAGGGGTTTGGCGCCCCCTGATATTGTGCTAATTCACCAACACCCCTGATTTGCAAGTATCGTGCTCTATGACCATCCCCGGACCAATTAACGTTCGGTAGCCTGCCAAGCAATTCTTCGAAATGCTGAACCGCGAGTTCTGAAATGTCATTGGCCTCAAGTATCGTCAGGCTATTTGGAATCTCAGCGGCGACGCGTCCTCGATAATCCCCGGTAACCGTGATCTCGTCGACAATCTCTTCCTCTGCTCCTACGAATAGCGGCAAGCAACAACCAATAAGGAATAAACGCGTCCAACTGCAATACTTAGTGAAATACATCAGGAATCCTCTTCCTACGCCAGCATTACCCGGTTCAGGTTCTGGGGTTCCTACTTATCGGCAGATCTCAGGCCACATGACCACCCCCGTGATGCAAGTCATTTTACCCCAAGATTGGGTAAATATCGGCATTTCCGGCACCCGCTAAAACGAAAATTTTATTTATGGCAACTTCAACCAATCTGATATCTGGTTCAGATGCGGTCTAAAATAGACTACTACTCGGCCTTCCACCGGAGCGACAGAGCCATTGATCCAGGGCGCCATACCATGAACAGCCAAACGATGAATAAGGTGAGCCTCTCCCGGTATTCCCGGCAATTCAATTCGGCGACAGGTTTCAAATACCTCTCTGCGGGCAGCCTGGTAAGTGGCGGTCATATCAATGCGGCCCCATTTTTCGGGTTGGTGCTGTTGAAGTATTGCATTAAGACGATGCCGGATAATTTCGTGGCTCCCCTCCCATACGACTAATGGTGAAGCTCCCTGTCCACATTCCGTTACTGGTAATCCTAATATCCATGCATGCGGCTCATTTAAAAAGCGGCGGCGCGCATTACCTGCCGGCCTCATCCCATCCACATGAGCTGCATCACGCACTCTCCGGAACTTATAGGCACCTTTGGACTCTTCTGGCCCTCGTTTGGGATAACCCGGATAAGCAGCGGAAACCTGACCCTTATGCAACGGCAAAACCCCAGACACCTTCTGCGCAGCATCTAGGGCGGCACAATCTAACGGTCCAGAATTCCCGATCTTTCCACTGGGATCGTTTGGCAGAGTATCAACACCAACAAACCATGTACCGTCGCACCTAAGCCACTCTGCCCGGGCATGGTGATCGCGACTTGCCTCAATCGCGGCAGGAGCCGCCGTTTTGAGCCAATCAAGAACACCACTCTCTGGCGCAAAAATCTGCCACCCTCGGTCAAGCCAGGTCATAAACAGAATGTTTTACTGAACATATGGAACCGCTAAGATTTCTCCAATCTCGCAACGAGGCTTGAAGTGTCCCAGCGATTACCCCCCAAATCCTGAACTTCGCTGTAATAACTATCCACAAGCTTTGTCACATCAAGTCTTGCCCCATTCTTTTCTGCCTCGGCAAGTGCAATCCCCAAATCCTTTCGCATCCATTCAACAGCGAACCCAAAATCAAATTTGTCATTGAGCATAGTTTCCCATCTATTTTCCATCTGCCATGATTGAGCTGCGCCTTTGGAAATCGCTGTCATAACCTTAGAAACATCAACTTCTGCACATTTCGCAAAATGTATACCCTCCGATAACCCCTGGACTACGCCCGCAATGCAAATCTGATTGACCATTTTTGCTAGCTGGCCGGATCCTACAGGGCCGATTAATGTGATCGCTTTTGCATATAAATCCATTATCGGCCGGATCGAATTGAAAACCTCACTATCTCCTCCAACCATAATTGTTAATTGTCCCTGCTCGGCACCTACCTGCCCTCCGGACAGGGGAGCATCCAGAAAACCAATATGTTTTTCTTCAGCAGCGGACGCGATCTCGCGTGCAACAAGCGCAGAGGCAGTTGTATGATCAACAATAACCGCACCTGGAGATATATTTTCTAAAACCCCATGGGCCCCAAAAATTATAGACCGCACATCATCATCATTGCCCACGCATACAAAAACAATTTCCGCATCAGACGCTGCCTTACCTGGAGTACTCGCCAGCGCCCCACCATAATCCTTGCACCATTTCTCAGCCTTGCTGACAGTTCGGTTATAGACAGTCACTTGATGGCCAGCTTTTACAAGATATCCGGCCATCGGATAACCCATGACCCCCAGACCTATAAATGCCAAATTCCTAGGTCTCCCGTTTACTGCCTCTCCGACTGGTAGCTGCATAATTATTTGCCCTTAAACTTAGGTGTGCGCTTCATAAAAAAAGCCGTGACCCCTTCGATGCAGTCTTTACTCTGCCGCAAATCTGCTTGCAAGGGTGCTTCCACATCAAATGTACTCGCCCAAGAACCTGAGGTTGCATGGCGCATCGCTTTTTTGGTCGCTGCTAGTGAAAGTGGAGCACGCTCTGAGAGCGATTTCGCCCAAACCAGCACCTCCTCCATAAGTGATTCATTTGGGGCCACCCTATTGCAGAGACCAAGCTCAACACAACGCTCAGCACTGATTCTCTCTGATTCAACGCTTAACTGAAATGCTCGACGATAACCTAGTTGATGGACGAGCAGCCAATTTAATCCGCCATCGGGCACCAAAGAAATTGTAGTAAAAGGAGAAAGAAGGAATGCATCATCCGCCATAACCAAAAGATCACAAACCAATGCAAATGAAACCCCAATTCCTGCTGCAGAACCGCCTACCGCCGCTATTACTGGCTTTTCCATATCCCAAATACATTCAAGGATGGGTCGATATTCCGTCTGCAACATTTTTTCAACATCTTCATCTGCACCCAGACCTGACTTCAAATCAGCACCGGCACTGAACGAGCGGCCCTCACCAGTAAGTACAACAGCGCGAATACCCTCATCATCTTTTGCTTGTTGAAAAGCCGCTAGCAGGTCAGCCCGCAATTGCGCATTGAAAGAATTCATAGCGTCGGGCCGGTGAATGGTTATGACACCGACTCTATCCTCGACCTTATACTTTACCGTTTTAAGTTCACCCATAATCTTTCCTCACCATACTCCTTTAGCGTTCGCTGGATAGAACAAGATAAAAAACACTATCTCTACCCAAACCTTAGCTCCAAAGATCAGTAGTTAGGTACTTAAGACCAGAATCACACGCAATGACTCCAACCACGGCCCCTCGAAGCGAACCTTGCAATAAATGCATTGCTGCAGCCACGTTTGCACCAGATGAGAACCCAGCAAAAATTCCCTCCTCTTTTGCGAGCCGTCGCGTCATTTGAATCGCATCCGCCGACGTAACTTGAAGATAGCCATCCGGCTCAATGTCTTTAATCTGAGTCAATGTATCCATCGCATAACCGCCGCCCTGAATCGGGTGATTAGGGTTAGTCACTTTTCTACCCGATAAACTCGCCGCATTCTCAGGCTCTACAATAAAACACTGAATTGCTGGGTCCTGTTCTTTAAGGTATCGACTGCAACCTGAGAATGTGCCACCTGAACCAGCAAAATCACAAAACGCAGATAGCACTTGTCCGCTCTGTTCCCAAAGCTCTGGTCCGGTCCCATGATAATGGGCATCCTGATTACCCTCATGCTCAAATTGATCAGCGCGGAATGCATCAAGTTTTTTCGTGAGTTTCCTTGCTTCTATCTCTACTAACTCCAAGTCTGCGCCGCTAACTTGTCCTGGTACAGAATCTGAGTTCTGATCGACCAGTATGACTTCAGCGCCCAGCGCCCTCATCATCTTAACTCGCTCTGTCGAGTTACCGCTCGACATAACCGCAATGAATGGATATCCCTTAATACCGCAAACAATCGCAAGCCCCGCCCCCATATTGCCGCTAGTAAGCTCGACCACAGTCTGTCCAGGCACAAGATGGCCACTTTTTTCCGCCAAATTAATGATCCTAAGTGCTGCCCGATCTTTTTTTGAAAAACCCGGGTTAAGATATTCGAGTTTCATGAGAATGCGGCCATTGATGCCAGCGGCAACCCGAGATAATTCAACCAACGGAGTGTTCCCGATTGAGCCTAGTACAGAAGGTAAAGTAGCTTCAGTGTCAACCATTACAGACCAACAGATAGATGCCCTCCGTCAACCACAACAACGCTCCCCGTCATATAATTGCCGGCATCGGATGCCAATAGAAGTAGCGGCCCAGAAATTTCTGATAAATCTCCCACACGCTGCATTGGCACGCGCTCTTTGATAAGTTCTTGAGCTGGTGCTTGCTCGAATTGTGCTTTATTCATTTCGGTAACAAAGTAACCAGGAGCTAGGGCATTGACGCGAATGGCATGACGTGACCATTCCAGTGCCATAGCTTTCGTTAACTGCACCACACCTGATTTTGCTGCAATATATGATGCGAGCGCCTTAGTCACATTCAAACCAAGAATTGAAGCAATGTTAATAATGCTGCCCCGTGTGCCTGTTCGGATCATTGCTTTCGCCGTCGCCTGCGCAACGAGAAAAACTCCTTTAAGATTAGTGTCAAGAACAGCATCCCAATCTTTCTCCGTTATATCTGTTAAAAATGACTGCCGCGCAATGCCAGCATTATTAACGAGAATATCTGGTGCACCGCATTCACTTTCTATCTGCTCCAAGCAGGCTGTAACGGACAGCGAATCGGTAACATCCAAGCTAAGACTGAGTGATTTACCGCCTGCCCGTTCAATAATTTCTGCAGTCTCCGCCAATTTGTCACTTCGTCTTGCGGCTAAAGCTACTGTTGCGCCAGCTTTAGCGAGCGTGACCGCAAATTCACGTCCAAGGCCGGTGCCAGCCCCTGTCACTAAGGCCACCTTTCCATCTGTCCTAAATAAATCCATTGATCCTCCCGACTACTTACGTAACTTCTTCTTATAGGTTCCGGATGCAATCGCACAGACCCGATTATTTACAGGATCCAGCAAGCTCCCCTGCGCAAAGAAGAGGCTATTCGTAGCACTAACTAACTCGCTTTTGACGAGCACCTCGGCAGCCTTGTGTGGCGCCATATAATTGCAGTTCAGATTAACAGTAACTGCAAGAAAATTATTCGTTTCACCATAGCTCCCTGACAATGCGCCGGCAACATCGAGGAGCGATGCTATAACACCTCCATGCAAATGCCCTGCGGTATTTTTGTGGTCGGAACGCACAGGCATTTCCAAAGTCGCATAGCCTTGGTTCCACTCTGAAATCTTAAACCCCAGAAACTCGAGATAGGTCCCCTCAAAAAGGGTTGGATTATTTAAAAAGCTTGGCGGCATATTCTTACTCATTTGGACTGTGCCCCTGTACGACGAAGAATCGCTAAAAAACTTTGTGGATCAGGCCTTACCCGATAGTTATCGGTCTGATCGGCAAATAAAATTGTTCCTGTTTTATTGGTACCTAGCACGGTAGGCAGAACGGTATCTGACGAGTAACCACCAGAAATACCCAAGGGTAAGCCATTCCTAACCGCAATACCCAGTCGCTCTGCCACTTGGTTATTTTCATCTATTGCCATGATGCCCGGGAAATTGTATCTGGCATAAATATTTTGGCTGTGTCGGTCTGGCTGCGAGCTAATAAGCATAACTTTGATACCCAACTTTTCGAAATCCTGATATCGATTAACAATATTTTTTATTTGCCCCGTGCAAATAGGGCACCAGTTTCCACGGTAAAATATAATTAATGCAGGTGCACCTATTAGAGCTGACGAAGAAAATGGGGCGCCATCAATTAACTTAAGCGAAAACTCCGGTAAGGTTGATCCAACAACAAACTGGCTACTAGGTTGCCTGCCATACCGCGAAAACCAGAACACATAAAGAATAACCAAAACTGCACTGCCAATCGCGACTAATGTCGGTGCCCAACCAGAGGCCCCCTCGATGAATTGCTCCCAACCAGCGATCATAACTCCCAAAGCTGTAATAAAAAGGAATAACGGCATATTTTCACTGGTCGTGTAAATATTTCCCACAATCAAATAGACCATGATCGCGGGCAGCACCATCGCAACTGCAGTAGCACCAAGCCAGGCCATCATGTCCTGACCGCCTAAAGCCGCCGCAAAGACAGATATGCACGATAGGCTGATCGTGATCCCTACAGCAGGGAACAAAAAAAGTGACTTGTATTTCGTATCGATAATCACAATGACTTTCTACTTGTCAGAAATCCGAATCCTTAAAGACAGGAACCCTGCTTTGCAAATTCGCAAGTGCCGCCTCTTTTTGGTTTTCACCGGCCATTACACCTAGTTGGAGTTCTGCCTCGTATCTGAGTAACGCATTAACTTCACCTGTCCACGCATTGTTAAATAAGGCTTTCATGGCCCTTATGGCATCTGGTGATTTTGCAGCGATTTCGTTCGCAATACTTATTGCGGTATCCAGTGGATCTTCCACGACATCCGTTACTAAGTCTGCTGCCATTGCTTCAACTGAATCGATGACTTTGCCTGTATACCCGAGTTCCCTTACTTTATCTGCTGCACAAGTACCGGGAACAGTTACCGTTATTCCCATATCTGGAATTAAGCCCCACTTAATTTCCATTATGGACATGCGAACATTTGGCGCCGCATAACGGAGATCAGCTCCCATGGCAATCTGGAAACCTGCACCAAAACAGGAACCATGGAGCGCTGCTATTACCGGCACTGGCAAATCTCGCCAACACAATGCTGCATTCTGGAAAAAATTTGCGCCTGACTGAGTCATTGGGTCCATAAGATCACCCAACGCAGAATCAGCGTCTCTACCGGCAAATACTCCAATATCAATGCCAGCGCAAAAGTCTGAGCCATTCCCTGATAAGACCACTGCACGAATATTCGAATCTTCATGGATCGTTAGTGCCGCGGAAGTTATCGCCTCAAACATCTCCATATCGACCGCATTTTTCTTATCAGGGCGATTCAAATTAATCGTAGCAATGTGATTTTCAATCTGAATTTCTACTGTTTCACTCATAATTTTCTCTTTAGCGCGAGTCAGCGCTATGCTATCGCCATTTTGATCAACAACAAGATTTAAAAAAACCACATTTAACACCAAAGACTCTGGAATTATGTGGATTAGCAACTGCCAAGCTACCATAAGATGGAATCATGATGAACAATGACGATGCGCTCATACTTCGAGCCGCACACCGTTCCGAAGCCTCCGAAATAGCTTCTATATCTCGACTACAGATCGAGCATGGATTGAACTGGCGCTGGACACCCAAACGAATAAAAACATTGATTGCAGACAATCAAACAACTCTAGTCGTTGCTAGCATGAACGGCGTAATTGAAGGCTTCGGAAGTATGCAGTTCATGAATACCAAATCTCACCTCATACTGCTCGCAGTGCAGCCCAAATCACGGCGCTGTGGCATAGGAAAAGCTATAGTTAAGTGGCTCGAAAAAGCGTGTGGCGATGGTGTTGTCGAGAGAATTTGGCTGGAAGTACGTTTGTCTAATCAAGTAGCGCGCCGATTCTATGAGGCACAAGGTTACCGATTTGTGCGGACAATCAGAAAATATTACGCGAAAGATGAAGCTGCAATAGTCATGGAAAAACTTATTAAGCATGCCAACTAATGACTTTTTTTTACAAATTGCCAGCCTAACTCGGCCAGCGGTGCTACAGCGCGTCCGGCATCTTCAGCATGAGCACTCGCCGCTGTGCCATCACGAACACGGCCGGCAATTCCCTGCAAAATAGCTGCTAAACGAAAAAAATTATAAGCGGAATAGAAATTACGATTTCCGATCCCTGAAACTCGGCCGGTACGGTTGCAATACGTCTCGAGATAATCATCTTCGGATGGAATGCCAAGTGCTATGAGGTCTTTACCAACGAGCCCACTACTCCCAATACCTATCCCAGGCATCTGCCAAGTCATCATGTGATAGGTAAAATCTCCTAGCGGGTGGCCAATTGTCGACAACTCCCAATCCAGGACAGCTAAAACCTTGGGCTGATTTTGGTGAAAAATCATGTTATCCAGCCTAAAGTCACCATGCACTACGGATACCGAATCATCATCCGGGATATTGTCCGGCAACCATTCGATTAAACGATGCATATCTGCAATGTTCTCAATCTCTGACGCGAGATATTGTTTAGTCCAACGAGAAATCTGTCGGGCGAAGTAGTTACCTGGTTTTCCGTAATCACTAAGCCCTAGCTCTTCAACATCGAAATTGTGCAGGTCGGCTATCGTTTGGTTAGCATTATCGTATATTTCCCGCCTCTCTTCTGGCCCGCACTCTGGTAGATCAAGATCCCAAAAAATGCGGCCCTCTACAAATTCCATAATGAAAAATATTGTGCCTACCACCTCTTCATCCCTGCAAAGGACAAACGGACGTGGTACCGGAAAATCGGCAGCGTAAAGCGCGCTAATCACTCTAAATTCCCGATCAACCGCGTGCGCTGATTTTAATAATTTTCCGGGTGGCTTCCTTCGAAGAACATATTTACCTGATTTAGAAATGAGCAAATAGGTAGGATTAGATTGGCCACCCTTAAACTGCTTAACTGTCAACGGACCCTCGAATCCCTCGACATGAGACACCATGTATTCCTCAAGTGTCTCTGGGTCGAAACGCAATGATGGGCTAACCTCTCGTGTCCCTGAAAACTGCTCCTGCCTGCGACTCATAACTATCGGTTCCTGTAAATCCTAGTCAACGATATCACTTAGCTTTTCATTTTCTAACTCACTCCAGATATCTTCCACCCAACCGCGGATGATCAAAGCCTCATCCCACCGATTTGATAATTCCAGCCGGTCGCTATCAGTAATTGCATATGGCGGTGGACCAAGCTCGCACAAAAAAATCAAAGTAGCATCATCCCGACTACGCTCTTTCCAGCGGCGTATGCCCTCTTTCCACCAATTACGAAAAATTGTTACCCACTCCTGATGTTGTGGAAAATCAATTTGAATTTGCACCTGCTCGCGATTTGCAATACGCCCCTGAAAACAATCGGAACGCTCGAGAATAGTTTCAATATAACCCTGATCTCTGTCATTAATAGGCTCACGCATTTCACGATCAACAACAAAATGTGATAAATCAGCACATAGTCGCATCTCCGGTACAAGATCAATAACCTGCAAAGTATAGAAAAGGTCATTTAACAGACTATCTCGATGCGTCTCAAATAATATCTGGGTTTCACCAGCCTCCTGAATCCATTGCCGTATAACAGGCACCGCATCCTCCGGGTGGATTGGCATAACACCACCGATGATGTTGACCAAGACGGCATCAAGCTCTCGTGCCAAGCGATATAACGGCTGCATATCGCTTAACTGGAAGGGAAAGGCATTAATCATACAGTCTAGTTCATAGTCCCTATAAAGAGGAGCAAACTCTTTGAACCTTGGAATCTCTTCGACTGACGGGTCAATGCATAAACCATCGTAACCCGCCTCAGAAACCATTTTGAAGCATTCCTCATCACTAGGTTCCGAACGATTGGGAGAACGACGTTCCATCGCCCATCGGGACTGAAAGATCTTAAGTTTTTGCATCAGTAATTTTGACTAGTTCAAAATGAAGTTAGGAAGGACGCCGCATTTCCACCATAAACCTCGGCCCTTTGGGCAGCCAAAAGAAAGTCGCGCCCCTCTGGATCATCCTCTGAATGATTGCCAACTATCCTGGCTACTCGCTGCTTATGAAATATTTTTAGTTGGGACCGGACCGGTATCACGCTATCACTATCGGCGCCAAACATTTGCCGGTGTTTTTGTGGCAATCGGTACCAAGGCACGGTGATATCATCATGATGTGCATTGTGAAAACCAAAATTAAGTGTAAACCAGTTCAGACAATCAATTTTCAGGGAGTGTGGGTTGGAAAAGGTGTGCTCCTGCTCCCATTCAAAATCTCCCTTTCGAGCTGGTACCTCAAAGTCAAATAGCGTAACGCTGTAAGGGTAATCGTGTTGTAAACTGTCCATGAATCGTAAAATGGTCATCATTAGCATATAAGCAATTGCATACAGTAACGCCACTTTCACCGAGTAGAGCAGGATTCCCAGAAATATACCGCCACGTATGAGGATAACCATGATATTTCGTCTCCTCTGATTATGGCGTTGAGGGATTACGAACGAAGTAAAAACCATAATAAAGTGCATAATTAAATCGTGGGCTGGTATGTAGAACCATTCAAGAAACCTCGTTACACGAAGTACAATTGGGTGCCCCAATAGGAATTTCTCATAATCAAACCACACGACATCGTCATTATCGACATGATGGCGGAAATGCTTATAGCGCATATCCTCATATGTGCCGTAAGCCGCTCCACAAATCCAGCTTAACAAGCCACCCAGTTGAGCATTGTGGCTAATTCTTCGAAAGACTAAATTATGGCCACATTCATGGACCATGTAGGCAGCTATGGTCATCGCATGCCCTAGAATGAGCACTCCTAAACAGTTCATTAACCAATTAGGAGAAAAGAGTCCCAGCCAACCAACGATATAGCCGGCTAATGCATAAAGGACAGCAGCACCATGGTAAAGGAGCCCTTCAGGTTCATAAAATATTCTGATTGCTTTCACAATTCCAATTAAATCATATCTATGAATCGCTTTGCAGTAACTGCTAGCATAGCTCGGTATTTAACATTCACAGTTATAGATAATGGATTTCAAAAATAAAGTTGTCATTATAACCGGGGCCTCACGGGGCTTGGGGCAGGAGTACGCACGTCAGTTTGCTCGGCACGGTGCACATGTGGTCGCATGTGACCTTAGGAGTTGCGACGAGACGCTACGAATTATCAAAGATGAAGGCGCCGAGGGCCTTGCACTGACAACGGATGTAACCTCGGAATCCAGCACTTTCGAAATGGCAGCTGCCGCTAGTGATAGATTTGATGCCATCGACATTCTTGTGAATAACGCTGCATTATATGGAAGCCTCACATTCGCACCCTTTGACAAACTGAAGGAGTCGGAGTGGGATGCAACGATGAATGTGAACGCAAAAGGTATCTGGCAATGCTGCAAAGCAGTTTTACCCGCCATGAAAAAAGGCGAAGGGGGAGCAATCATTAATATTAGTTCCCTGGCCGCAATTTACGGAATGCCTAACGGGCTACATTACACAGCCTCCAAAGCTGCTGTTATAGGTATTACCCGGGGACTCGCACGAGAAGTCGGACGGTTCAATATTAGAGTAAACACAGTAGCGCCAAATGTAGTCAATACGGATGCGACTAGCGAAGTTTGGGGTGATAAGCGGGATAAAATAATGGCGGCCACACAATCACAGCAAGCTATACGCAAACCACTTGAAAAAGAGGACATTGTAGGTACCGTGTTATTTTTAGCCAGTGACTTGTCCAAACTAACAACCGGACAAACGATCATGGTTGACGGCGGCACCGTACTTCTTTAACACCCTTACTTAGCTGCACTTGGAGACAAAAAGATATGAAACTTGTCACCGCGATTATAAAACCTTTCAGGCTTGACGATGTCCGGCATGCGCTTAGTGAAGTAGGCGTTCAGGGAATGACAGTAACAGAGGTAAAAGGATTCGGGCGACAAAGAGGTCATACGGAGCTTTATCGTGGAGCTGAGTATGTTGTCGACTTCCTACCAAAGACAAAGCTCGAAGTTGCAATTCCAGATGACAGACTAGACCAGGTCGTCGAAGCGATCATTGATAGTGCTAAGACGGGAAAAGTTGGAGATGGCAAGATATTCGTTAGCTCCCTAGAACAGGTTTGTCGAATTCGCACGGGGGAAATCGGGGATAGCGCCCTTTAGATAAATTTAATGTGACCGCATACAAAATCTAAAGAAATACTATTCAGTCCGTCCTTTTCTATGCATCTAGTGCTGTTGCCCAGTGCCGCAATTTTTCTGAAAATCGCATAGAAGCAAATGCTGGACTCGTTGAAGGAAGCAGCACGTATTCTAAATTACCTAGATTATTTTTTATGGGCTGCGTGAAGAGTCTTCGATACAAAGTTGCAGCGGTATTTCCGTTGAAACAAATGAGCTTTATACTCGGATGTTGTTGTAAAAATGCATTTATATCATTCGGCTTCGCCGTATTCTGGTCTATGTCTACATCCATACTTCCCGGCCGGACCGATGAAGCCAGGACATCCCATATAGCAATGCCGGCATCAGCAATGATTGTCTGACGCTCTTCATAAGACTTATCTATACCAGCCCCGAAAAGTTCGCCCATTATTGGCCAAAAAGAATTTCTTGAATGAGCATAGTATTGCCTTTTACCTACAGATTGGACGCTTGGCAGGCTACCAAGAATAAGTAGCTTTGGATTCGATCCAACGATAGGTGGAAATCCTTCCGTGATTTCTTTTTTACCCATTAACGGTTTCATTCATAGCACCGCCTAAATACAAAAATTGTTCTAAAAATATTACCGCGATACGAATCACTACTCGAATAGTTTCCAAACCATGCGCAAGCTCTTAGTTAAATAAAAACCATTACAAGTTATGTGGTCCTCCAGTCCAGATACTTCCTCTAATAATTTCATACATTTAAAAATTATTTCTTTTTGATGAGTTAAGAGTCGAAATGTCGTATTATGTGCACTTGGACTTGTAGATTTGAGTCCTGACTCTGTTTTATTAAAGAGCTGTTAGCCTTGGGCGGCTGCAGCTATCGATACCAAAATTGACTATTTTTGGGAATATAGATATGCGTTTACGCCAAATTGTTTTTACCGTTACTGCTTCTCTCTTGACTGCTTCACTCTCCTTTGCGGCCAGTAAAGAGGAAGTACGTGTTTTAGATTCAGCTGACATCATAGACCAACTGCTGCATATACCTGAGCAGGGTGTCCCAGCCAGATTATTTTCCAGTGCATACGGGGTCGCTGTTATACCGCGCGTGCTGAAGGTTGGCTTCGGTCTAGGCGTCCGATATGGCCGTGGAGTGGTCGTTGTGAGGCAACCGGATAACACATGGAGCAATCCCGCTTTTATCAAATTGACTGGCGGTAGCTTAGGGTTACAGGCTGGGGCTCAATCCGCTGATATTGTGCTCGTATTCAAAACACGATCCAGCATTGACGGCATCACATCTGGAAAACTTACACTGGGAGCCGACGCAGCAGTCGCAGCTGGACCTGTCGGTCGGTTCGCTGAGGCCGCGACTGACTGGACTTTTAGTTCCGAGGTCTATTCGTACTCTCGAAGTAGGGGCCTGTTTGCAGGACTAGCGCTGCAAGGTGCTGGAATTACCATGGATCGGCCTGCCAATGCGGCTTTTTATGGCTCTGCTGGAATCACACCGGATGCAATTTTTGCGAGCTCCGGGAATGCTGCTCCAGCTGCTGCTAATACCTTTGTTCAGGTACTCACGGCTCAAACCAATAATTTGCCAATTGGTCCTAGTGTCACAGCTAACATAGTTCCAATGAGCTATCCTGAGCCGGAAGAGAAAAATGTGGCGAAAGTACGTACTTTCGGAATGAATGCAAACCCGGATAATGATCTGCGTAACTAAACAAATTCAAGTCAGGCAATAAAGAATAGCATTGCAGGATTTTTTCGATAAAGCGGCGGAAACAGCCGAGTTGCTCGGCCCTAATATATATATACAAGCCTTAGCGTTAGCTATTAGTTTCATTCTTGTAGGGAAAATGGCCGATTTGGTGATTTCTCGCGTAGCCGCAAAAATTGCTAGCCGTTCTAATACCACGTTGGACGACGAGTTCATCGCCTTGCTTCACCGGCCAGTATTTCTTTCATTCGTCTTATTAGGTTTAGGGCTCGCAACTGATCGATTACAATTACCGCAAACCGCCGACTTCGTAACGCTCGGGATTTTGAAAACTATTGCGATAGTTGTCTGGTATAACCTTTCACGCGCCCTCATCGAGATCCTGTTAAACGCACTTACGCGAAGTGGGCATCAAGCAGTGCACATTAGTATGCTCCCGCTGCTTAACAACGTGTTCAAGATAACGTTGCTCGCGATTGCAATTTATTTCACATTTTTGGCTTGGAGCATCGATGTTGCAGCCTGGCTGGCAACCGCTGGTATTGTCGGCCTTGCTCTTAGCTTTGCTGCCAAAGATACATTATCTAATCTATTTGCAGGTCTATCGATAGTTGCTGATGCCCCATATAAATTGGGTGACTACATCGTCCTCGATTCAGGTGAGCGCGGTAAGGTAACATTTATAGGATTAAGAAGTACGCGTATCCTTACCCGTGATGATATTGAAATCACCATCCCTAATGGAGTCATCGGCAATGCCAAAATTATCAATGAAGCAGGTGGCCCATCGGAAAAACGCCGCATACGAATCCCTATAGGGGTCGCTTATGGTAGCGATATTGATAAGGTCATAGAAACCCTGGATCATGTTGCTAAAGATCATGATGAAATCTGCGAAAACCCAAAACCTAGGGTTAGATTTCGCAAGTTCGGAACCTCAAGCCTAGATTTCGAATTATTGTGCTGGATTAACCAACCTGTAGATCGCGGACGAATGGAGCATGAATTGAATTGCGCGGTTTACAATTTGTTCCAGAAAGAAGGCATAGAAATTCCATTTCCCCAACAGGACGTATACGTCCGATCGATGCCCTCCTAACCAGGATCGCGATACTAGGCTATCAATTGTTATAGTAGTAAGGTGTCAAACTCCAACCAATTTTCACTTTTAACTGAGCGCCGCTTTGCGCCGTTTTTTGCAACCCAATTTCTTGGAGCTTTTAACGATAACGTCTTTCGTAATGGACTAATTATTGTCATCACTTTCCAAGGTATAAAAGTATTCGGACTTGATCCGGGCCAGCTGGCAAATATTGCGGGAGCACTGTTCATGCTTCCTTATTTCCTCTTCTCGGCTAATGCGGGACAACTTGCGGACAAATACGAAAAATCTAGACTAATGCGTTCCGTTAAAGTTATCGAGATCTGCTTAATGACCTTAGCAGTATTTGCCTTCATTAAGCATATGTACGCAGTACTATTTTTAGTGCTTTTCCTTATGGGTTGTCAGTCAACCCTATTCGGCCCGGTAAAGTATGCGTACCTACCTCAAAAACTAGCCACAGAAGAATTGATCGGTGGAAATGCACTAGTCGAATCAGGCACTTATATCGCAATTATATTTGGTCTTATTGTCGGTGGCCTTTCCGTTGCAATAGACCCGACTAATCAATACGTTTTATCTGCGTGTCTCCTTAGCACTGCCGTGCTTGGTTACCTATCAAGCAGAGCGATTCCTAACACACCAGCGGTAGCACCAGAACTGGTCCTCGGATGGAATAGCTGGAAAGAAACTCAACGGATAGTTGGTTTCGCTAGGGCAGATCGCCGTATTTTTATTTCGATACTTGGTATCTCATGGTTTTGGTTTTTTGGCTCTGCAATGACACTGCAAGTTCCTGCCTACACACTAACTATCTTAAACGGTAATGAGGAAGTAACAACAGTCCTATTAGTCGCCTTTGCCATTGGCATAGGTATCGGATCACTATTATGTGAACGTCTATCGGGAAGACGCATCGAAATCGGACTAGTGCCATTGGGCTCTCTAGGCATTACCCTGTTCACAATCGATTTGTGGCTTGCACAGCCCACGATACACCCCACTGCAGTATCAACAACAGCTGAATTTGTAACACGTCCGGGTAGCATAAGAATTCTTTTGGATATAATACTTATAGGTGCATTTGCTGGGATATACAGCGTTCCTCTCTATGCTTTAGTTCAAGCCAATGCGACCCGCGAACATCTTTCTCGGGTGATCGCAGCAAACAATATCTTCAATTCACTATTCGTCGTTAGCGCAGCAATGATCGCACTTATTCTTCTTGCCATGGATATGTCGGTTCCTCAGATGTTTTTGACTTTTGGCACATTGAATGCCGTGGTTGCGATCTGTATTTACTCGGCAATGCCATCATTCCTAGTGCAATCTCAAAAATGGTTAAAGAGACCCTTTAATAATTAGAGACTTAATGGCGCCGCAAGTGACTGTTATAGTGCAGACATTATTCAACAGACCACTATATATCCATAAGTGGAGACATACTCAGGACAACACATGAGCTATTACCATAAACACAATTTAGTTAGAAAAGAAAAAGCCGGTAGCGAAAAAGTTTTTGGCATACAAGTTAACCTTGCAGCTGATGACACCTTCACTAAGCTCATTGGTGAAGAGTGGGAAACCACACACTGGTATACGACCGAATCGGAACGAGACGACGCATTCAAGCAGATGTCAGAAAGACACGGATATTACCGAAATACTGACAGCCCAACTCATATACTCAAAAGAATATCTCGCTAAATAATAGACCTTCTTATACCGGGACCGCCCTAACCAGTAAGCTTATGGTGTGTTGCATATGATGAAAGGGCTATCTCACCCTTGGACACCGCTACGCTGCCACTCCTTGCTACCGCCGATAATTCACCAATTGCCGCAATAGTTGAGACAAATTGGTCAACTTCTATAGCTTTACCAGCTAGCTCGATAGTAAAACTGACCAGAGAATCATCAAGAACCGTCGCGCCAAAGGTTTTAGCTAATTTCGTAACTTTTTGATAATCGTCAGCTTTGAGCTTTATTTTTACAATTACCATTTCGTATTCGAAATGTTCGCCTAGCGTCATATCATGAATATTAACTACGTCGACCAGTTTCGCGAGTTGGGTATTCAGTTGAGCAATTGCCGCATCTGATGCATCCACTACGAGTGTAACTCGGGAAACGAGCGGATCATCTGTCGGTGCCACATTTAAAGTCTCAATATTGTAGCCGCGAGTTGAAAAAAGACCGGTCATACGAGTCAATGCACCAACTTCATTTTGCAGCAGAACAGATATTACGTGTCGCATTTTTAGCCCTAAATTCAGTATCAATGGGTCAGATATTTTATAAAACTAGTATTGGCCTTCCACGCATCCGATGTTGGCTTAGTTGGTCGAGTATTGCAATGCACTAGAAATTAGTAAAAACTCTCTACAATAAAAATAGCCCTAACACCTAAATCCAATTTCCACATATGTCTGTACACGAAGTCTCAAACGCAACAACTAATCATCCCCTGTCGGGTGTGTCTATGACAGGTGCCGACATTGTTGTACAAGTTTTAGCCGATGAGCATATTGACACTATATTTGGATACTCTGGAGGCGCAATATTACCTACTTATGACGCAGTTTTTCGTTATAACCACCAACATCAGAAAGACGGCCAAAACTCACCATTAGCCCTAATTGTCCCCGCTAATGAGCAAGGCGCAGGTTTTATGGCTGCCGGATATGCCCGGGCAAGCGGAGAAGTCGGAGTTGTCATGGTGACTTCCGGCCCAGGGGCAACAAATACAGTAACGCCTGTTCGTGACTGTATGGCGGATTCAATTCCAATTGTCGTAATTTGTGGCCAGGTGCCTACAAATGCTATTGGCACTGATGCATTCCAAGAGGCGCCAGTTAGCGCCATTATGGGTGCGGTGGCTAAACATGTGCTGCTCGTTACAGAAACGGCAGAATTAGAAGCCACCGTCCGAACAGCCTTTGAAATAGCTCGAACCGGGCGCCCCGGCCCTGTTGTTATAGATATTCCCAAAGATATACAAAATCAGGAAGCAGAATTTGTGGGAGCCGGCACTCTAGCATTGCATGGGTACCGGAGTAGACTTCAAGCTGTCGTCAGTAACAGACTCGGCGATGAAGACTGCCAGCGGTTCTATGACATGCTGGCACAATCAGAGCGGCCACTCATATACGCGGGTGGTGGCGTAATTAATGCAAATGCTGCAGAGCCCATGCGGGAACTAGCACACCACTTCGGTATTCCAGTAACAACGACGCTTATGGCACTTGGTGCCGCCGACACTAAGGAGCCCCTGTCCCTCCACATGCTAGGTATGCATGGGACAGCATTTGCAAATTATGCAGTCGAAGATTGTGATTTTTTAATTGCTGTAGGAGCCCGCTTTGACGACAGAGTAGCCGGAGATCCACCGAAATTTGCACCTAATGCTAAGAACATAGCTCACTTCGACGTTGATGTATCAGAAATTTCCAAAGTCAAAAATGCAAGTTGGCACCATATCGGCTTGCTCGACCGAGACCTGGCCGATCTGCTGACCTATGGGAAAAAGGTCAAGTTCGCTAAAGACTTCGGTAAATGGCATACAGAAATAGCTGCACTCAAAGATATCCACCGTATGAACTATGATCGAACGAGCGATCTCATTCAGCCTTACGCAGTAATTGAAGAAATCAACCTCCTAACAGGAGGTAAAGCATTAATCTCAACAGGGGTCGGCCAGCACCAAATGTGGGCAGCCCAATATTTCGACTTCAGGGAGCCCAGGCTCTGGCTAACCTCAGGCAGTATGGGAACCATGGGTTTCGGATTGCCGGCGGCTATCGGAGCACAATTTGCGCACCCGGATCGCCTCGTCATTGATATTGATGGAGATGGAAGCATGCGCATGAACATCGGCGAACTCGAGACAGCAACAACCTATGGATTACCGGTTAAAGTCGTAGTCTTTAATAATTATGGTGATGGAATGGTGCGTCAGTGGCAAAAACTCTTTTATCAGGGACGAATGTCGGGAAGCGATAAATCATTGCATAACAAGGATTTCGTAAAGACGGCAGAAGCAGATGGCTTTAAATTTGCGAAAAGGTTGGACTGTAAAAAGGACCTCAGAAAAGTCATCACTGAGTTCATCAATTATGCTGGTCCAGCATTTTTGGAGGTCGTTATTGATCCTGATGCAGGTGTCTACCCAATGGTTGGTCCTGGTCTCAGTTATGCCAAAATGATTACTGGCGATCATATAGTCGGCCGACAAAAAGTAACTGACAAGCAACCCGACCCGAACGAAATGTTTTAAGTCGCATTTTCATACGCTGACTGAAAGGAAGGGATATGGCTATGGCAAAATTTAGTGGCAGTTGTATCTGTGGCTCAATCAGCTACACAATAACTGGTGAACCCCGTAAGTTTTTTCACTGTTACTGCATGCGTTGCAGAAAATCTAGTGGTACAGGGCATGCCAGCAATATACTTCTTAAACCAGATTCCGTAACGTGGGAAGAAGGCGAGCAACTATTATCCAGCTTTAAGGTGCCTGATGCTGAAAGATTTCGCACGGTATTTTGTTCTAAGTGCGGTAGCCCAATGCCGAGACTTGCACCCAATATGAGTATCGCTGTTATTCCTGCTGGCTCGCTGGATAGCCAATTGCCACTTCCACCAACTGACCGGATTTTTTATACCTCAAAAACCGACTGGTCATGCACCCTTGACGATATTCCAACTTGGTCGGAGTACCCTGAATAGTACTAAATATTGCAGGTTGCCCATTGTTGCATACATCAAACCCCAGTATGCTACTAAGCATATGCAAACCCAATGTTTTTTCTGGAGAGAAGACACATGAACGATCGAAAACTAGTAATTCTCGGCATGGCTTCCATGTTGCTTTTAATAGGCTGCGGCCAATCAGAGATGCCAACGGCTGCTCCTGAAAAATCGGCAACGGTTGAGGCTGCCCCACCCGACCTCGCTTCCTTGCTAGCGAGTGATCTGCGAACGGAAGAAGATCGTACTCGTGATGCTGGTCGTAAACCTGCCGAAGTCATTTCCTTTACAGGTATTGAGCCAGGAATGGATGTCATCGACCTATTGGCGGCCACAGGCTGGTATTCCGAAGTCCTTTCAATCGCAGTAGGCTCGGAGGGAAGCGTAGCCGCTCAAAACCCACCATTCATGCTTGCATTCCGAAACGGAACATTAGGTGACGTCCTGCAAGAGCGCATTGACAATCATGGTCTAACAAACGTTACGAGACTTGATTCAACCTGGGACGAACTTGCTGAAAGCGGTGCCCAGTATGATGCGGCCTGGTCAGCTCTCAATATACATGACGTCCACTACATGGAGTCTGCTGGTGGGTCATTTGCTTCAGCTGTATTCACCGTCCTCAAACCGGGGGGTGTTCTTGCTATTATTGAGCACGCGGGCAACCCAGAGGGAGACAATGAATCACTGCATCGCATCGACAAAAACCTGGCTATAGACATAGTGACTGCCGCAGGGTTTGTGCTTGAGGATCAAGGGGATATGCTTGCCAACCCTAATGATGATCGGACACAGGGTGTTTTCTCCGAAGGCATACGTGGCAATACTGACCGCTTTGTACTCAAATTCCGTAAACCGGCAAGTTAGCATAATCTAATTAGAAGACATTAGACCCTATACACCTATTCGCCTCGTTGAATCGAGGCGAATAGGGCAGCGTCTATATTGCCACCACTTAAAACAGCAACTGTAACTTTGTCGCGAGCATCAATTTGACCATTAATGACTGCCGCTAGTGCCACTGCACCACCAGGTTCAACCACAAGCTTTAAATGACGAAATGCAAATCGGATAGCCTCCTTGACCTCATCATCACTTACCAAAAGCACATCGGTCAGCAAACGCTTATTTATTTTGAACGTAAGTTCCCCGGGCGGAGCACTCATTAGTGCGTCACATATCGTGCGCGCGTTAGGATCATTAGATTCAAAATTACCTGAAATTAACGAGCGTTTTGTATCATCGAAACATTCTGGTTCAACAGCATAGATATTACTTTCGGGATATTTATGCTGAACAGCTGTGCCAATGCCTGCCGTCAACCCACCCCCACTACAGCAGACTAGAACATGGTCAGGTAACAATCCTAGCTTTGCACATTGCTCAGAAATCTCAAGTCCAGCCGTACCTTGCCCAGCGATAATTTGTTCATGGTTATATGGGGGAACCATCACAGCTCGTTTCTCATCGGCTATTGCTTTTGCTAATTGCTCTCGATCCTGCGTATAACGATCGTAAAGTACGACCTGCCCTCCAAAATTTTTCGTGTTTGTAATCTTTATCTGCGGCGTATCCTGCGGCATAACGATCGTTGTCTCGATTCCTAACATAGCGCCAGCTGCTGCCACCGCCTGTGCATGATTACCCGAGGAGTACGCAACAGCCCCATTTTTTGATTGCTCTGGAGTCAGTTGACTCAACAGATTGTATGCTCCACGAATCTTGAATGAACCAGTGCGCTGCAGGTTTTCTGCTTTCAAAAATATTTTTCCACCTGTTAATTCATCTAAAAATGGTGATGAAATCAGTGGTGTTCGGACAATAACAGGAGCTAACCTTTTCGCTGCATCAATAATGTCATTTAAATAAACCAACTCACATACTCTCGGCAAACGCATCAATTTTCGCTGCACAAATAAAATCGTTCTCTGATAGGCCATCAATAGCGGTTGTCCAGTAGCGGATCCGGCAAAACCCATAGCTGAAAGTCACTTCAGGGTGATGCCCTTCGTTTGTAGCAACGAAGGCAACCGTATTGACAAATGCAATCGTCAGGGCAAATGCCTTAAACGCAAAGTCACGCTCAATCGCATGTCCATCGTTCACAAGGTTCCAGTCGTGATGGAGTTCACCTAGAAATTCGTTAGTAGATCTAGCATCCAATGGTTCTGTGCCACCTTCACACGGCTTACATACCCTATCAATCAATTTACTCATGACCAACTCACTTCTTAAAGGACAAGTACAGGACTATAGTTACAGTTTGGGTAGGTAGCAAAAAAATGCCGGCGCAGCTATTAAAGCAAAGCGCCGGCCAAGCGGGGACTCGTAGTTGAGTCTCGGGGATCGTTAGCAGCGTTTACCGTGGATTAGCGGCAAACGATGGCAAAATATTGACATATAGGGTCATACTTACTCGGCGCTCAAGAGCATAACTATCGGCAGTAGGTTGAGTTGCCGGGGATTCACCATGGCCATTAACATGGATCCGAGCAGAGGGAACACCAGCCAGTACTAATTCATCACGAACGTGTGTCGCCCGGCGGATCGATAATTCCTGGTTATAGGTAGCGTCACCACGTTCGTCAGCATAACCATCCAAACGAATCTGAATATCTGGATTATTTACCAAACTATTGGCTAGTTTAGTCAGTCTGCTACCAGTCGGATCCGATAACACATCCTCGTCAGTGCGAAAAAGAAGATCAATCTCTATACCGGCCTCCAGAAGCGCCAGAAGCTCAGGACGTGCCAATTCTTGGAGATCATTTAACTCGCGGCCCTTCGATTCAAGATCATCTCTAAGTGCGACAATATTGCGTTGCAATGTCACAATTCGTTCTTTTGAGCTTACCAAGGATACGTTTAGTGATTGAACTTGCAGATCACGCTCATGTAACTCATCTCCAAATTTAGCACCGAAAGCAGCCCCTAAAATCGCACCTACCGGACCACCAGCTGCAGCACCAATCACAGCACCCATACTTATGCCAATGGATTCTTCTTTTGAAGGCCCTTGATCAGCAAGGGCTGGCGCCGAAACAAGCGCTAGAAAGAATCCAAACAAAATGGTTTTTCTAAACTTCGTCATCATTTTTTATTCCTCCGAGTAATAATGACCCGCAAAGGTCTGGCTCAGAGTGGATTAAATAAGGAAAACAAGATTTATTGTGGACAAAAATATGTCAGCCTGCCGATCAATTATGCTGAATAATGGCAAGATCAATTTTAAGGAAGCGGATATGGATATCTTTTCAGCGACTAGCTTCGGTCAATGCTACAAAAGTACCTCCATTTCTTTCTGTTAATACACGCATTAACCCAGCAAAACGTTGGGAACTGGTCGGCGGCGTGCCGGTAAAATTGTATGGGAAGCCAATCGCATGGATGCGCACGCGCCTGTCGCCATTTTCATCTTCGATGTTTACTTTATCAATTTGACGAAGTACAGATTCCATAGATCCACCTTGGAATTCATCTCCAAGAACATAGATACTGATTTTTTTGTCCGGTGACCAGAATGTCTCAATCGCATACTGAATTCCATCTGACGGATCCGAATCGCTAAATGGGGCCCATTGCCGCATCTGCTGTTTTATAGCCTGCCTCACCTGTGGGCTGTCCTCGATCCAAGTGCCACCATACTGCTGAAACATATAACGTCCATTATCATTCATAATCTGTAGCCCCTTTACCCGAGGATACACATTCAGAACCTGTGCAAGCTTTTGTTCTGCCCAACCCCACTTTGCCTGCATGCTCCCCGACGTGTCGATTACAAAGATAATGTATTCGCTATCTACAGGTATGCCTCCAATTGCATCGTCTGGAGTTCTTCTAAACGGCCGCAGATTCATCATTTCTTCAGTCAGGCTTTGTCGTGCGGCACGCAAGTCACCTTCATCGAGATTAAGTAATGGATCTTCCGTGTTAATCAGCTGATATTGTCCTTGAATCGTTGATAATTCTTCCTGCACGGTACGAAGGTGCATTTTCGTCTCAGAAGTTTCGAACTGAACTCGTCCAACCTGCTGATTTATGATGTCCGTCTCACCACGAATCTGAAAGAGCTCTTCCTGTAATTTTGCTATGAGTTGCTGCAAATCTTCGTTTGTTTTCTCCAGAATCATCGGCTCATAGATCTTGCTGAGCACAAGTAACAGCACTATGGCTCCAAATCCACAACAAATACAGTCAAGGAACGAGAGACTAAAAGCTTCTATTTCACGCTTTTTTCTTGCCATTTCAAGGCCAATCCTTGCTAATACTCATATAGGCTCCGCCAGTCCCATAAGCCAACAGCCAGTACGCAATCGATGCTTGATAATCACCTTCCATAGGATAAAGCAATATGTTGACCGGCACCCCAGATGGGATGACATCAATAGCGTTATAGTGAAACCTCAATCTCTCAGCACCAGTAACCATACCGCGAGCTGGTTTCATTTGATCAGTAGTTGGGAGACCGTCAACCAATAGTAATACGTTATCAGGCGCGGGGTTGAGTCTATTAATAACCTCGTAGGCCGCTTTCATATTTGTACCGTCTTGCGGGACCGTACGTCTAAGTTTACGGATAGCTTCATTTAGCTGTGTACCATCACCTACTTCCAGCCAAACGTTTTCGCTGCCCTCTAAAACCGGTTTAGCCTCAGTATTAAAAGTATAGATCTGAAACTTACTATCCGGTGAAAATTGTGCCGATAGCCAGTCAACGCTAGCAACTGCTTGCCTCCATTTTAACGACCTTAGCTTAGCCGTATCATCCATATTACGGCGGCGAATGACGTTTACAATTTTTCGATCCAGCATGCTAGCCGATGCATCCACGAGAACCAAAATATGGTCACCGCCGACTCGGAGACCTGTTAGATACTGCCGATCACCATCACCAATAAAAGACCTTACACGTGTACCTTCCCCTTCATTCTCCCGTTGCTGCGCGATTAACCGATTCTTTTCATCCTCAAGTCTCTTGATATCTGCTTGTAATTTTTCAATACGCTCAATTTTTGCAAGCGTTACCAAATCGTATTCCTCTAACTCTTTTTTTAACTTTTCAATTAAAGCTATGATTTGTGCAATTTGGTCCTTTGCCCGACTCTCTTCGTCTTGCAACTCTTCCATCGTATTCCGAGCCATAACGAGGTTCTTGCGCTCTTCCAAAATTTCAAACTCAAGCCTTACTGTCTCAGCTCTGGCCCTTTCTGGAGGATTTTCTGATTCATGGACTACCTGTGAATTAATAATCATAAAGAAAAGAATCACAGCGCCGAAACCGCAACTCATACAATCAAGAAACGACAGGCTGAATACATCCATTGGACGACGACGTCTAGCCATCATCGATATCCGTCGTAATTAAATGAAATTCAAATCCTGGTGACCCTATTCGTACCGAGTCACCAACTTGTAGCAAAGCAGAACCATCAACACGATGCCCATTAAGAAACGTCCCATAACGGCTATAGTCTTCTATAACGCACTGGCCCTTCTTAAAAACCAGCGCACAATGTTTTCTGGATACACCGGGCATATCCGACTTTAAACTAAGTGAACGCCCACCTGCAGTTTCCTGTGATCCTAGAATCAGCGGAGTATCATTTATTTTATGTGCCTCATGATCGAACAACATATGTGTTGGCACCCTAGATTGCGTCATTTCTAGGACCTGCCCATCCATATCGATCGGTGTTTGGTCCCAAACAAGCTGCCTAATTAAACTAATACCATCCGTACCAGGCCCGCAGCGAGCAAAAGCGCCACGAACTGTTGCACCAGATTCTAATGCGAATATCTCGCCACCCACTTTAGCTTTCAATATATCGATCAACCCAGGCATCCTTGCAACACGCTCAGTAACTTGAATTGCAGGCAAATCTTCAGCTCTACAGATTGATCGGAGAGTGTTAGCGATTTTCTGGTAGATAGGTGTGGCTGAACTGATTAACTCAAGTAACTCAACTGAGGCTGTATAAGTGTTTCCACCGTACTCGATCTCCGTAAGGACTTTACCGTGCACGGACGCTTCTAGTAGCCAACGCTCGAGGTGATTAAGCAAAAGTTGTTCTAATGCCGCCGTATGCAAAGGATCAAAACGTGACTGAAGTACGAATGCATCCGCAACAGTCTTAATCCATAGTTCATACAGAGGAATCAATCCGGCATGGCTAACAATATCTAAGCGATCAATTTGAGCCATTTCAGGCTGCACCAACCTGGTGACCGTTATATTATGAAGAGACAAGTCGATGTGTATTGGAATTGCACCTTTATAATGTCGCCTCGCAGCAGCTACTGCAGAATCCACCATAGCGATGACGGGTAGATTCAGTTCATGGGCTATTCCAAGAAACAGGCTAAGATTCTCGGTTGCCATGTATGGTGGCACCACTACAACCAATTCAGTCACACCGTCTCCATGATTCATCCACATTTTTTCCAGCTGAATACTTACCAAATCGGCAGCACTAAGATGACTAAAGCGCTTCTCTTCAATCGGTGAAGTTGTTAGATCAGACCAGAATTTATGATGAACACGCCGCGGATCGATTCGGGAATGCAGAAAAGCCTCTCTCCCGCACGTAACCCCGGTATCATCAAGCCACGCAAAGCCTGGCTCACGATAAATGATCCGTTCACCATCAGAGAGGGTAATATCGGCGTCGTTCAGATGTATAGCAAGACGAGTCACAGAGTCAGTTTCCGTCAATCTCCTTTCATATGGCGAATAAGTTTGTCGTCCAGGTACTTCTGGCTGTCGAAGACCAGGCGTTCCTGCAATAACTGCAATTGATAGACCAGAAACATCAGAAAAATACTTATTAGCAAGGCGATGAATGTAGAATTAAATGCAACGCCAAGGCTCTGCGTAACACCGGCGATGTCGCCCTGCACTGCTTTGTCAGCCTGCGCCAGTGCTTCACCAATACCCCTGACCGTGCCGATGAATCCAATCGATGGAATCGCCCACGAGATATACCGGATCATTGATAACTCAGACTCAAGCCTATCTGCTTCAGATTCAAACACTGTGTTAGTGCTACTGGATACATCCTGAATATTGCGGGTCGAATTAAAACGCCGAAGAGCATTCAGCAATGCTCTTGGTAAGAGCATACGTTGGTGGTCTTCCGGCAAGGCTTGCACTTGGCGCGAAAATTCGCGCGTATCTTCCGGAAGAATTCGCATCCCTTCACTAATGGATACCAAGTCCGCATCCAGCAAAGCACGTTCACGTATTGTTTCGCGAGCTTTATAGCCCATTATTGCCAGTGCCCAGAACATCAATATAAAACAGGACTCCTGCTCCAGATCCTTAATGAGAACCCAGGTGGATCGCTCGCGAACGTAATCTGGATTACTTTCAGCTTCGATGGCCTGTTGTGCCAGCACCTCGGTCGCGTTTGGCCGTACAATCGATACATAAAATCCATGTACTACTATGATTGCGATAATCAGTACGAAGAGCTGGTAGACAAATTCGACTGGAATATTTTGTTTTTTCATAGGCTACTCTCCGGCTACATCATCCTTGATTTACCTTAATTCAGATATTCGATGGAAATGGTATAGGCTCATCAGCTGGAATTTCTTCAGTCGGCACAAAATCATCTTCGTCCGCCTGATAAGTCTGTTCATCGAGATCGGCATCCTCGTCCCCGCTAGCATCAGAACCAGCAACGCCATCTGTCGTTTGTATCTCATTTGCAGCATCAACATCCACCGGTAGCACATCAGAAGCACTTTGCTCTTGTGCCAGCGCTGGCATAGCTATGCCGGCTGCAAATAGCATAATCAGAATATTCCACATATTTATCTCACTTTACCAGCGCTGCTATTTACTCCCGCAATTTTCTACATTTACAGTTTTGCTATTTTCACTCTACATTCCTTGCTATACGGAAGCCAACATCCCAATAAGAACTACTGCCGAATGCCCGGTAACCTGACCGCAACTCGCGTATACCGGCATGCCCCCAACTTGAACCCCTGATCACCCGGTTCGAGCCACGTATCGGTCCAGTTGGATCCTTAATAGGTTCAGTCTGCCCCGGCGTTGGCACTTGATAATAATCTTGCACCCATTCAGCTACGTTACCACCGCCATCAAAGATACCGAGTGAATTTGGTTTAAAAGTGCCCACCGGAGCCGTTGATGCATAGCCATCATCCCAGCCTGGAATTATTGTGTTGACTAGAGCATTCGCAGACCGTCCAGCCCAATTTCCACTATCTGTGGGCGGTGGCAACCGGTTATTTCCCCAAGTATAAATGTAGGACCTTGGTTTGCCCTGATAGCGAATTGCCCAGACCCACTCAGCTTCTGTGGGGAGACGGTAACCGTTCGGAGTGGGTAGCACTGGCTGCCAACGCTCAAATACTTTTTCATAAGCGGGTACAAGACCTTCTTGTGCACTAAGCCAGTTTAAATATTCTATAGCATTATCCCAAGTTACATTAGCCACAGGATTATGATCCCCTACCAATGAAATATGCACTGATCCACCAGAATCATGATTTGGGCGGAAGCGCCTGAATTCACGGTTTGTAATTTCTTTCACCCCAATAAAATAAGGCATGGTGATCGTAACCGGGACAAGTACTTCATTAGCCTGACGTCCTCGTTCACTTCTTGATGTACCCATCGTGAAAGTTCCAGCCTCAATTCGCCTAAGAGCTTGGCCCTGCGAATTAGTAATTAATCTCGCTATGCTCTGCTCAGCGAGTTCAGCCTCTGACAGAAGGCGCAAACTAATCGTTTGTGGATATCCGGGTCGTGGCACCACTTCTCTTGTTTGTGTTACATAGCCATCCCGTTTTATTTCTATGCGGTGTGGTGCCGAAGAAAGTTGCATAGTGACAGCACCAATCCCACGGGCTCGCCCATCAACATAAATTGTCGCATCACCCGGCAAGGCCTTTACAATAATTTCACCTGTTCGTGCAGTGAGATCAACAGAAATTTCTTGGGATGCCGCAGCTTCAAGCCGAATCTGTCGCGTAGTCGATCCATAACCGGCTTTTGACAACCCAATGACATAATCAATGTCGGGTGACAAAGAGACCGTCGCAGGTGACTGGCCCCGGTAACGGCCATTTACCATTACATTAGCGCCTTTAGGAATCGTAAGTACCCGCAATTTTGCATTTGCCGGTTCAAGAAGCACTGTGGGGTGCACTTGGTCAATATTTGCCTCCGCAGTCACGGAGAAATCCCAAGCCTTGAATCCATCCTTAATTAAGCTAAGTTGATGCGACCCTTCAAGCAACTCCAGCCTGATCGGCGTTTCCCCAACCTTCTCCATGTCACGGTAAATACCAGCGCCACTCGGAACTGAAGAGATTTCTATATTTGCCCATTGTGGTACAAGTTGAACCTCCAAATACTGAACTAAACCAAGGCCCGGTACTTTAAGCCTCTGTGAATAGGGAAGGAATCTTTTAGCCTCAATGTTGACTGAGTGTGTTCCTGGCTCGAGTTCAAGTGGCCCATATGGCACAGTTCCCATATGGATATCATCAATCATCGCAATCGCTTCAACAGGGGGAGTAGTACTAACAAAAAGTCTGCCAGGTAACTTACGCATTTGGATGACAAAACTCTGACTCGGAGTTTCATCAACCTCAATGACATTCACGGCCTCATAATAGCCAGCTTTCCTAACATTTACGTTATAGGATCCTTCGCGCAATAAGATTCGGTCACCCAACGGTAACCTGAACCATCCACCGGTAATCGAGACTTCGTCAGCACCCGCTGGCTGCACATCAATCTGGATTGACTTTGATGTAAATAGCAATGCCGAGGCCGCAATCAATACTGTTATCACACCACCGACAATTGCCTGCCAGGAAAGTCCTGATGATTCAACTACCTCCTGCGCACTCTCAGAACTCCTTTCGAAAGTAGTTGCCATAATCGGTTCGTTGGCAGATACATCACTCCCCAAGTCAGGTGGTTTGGTAATATAGGCACTACCCTCGAATTGCAATTCCAGTATCAAGTTCCGTCCAGCAACCTCAATTAATACGCGGGTTCCATAGAATTCAAGCTCATCTCCAGCGGAAAGTCTTCGCGACGTTTTTACGGAATCTCCGTTTACTTTCAAAGTCCCGTCAGAAACACCCATCGGTTGTATAAAAGGTTCGCCATCCAGAAAATCCACGAGTGCAACTGCTTTGCTTCCGGGGCCGGGGAGACGAATTTCGGAAGCAGTGTCCGTGCCGAGACGAATAGGCAATGTGGGTGCCTCAAATCTCTGCTCTTTTCCGCTATTGCGAACGATAAGAACCTCTACTATCAAATCGCCTCCTCACACTTAACAATGATAGGTTGCATATCAATTTCCGGGACAACACGAAATTCTATGCGAACGTCACGGTATCCCGTCCTTACACCAATCGCTACGTAATTACCTGGCCTCAATTGCAACTCCATATTTGAAAAAGTTCCAAAACGACCTACCCTGTATACAGATACCTCAGTGCTGCCATCCGATACAACCCTCACCGGTACAGGGGTAGCTGCGCGTTTTAACAATCTACTTAACTCATTCTTTTCACCCTGCAGTCGGCTGCCTATTTTTTCAATGATTGCGATCTCAAGAAGAAGTTTCCCAGCATCTTCCATGTGAGTAGCATCACTTAATTGATCTGGATCATTAATGTATTCACTCAATTTACGATGCAATGCTGTGTAAGAGCGCGCTTTATCGAGTCCCTGCTTAGCAAAGGTGAGATTAGGATCTATCTGCAGGATGTTCTCGTATATGTTAATAGCGTTTTCCCACTGCTCTATTGAAGTGAGTGCCTGCACGTCTTTCTCAAGGCGCCTTATATCAGATAGCCGTTCCTCCTGTTCGAGTTGCAGAAGTCCATCAGTCGGCTCACGAGAATTAGGGTAGAGAATTTTTGCAGCATTAAAAGCCGCACGCGCTGTAGCAAAATCTTCACTGACAAGTGCTTCAAAAGCTTCTGTCATTCGTTGCTCAAATGCCAGTGCCTTAATTTTATCTGACACGCGTTCTATCGCGATCGCTGCAGGCTGCCACATTGAATCAATTTCTAATGCTTTTTCGAATGCTAGTTTTGCCGCATCTAATTCTAAATTCGCCTCAAACTCCGCACCTTGGTCAATCAGTATAAGAACTGAATCAAGATTCATAGCTCGTTTCAAATTGGCCTCAGCAATCTGATTGCCCGGTGTTATAGACACTGCTAAATCAAATAACCTCACGGCCTCTGACGCATCAGCACGTTCTAGCGCTTCGTTACCATCTGTCATCGACTGCTTAAAAACTGCTTCCATCTGTTCAAAAAACGGTCTCAGCATTCCACTCGCCTGACGATATCTGTCTCCAGCTAGCAAGTAATCTCGACTTATATATGCTTGATCACCTTGCTTATACACATCAACAGCATCCAGATAAGGTTGGCCACCCCAGCGGTCTATAGCTCGATAACGTAGGCGCTCAAGCTGTGATAACAGATCCCCCAGAGATTCATCGGTCGCTGCCTTCACACCAACCAGATAGGAACTGTCTTGAGTATCCAAATCAACACCATTAAAGGTTCCCAGGGCGTCCACATCTTCGGTGGACTCAATTTTTCCAGCCAAATTAGGCTCCGCAGAATCCTGCTCTATTATTTCTGGTAGCACAAAAATCACGCCCACTAACAAAATCAAACCTAATCCCAAACCACTGAACAGCACTTTGGCCGGAATTCCCTCTGGTTCCTCAGTGACAGCGGTTTGATGCGGTGCTGGCGTTTCTGACCTTTTAAATTTTGTCACTGATTCTGTGGTGTCAAAAACCTCATTAACAGCCCTACTCCCAGAAACAAAGCGTTTAGGTGCAGGCCCTGATACATATCCAGCATCAATCAATCTTTCTAGGATAATTTCCGCGTTGGGTCGACAAGGTACTTCTGCCGCAAGCATTTCTGTGAGGAGGGATGAAAGTACATCCGGCATTTTGTTGCCATTTGCAAGAACCCCGGATATTTCTTTACTACGTTGACCACTCGGTGGAACGCCTACCAACAGCTCATGTATCAAGATACCCAGTGCGAAGATATCGTCGGATGAACTTGGCACACCACCGTCCCGTTGTTCAGGACTCATCGCGACTGGTGACCCTCCGCCAGATATCTCACCACTAGCTGGCGCTGACGCAACTCCAAAGTCCAATAAGTAGGGGATACCCCGGCCATCTAGGAGAATATTAGAACCCTTAATATCGCGGTGTACTATGTCCTTCCCGTGTGCGTAGCGTAACGCATCCACAATAAGAGCAATAGGAGGCATCAACTCTGCCGGGTCCGCACCCGCTAAGACGCCAATATTAGTTTCTCCAATATACTGAAGACTAAAAAATGCTCCCTCCGGATCATCGTGAAACTCAAAAACACGACCAATGCTAGGGTGCATTAACCGACTTCCAATGCTCCACTCTCGTCTCAACATGTCCTTATATTTCGGGCTTGTTACGGAATTAGCTGAAAGGCATTTTAAAACTAACAGAGTGTCTGACAGACGGTCAGAAGCTAACCAGACTTCGTGCACAGCACCAGCGTTTAAGTTACGTAGCAGGGTGTACCTATCTGCGAGCTGCCCACCTTCTTTGAGGATTCGCATAGGTAAATATTGATTTTAAGTTGACGGTTGCTGTGACCTCACAGGGTCACTCATCTGTATACTGTCACCAAACCCAGTGTCGGATTTATATATTTCTTTCAAAAGCTTACGCCAGCTTTCATACTGTGCCTCAGCCGTACCTGTTAGTCTCATGGTTTCACCCTCCACCTGCACCACCATAGGAGCTGCTTCAGCAACGAAAGACTCCGACAACTCCTTAATTTCCTCGCGATGAAGCTCAGCTCCCTGATACTGCCTAAAGGCATCCATGATAGTTCTCCAACCCCGGTTTATTGCCGCAGATTGCGCTATTCGTTCAGCACGATAACGACCATAGCTGGAGCTATTCGTATCTACGCTCATGGAACCTGCCACAACTGCTGCGCCCAAAATCGCCCGCTGCACTGCAGATTTTCGAGTTTGCCGGTAGATAACCGCCTGCTCACGTGAGAGTTTTCGCCAACCTTCATAGGGCAACGCAACACCGTAATAGAAGTTCGCATAGTGTTCATTGAGAGTATCAACTACTAGCCGGTCACGCTCACGAATTTGACGCAGGCGATCAACCATCGGGTCATTCTGAGCGGGTAATCGCTGCAATGAAATTGTGCCATTACTTTCATACGCGAGATGATCGCCGAAAGCATCGGGTGCCATATCCGCAAAGAACAACAGTTCAGAAATCTCCCTGATGCGGGATACAGTGGTTGGATCAAGGGTAATTACATATGCATGCAAATCATTCGCAAAATCGTTAAACACTTTTTGGTAAGGGTCTTGAGTACGATCACGATATTCAGCGTACGATGAAATTCCGGTCTGCATCGAGTACGTTTCCTCAAACCAGAAAGTTCCAGTCACATCAAACACTGCCAGCGTCAGGGAGACAAATTCCCCATCAGATTCCTCTATTCTGCCATTTACGTATACATCTGTCCTGACATTCATGGCCGGTATGACTCGGACAGCACCCCAAAATCCGGTGCCCTGCAGTGTCGTTTTTATATGGTACGGCAAATATCGAGCCTCAGCCTCGCGAACCTCAGGGTATATCTGTGTTTCCTCAACATTGTTAGCCTCAGGAATACCGGCGTCAAAATTCAGTATTCCTACATCCAGTAACAGATTTTCCGCCACTTTTAACGATGCTACGTCAAGTGAGGTCTGTTCGGCATGAATCACTTCGGAGACCGTGCAGCCACCATTGATGAACCCAAATAAAACAATCAAATATGTAAGTTGTGGATATCTATTCATAATTACTCAAGTATGTACTGCCTTTTGCCTATTCACCCAAGTCGTTATACATCCTGTATTCCTGCCATAATCTCTCCCGGAGAACTGGGTCTTCCTCGGAAAGCGCCGCTTCGCGGAGCTGCCTAGAAACAATATCTTCACTAACCAGATCTGGGATGTCGTCGGGTGTACGCGCCTTTATTTCCTCTTCGGTCAGTCCTCCGACTGACGCTTCTCTATCCTCCTGCGGGCCCTCAATCGCACCAGTACCGCCAGCTACACCACTACCCCCACCTGCCTGTTTGCCAAGTCCAACTTGTCCGCTGCCAGCTCCGCCCTGACCCCCACCAAATCCTTCAGTATTTCTGCCAACAGTGGAAATCTCTCGTTGCTCATCGGCAATAACCTCATCAAAGTCCCCAACTGACTTATCTAGTTCGCCTTCAAGACGCTCTCTGCGTTCAGCCTGACTTTCCGAGGGATATTGTCCTATACCACCTTCGCATTCCTCGTCAGGGCCACCCCAACCGCCAGTTCCACCCGGCTCGCAGTCCATATTGCCTGGATTACCCCCCATGCCGTCGGCACCGACATCACCTATTCCACCCATACCTGGCACGGCTCCACTGACACCACGAATCTGTCCGCCACCATTACCGCCAGAACCACCACCGGACATGCCACCACCGGAAGAACCACCACCGGAAGAACCACCACCGGAAGAACCACCACCGGACATGCCACCCCCGGAAGAACCACCACCGGAAGAACCACCACCGGACATGCCTCCACCGGACATGCCTCCACCGGACATGCCTCCACCGGAAGAACCACCGCCAGAAGAACCACCGCCAGAAGAACCACCGCCAGAAGAACCACCGCCAGGAATGCTCATCCCGCCACCACTCATGCCAGTGGAGCCAGTGTAACTAACAGCACATGCACCCAGCACAAATAAAACCAGCAATGCCAAGAAAACATTAATAGACTTACGTATAACTATGGCCTGTCGGCTGATTGAATTCATCGTTTTACTGCCCTTAATAAATATCTAACCCAATTAATTCTCGACTATATTAAATTTACTTATTACTTTTTTTTCATAAGGTTAAATAGCTATTCTCTAGTAATTTATTAATTTATTAATTAAACCTTAAAGTTAACTAAGACCATAATACTCACAGTCCTCATACGCAATCAATTTACATACTGGTTTTAACGTTTAAAAACGTGAAAAGATGACTACTGGTAGCACAAATATTTATTGCCTACTCACACTGAAACAAGCGCTAGGCCAAGCACGGATATTGCCAAGAATTGTCAAGTGTTAAAATTGTGGCGTTACACTACTCAGACTATTTATAGCAGATTATTCAGGGGGCTAAGTAGCATCAAAGTTGACGAGATGGATAACGGCCGCACAACTGCAGATATATTAATGATTGATGATGATCGAGACCTTGGGGCAATGGTTTCCGATTATCTGGCCGGTGACCACCTAAAAGTTACTGTGGCCAATAGCGGGGAAAGCGGACTAATCGCCTTTAAAGCTAACAATTTTGATCTGCTAATTCTCGACATCATGATGCCTGGGATGAGTGGCCTGGATGTACTGAAAAGCATCCGGCAAACAAGCAATGTGCCCGTAATCATGCTAACGGCACGTGGCGATGATGTCGATAGAATTATTGGCCTTGAGTTTGGCGCCGATGACTACTTACCAAAACCCTTTAACCCTCGCGAACTTATCGCAAGAATCAAGGCGATTTTAAGGAGATCCCAACAACAGCCAGAAGAAGACAAAGTACTTGAACTCGGCCAAATTACTCTTGATACCCGCACTCGCAAGGCAATGGTCAGTAACAATGAACTGCGATTAACCGGAACAGAGTACGAAATTCTAAAATGTTTGTTAGAAACGCCTGGAAAAGTAGTTAACAAAGAATACCTAAGTGAACGTGCTTTAGGCCGCCGCCTTCTACCCTATGATCGGAGCGTTGATACTCACATAAGTAACCTGCGAGGCAAACTCGAAAAAGGCGGGAACCAAAATGAGACGATCCAGAATCAGAGAGGTATAGGTTACCTGTTGGTTCCGGGAACCTAACAATATAGCCATGAGAAGTCTGTTCCTAAAATTTTTTCTGTCTTTCTTTCTAGTGATCGCACTAATGATTGGGGCCGCAGCTCTTATTGGTTTTCTGTATGGAGAGCAACTACAGAAAACCATTGAAGACTTTGAAGTTGGCGACTCCATGAAAATAGCAGCAAAGGCACTGGAGACTGGTGGACGCGCAGCATTACTTAAATGGCGAGATGGAACGCCAAGGGATGACGGAGTGATGATCTTTATTCTTGATGATCAGGGTAAAGATATATCAGGAAGACGTATTCCATTCACCCTCGAAAGAATATACCAACGATTGGGTGGTCGAGCCGATGAACTGCGTCGATCTAATACCAAAGAAATACAGAACAATAGACTTTCCCTTTTCCTGCCCCAATTACAAGCACCAAGTGGAGAAGTATTTACGTTCCTTGTCTCCCCAGAGGCATTCTGGGCAAACCAGGACATCCGTGTTCTTCTGCTAATTTTTGCGGTATTAATTAGTGGGTCGGTCTCCTACGGGCTCGCCTCTGCATTCAGCCGTCCGGTTCGTAAATTACGATATGCCACCCTTTCATTAGCTGAAGGGAACCTTGATGCCCGTGTCGAAAAATCTGTTGGCAAACGGCGTGACGAACTTGGCATGCTAGGCAGGGATTTCGACGCTATGGCTGACAAACTCGAACGTGCTGCAATACAAATGATTGAGTTGTTAGGAAATATCTCACATGAACTTAGATCACCACTCGCACGTATGCGTGTTGCCGTAGAACTAGCCAGACGAAAAACTGGTGAAATGACAGAATTCGATAGATTAGATCAGGAGGCCGAAAGGCTTGATTCACTGATTGGGCAAATTCTTAGTTATACAAAATTAGAAGCAGACTCACAGATCAATCCAGAAGAAATCGATTTGGACGACATCGTTAGCGAGGTTGCTGAGAACGTGAATTTCGAATGGAAACAAGACCGAGTTGTAGTCAAATCAAGTACTATTAATGCAAGTATAATGGGCTTCAGAGGCGCGATGTTAGGTGCTGTGGAGAATATTGTGCGTAATGCCGTGAAGCATAGTCCTACTGATAGTAAAGTAATAATAAGGACTTCGGTGAACTCAACGGACGCACAAATCGAAATTATAGATGATGGGCCAGGTGTCCCATCCCAAGATTTAGAGCGCCTTTTTGAACCTTTTTTTCGCACACGACAATCTACTGAAGCTGATGCCAATGGCGGCGCGGGCTTAGGGCTGGCGATAGCTCATCGAGCCATCACACTTCATACTGGACATATTGAAGCTCGTAATCGTGATAGGGCCGGTCTAGTGGTAACGATCTCATTACCCATTGTGGACTGAAATCGAACGCGCTGTCACTGCACCGTTGTAAAAGCGATGTAAAATAATACTCACCAATTTTGATCCGCTATAAAAATCAGCGCATCGCTTGTTACACAGATAGTCTGACCTCAGGGGGAGAAAGGGCATGGGCAAGCCAGGTAACACGGGAATTAAAAGAATTATCCTTGCTACACACTGTTCCGCGCAAGGACTGTACTATGCATGGCGCCACGAATCCGCATTCAGGCAAGAAATAGCGCTCATAGTTATTTTATTGCCACTTGCAATCTGGCTGGGTGATAACTATTTAGAGAAACTAATGCTGGTCCTATCGCTCCTCCTAGTACTTATCGTTGAGTTATTAAATTCTGCTGTTGAAGCCACCGTAGATAGAATTAGTGATGAGCAACACAAATTGGCAGGGGGCGCAAAGGACATGGGTGCCGCAGCAGTTTTTTTAAGCCTCGTAGTCGTCGTAAGCGTATGGTCAACAATCGCCTACAAGAACATTTTTCTTGGTTAGCTAAGCACCTTAGCAACAGCTCCTTTCCATCCAACATAGAGAGCATCCCTTTTGGACGCCGGCATACACGGCTCAAAAGTAGTCTCGCTAGACCAGAGGGCGGAAATTTCGTCAATAGAAGCAAAAACACCGCTCTGCAAACCAGCAAGGTAAGCCGCACCAAGTGCTGTCGATTCCAGACTTGTCGGTCGCTCTACTGGCAAGCCCAAAATGTCAGCTAAGAATGTAAGAAACCAGTCGTTAGCGACCATACCACCATCAACGCGTATCACGCTCGGCACAATACCATCTTCAGCCATGGCCGCGAATAAATCGCATGTCTGGAACGCTACTGCTTGTAGCGTCGCTGTAACTATTTCGTTTATACCAGAGTCACGCGACAACCCGAGAATTGCTGCACGAGCTTTCGGATCCCAGTACGGTGCCCCAAGTCCTGCAAACGCAGGGACGACATGCAGATGATCTACAATACCCGTGGATTCGGCTATTTTTTCAGACTCCGGAGCCGCATTAATAATCTTTAGCTCATCACGCAACCACTGCAATGCAGCGCCGGCAACAAAGATACTACCTTCAATACCGTAAGTAGTGCTGCCGTCCAACCGATATGCGACGGTAGTAAGCAGATTGTTTTTCGACTTAAGAGCCTCCGCTCCGGTATTTGAAATAACAAAACAACCGGTCCCGTAAGTACTTTTAGTCATTCCGGGGGAAAAACCTGCCTGGCCTATAAGCGCGGCCTGCTGATCGCCCGCCATACCACAGATGGGAATTGAGGATCCAATAACAGATGCGTCAGTGACACCATAATCGGATGCGGAATCTTTGACTTCCGGTAAAAGGCTCTCTGGAATATTAAAAAGCTTGAGTAGCTGAGGGTCCCACCGTTGAGTATGGATATTAAACAGCGCTGTTCTTGACGCATTGGTCGCATCCGTAGCGTGCACTTTACCGCCAGTCAATCGCCATAGGATAAAAGAATCGACCGTGCCAAATGCTAATTCTCCCGCTTCTGCACGTTGTCGGACCCCGTCGATGTTATCCAAAATCCAGGCAATCTTTGTAGCTGAAAAATATGGATCTAGACGGAGTCCTGTTTTGTCAATCACGTCTTGTTCTTCGTTTTGATTCTTCAGCTGCTCGCAGAAATCTGCGGTACGGCGATCCTGCCAAACGATTGCCTTATAAACACATTGCCCGGTTCCACGATCCCAAATTAATGTAGTTTCCCGCTGATTCGTAATGCCAATAGCAGCGAAATCAATTTCTCCGGCCTTCTCGATTGCGCGACGAGTGACCGAAATAACAGATTCCCAAATAGCTTCCGGATCGTGCTCGACCCAACCGGGTTTAGGGTACCTTTGAGGAAACTCTTGCTGGGCACTCGACACCATGTGTCCGGTTTTCTCGTATACCACTGCACGACTGCTACTAGTGCCTTGATCGATTGCAATTATGTAACTTTTATCAGTATCCAAAAGCCTAGCCCCATTACAATTGGTAAATCGGTCGTCGGATCATCATCTGCCTACCCACTTCGGCAGGCTTTATTTGCCCAGCTTGAGCATCACAAAACTCACCAATGCGCTCCAGAATTTCTGAAGGCCACGGAGTTACCCGCCGTGCGTCAAGGTCAACATGCAAATTCATCCACTCGGCAGTTGCTGAAAGAAAATATTTTTCAGCATGATAAAGACGTTGGAAATGGTGAATACGCTTTTCGTCATACGCCAGAATCTGTTGTGTGACAATGTACTTATCGTCCTGGTGTAATTCCTGCAAATAGCTAACGTGGCACTCTACACCGAAGGTCGAGCTTCTAGTCTTCTCAATATAATCTTCACTAATTCCGAATGTCGCCCATAAGTCATCAATCGCCAAATCGAAAGCAAGCACATAATAAGCAACATTCATATGCTGATTGATATCGATCCAATCGGACAGGACTATTCCTTCTCCCACTCGTGTACCAATAGTTTCCATGGTTCTTATCCTACTGCTAACTCAGCAATATCTTTGAAATGATTTAATGCCTCAGGGTTAGCCAGCGCGTCAGTATTGCTAACTGGCTCGCCATGAACAACATTGCGTACAGCGAGCTCGACGATTTTCCCACTAATCGTCCGAGGAATCTCTGGTACAGCTATGATTTTAGCCGGCACGTGCCTAGGTGTGGTGTTTTGGCGGATGATGTCACGTATGCGGTCTTTCATATTTATATCAAGTGGTATCTGATGACGCATCACAACGAACAGGACTACGCGAACGTCTCCGTCCCATTCCTGGCCAATCGCAATAGTTTCAATCACCTCTTCAAGTTTCTCTACTTCCCGATAAATCTCCGACGTCCCAATACGGACACCGCCAGGATTAAGTACTGCATCAGAACGTCCATAAATAATCATGCCCGATTCCGTTGTTAGTTGCGCATAATCACCATGCGCCCAAACACCCGGAAACTTTTCAAAATAGGCTGCATGATATTTACTTTTCTCCGGATCATTCCAAAATCCGATTGGCATCGATGGGAAAGCATTACAGCACACCAGTTCACCATTCTCATTCGTAACCCGCTCACCCTCATCGCTATATATCTGGACATCCATAGCCAAGGCTAAACATTGTAGTTCACCGCGCCGAACCGGCAACATCGGGTTTCCTCCGGCAAAGCAGCTAATAATATCTGTGCCACCTGAGATTGATGCAACCTGCACATCTGTCGAAACCGCATCATACAAAAAGTCGAATGTCTCAGGGGCCAATACGGATCCTGTCGAAAGGACCGTCTTTAATTCTGTCAAATCAAATTCATCACCCGGACGAATTCCTTCTTTTTGAGTTGCTGAGAAAAATTTTGCACCGCCACCAAAGATAGTGAGCTTCTCCTCCTCAGCCATCTCCCATAAAACGCGACCTTTCCGGGCAAAAGGTGATCCATCATATAGACAAACCGTGGCACCAACCGCTAGTGCGCTAACCAACCAATTCCACATCATCCAGCCACATGTGGTAAAGAAAAATACTCGATCTTCTTGCGAAATATCGCAATGAAGTATGTGCTCCTTCAAATGTTGAATTAACGTACCACCAGCACCATGCACGATACATTTCGGTACTCCCGTGGTTCCAGAGGAATACATGATGTAGAGCGGATGGTTAAATTCTGTGGGCACACAGTGCAATTTGGTTTCAGGTATTCCGAAATCGTCCCACAATATACCGCCGCGTAAGCTGGCCACCCCTAGACCGCTGTCATTATAAGGAACGACAATCGTTTTCTCGATACTTGGAATGCGTTCAAGCAACTCCCGAACCCTTTGAAGGGAATCGTGAATTTTCCCGTTATATATATACCCATCAGCAGTAAAAAGGATTTTTGGCGTTATCTGACCAAAGCGATCAACCACCCCGTTAATGCCAAAATCAGGAGAACAGGATGACCAGATAGCGCCGAGGCTTGTTGCAGCTAACATAGCAATAATCGTTTCTGGGCAATTTGGCATAAAACCAGCGACTCGATCACCCTTCTTAACGCCCACAGCCCTCAGTCCCTCTGCTATAGCCGAAACTTGCTCACCTAATTCATCAAAGCTGAGTTCACGACGACTGCCGTTTTCTCCTCTAAAAATGATTGCAGGACGTTTTCCAGTATGACGAAGAATGTGTTCGGGAAAACTCAATTCAGCACCACCAAAAAAAACCGCTGAGGTCATGTCGCCGGGTTGGTTTAAAACGCAATCTGCTGTTTTTGTAAACTGGATGCCACCCACATCAACCATGCGCAACCAAAATTCGTCAACATTTTGAACGGACCAGCGGTGCAAGTCTGAATAACTATTGAATCCCAGAGAAACCATAAATTTATGCATAGCGCTATTTTCCAAACGCTCTAAACTGGGTTTCCACAAAATTGGATTACTCGCCACTGCAATATGTCTCTTTATGCTAATTTCCGAGTTAAATTAAATCGGGCCAAGCTTATCTGATTATGAAATATTTTTTATCCAGTCTCTATAAATTACAGACGAACCATAAGATCACCAGCCGACCGTAGCATTTTTTTAAAAATGTCCAAATTTTTACTCAATTAAAGAAAGATTACTGAGTATTAGCAAAAATACTGTACAGTGTGCTAATCAAGATTCCTTCTATCTTTTTTTATGACCAAACGCTTTTCATTATGTGTTTGCCTTTCGTTGCTATTTAATGATTTTCTGCTTGCAGCTTCGACAAGTGACCGACCCAATATTTTACTAATAGTCGCTGATGATCTTGGTTACGCGGATTTGGGCGTCTACGGCGGAGATATAGAAACACCAACTATTGATACACTGGCCTCCGAAGGTATTGTATTTACACAATTCCACACAGCACCTCTGTGTTCTCCTACGCGAGCGATGCTCCTTACCGGCAATAATAATCATGTTGCAGGTGTTGCAAATCAGCACAGAGAAGGCTTAGCGGGTGTGCCAGTAACAGGGTATGAAGCCGGGCTCTCAGACCGAGTAATACCATTCCCACGACTGCTACAAGGTGTTGGCTATGACACTTATATTTCCGGGAAATGGCATCTAGGTACCAAAAGAGAACATCGTCCATCGCAAGCTGGCTTTAGTAGGTCCTTTGTCTTAGGGGATGGTGGCGGATCACATTTCGACTCTCGCAGTTATCTTCCACGTGAGGCTATATATATAGCAGACGGGGAAATAATCACACGGCCAAACAACGAATTTTCAACCAAACTTTATACTGATGTCCTGATCGAATTTATTGAAAAAGATCGCCAGAATGGAAAGCCGTTTTTTGCTTATGCGGCATACACAGCACCGCACTGGCCATTGCAGGTCCCCGACGATTACCTCGATTTATATAAAGGGGATTATGACTCCGGCTATGATGTTCTGCGTGAGCAACGGCTAGACTCGTTAAAAGAGGCTGGAATTATCCCGCTTAATTCAAAATTACCGCCAAGAAATGATGAGGTCATACCCTGGGCAGATTTAAATGCTGATCAGAAAAAACGTGAATCTCGAAAAATGGAACTCTATGCGGCGATGGTTGATAACCTTGATGACCATATCGGCCGCCTCTTCACATACCTGAAAGAAAAAGAATTATATGAAAATACTCTAATCATTTTCATGTCAGACAATGGTGCCGCCGGCGAAGATTTCTACAATGGCATTCTCTATGATCAGTTCATGGAGCATACTCAAGCTACATTCGACAATGCCTACCATAAAATGGGTACTGCAGAATCCTTTGTATCTTATGGCCCGCAATGGGCAGAAGCAGGGTCGGCACCCTTTAAAAAATATAAAAGTTACACACACCAAGGTGGAATGGTTGCACCATTAATTATGGCTGGCCGCGGTGTGTCCCCTAGCAACGTTATTGATGCAACTTACACAACCGTCATGGACCTCGCACCGACTTTCCTCGAAATGGCAGATGCCGCCTATCCGGATGATAATTCAGTTATGCCCATGCTGGGCGAGAGCATGTCTAAATTCTTATCTGGAGAATCCGAATCGGTTCATGACAGTCAGTATGTGACCATACTTTCCCATCGTGGCAGAGCTTTCTTGAGAAAGGATAGGTGGAAAATAGTGACAACCTTCGGTCCGTTCGACGAAAAACAATTCGAACTATATGACGTGATAGCAGATCCCGGAGAAACAGAGAATCTAGCTGCCATAGAACCGGAAATATATACGGAACTGATTAGCATATGGCACACAAAACGCAGAGAAGTCGGCATTATTCTACCTTCGGATCTCTAACTTTAAATTTCTGGGCTTGTCCTTACCTAAGGCACAATAAAAACATAATTTCTTCTTCAACAACTATCCTCACCCGTGGCAGGGTGCGGATACATGTCTGACTCATCCTCATCTTCACGCGGCGATAAGCACTGGAAATCTTTTTCCACCAAAATCTTGAGGTCGCCTCCATCATCCACAACTTGAGTAGACCTTATGGAAACCTGGTCCGAGCTAGCCCAACTCGATATAGTACTGCGTGGCACCCGCACGACTAGTTGGTTAGCAGACATGCCTGCTTGAGGCGTCCGCGTGATTCGGCAGCTCTGAAGTACATACTCAAACGTTTTGCCGCCAGTAAACCGTACGGTGGACGTCACAAGACCGTCAGAATTAACGGCATCCACCTCCGACTGCGTCAATCGCAAACGAATCGAACTATCAAGAATTCTAAGTTTCACTAGATCTACTCAGGTTTTTGGAAGACTTTATAAAATTAAAATAATGATCAAAGGTAACAATCAATTTCCATTTAAATCGGTTGTTAACGAATCCAGAAAACTGGTTAAAGACTCTACACCAGGATAAATATTGGAAATTTTTTCAATAACTATCCTAGCCTCAACGTTGCGGCCTTGATCACGAAGCATTGTAGCCAGTGCCCAGTGTATATCGAAATTGTCACTAAACTTAGTCTGAACCTTCTTTAGATAACTGATTGCCATTTCTGGCTCTCCCAGAGAATTTAGAGCAACCGCATAAACATAAGCATAACGAGCATTATCAGCCTGAAGATTAGCGGCAATTGCCAGTTGTTCGAGACCATCCTTTGGTTGTTGTTGGCGGACAAGCAGTAGACCTAGGGAGTGATGGTAGGCCGGTTCTTCCGGCATATCCGCTATACCTTCACGCAATATTATCTCCGCCTCTTCATCTCTGTCTAATCGCCGATAAAGATCTGCGAGGTTGACACGCGCCTGAATAGCCCTCGGTTCTAAGTGCAAAGCAGCGGAAAAAGCCTCTACACTCTCCTTTATATCACCAGAATCAGCATAAAGGTTGGCCAATCGAGCCTGTGCTTCTGGCCTTTCAGCAGCAGTCAATATTGATTTTTTAAGCTCTGCTTCCGCCTTGGCAAAAGCCATCCTATGTTGTTCAGGCAAACCAGTCCGTAACGGTGAAATCACTGTAGCTGCCTCGACACGTACTGCTCGAACCGAGTCATTTAGCAATGAGGCTCCCCAATTGACCTGCAAGTCAACTGCTAATCCGCGCAGAGCTCGCAAAGCACTTATACGAATCATTGGATCAGCATTCGAGAGCCCATTTTGAATCACATACACCACCTCTTGTGAATAAGGGGCCTGCAAGAACGATAATGCCGTAGCTCGTGCAATACCGGGGTAAGTTTGGTTCATAGCTGCCTTCACAAGCGGCATGTTGCCACCGCCACTTATGCCAGCATGAATATCAAAGCCATAGTGATCAGGTAACTCGTCTCCGAACCAGCCATTAAATATGTCTTCAGCCCACTCCACACTGCGTTCAACATGGCAATCGTTGCAGGCATTCGGTGATCCGGTTGCTTTCGTTATATCCGGTCTTGGAATCCTAAAACTGTGATCCCGCCTATCATCAATCACCATGTAAGTTTTCGAAGCCATGTGACAGTCAACGCATTTCACAGATTGTGGCGGATGTCGGTGGTGGTCCTTTTTATCAAATTTGTCTGGCAAGTGGCATTTACCACAAACTCCATTCGGGTCATCACCAGTATAAAGTTGAGATGTATGAGGATCATGGCAATCACTACAGGTTACACCTGCCCGATACATCCTGCTTTGCAGAAATGAACCATAAACATAAACTTCATCTAGCACTTGACCATCTGGGTGATATAAATACTCGCTAAGTAACGATACAGAATGGGTATCGAGAAGCGGACGATTGTATTGATAAGAATCGGTGATTGAAGACCGACGTGAATGACAGCGGCCACAAGCTTCCGGTTGAGACGGCAAACTCATTCGGGGCTCACTTCGCGCCGCGATTCCAGTTTGCAGATTCATATTCCAAACTGCCTGCCCACTATCATCCAAATCGGTCAATAGTCCCGCCCAACTCTTAAATTTACCTTCTGTTGCCTGTTTTACGTGGAGCGATCCAGGTCCATGACAACCTTCACAGCCAACACTAATTTCTGCCCATGTCGTATCAAATGATTTGGTTTCAGCATTATAATTCTTCTGTAGATTCGTCGAATGACATTCTGCACACATGAAATTCCAATTCTGATCTCTTCCTGTCCAGTGTAGTGCATCGGTATAGTCGATTGCCTCATTAGGGTACAGGTGAAACCAGCGCTGGCCACCTTCATCTTCAGGCCTACTGTCCCATGCAATCGGTAAAGCTTGTAACCGACCCCGTGGCAGTTCGACTAAATATTGCTGCAAGGGTGACACACCGAATGTGTAGACGACCTGATATTCACGCATTTCGCCATTTTCACTGTCCGTCCTGACGTAAAAGTTTTCATTACGTCTGGAAAAGTTACTAACAGTGTCTATATGCCTGAAATCAACACCACCGAAATCACCGAGAACCGTGTCAACGGTTGCATGCTGCATTGCAAGGGAATGATGGGACCCCTTCCATGCATCAAATTCTCGCTTGTGACATGCCTGACAACCCGACGAACCGACAAAACTAGGCGCACCACTAGGCAACGGCTCGGATTGTTCAGATGAAGGACCGCACGCTGATAATAAGACTAGTAGGGCAATATGCGTAAAGCTACGCAATGAACTCCGCGCGCCACAAACCTCAGACCCTAGGTCCGTCACCGGCAGCGAACTGCTTTTTCGGTTTGCCACACCAAACCACTCAGATGGAAAATTAGAACCAGCTCGTGTTAGAAACTTCAGCAGCTGATTCAGAATCAGGCCTATTCGGCCATAACGTTTTCCGCCTGCGGGCCTTTGTCACCCTGGGTCACATCCATTGACACTTTCTGGCCTTCTTTGAGGGTTTTAAATCCTTCCATTTGGATCGCGCTGTGATGTACAAAAACATCTTGTCCACCCTCACGCTCAATAAAACCAAATCCTTTTGCATCGTTGAACCATTTAACGGTTCCACTTACTCTTTCGCCTGACATATCTACCTCTAAAAAAAAAACTGGCCGACCGTAACCGACCTATATTCTCATTCGCTTAAGCGAACATGGGCGCATAGTACCCCCAAATGCGCTTCTAGGCTCGTAATTTCGAGCTTAAATTGGGGCAAATAACACAAAAACTGTTAAAATCATTTTATATCAACGCTTTCTAACGTATTCTTCATTTAGTTTCTTAATCGAATTACACCCTGTTAGTGCCATCGTCCGCTCAACTTCCGCGCGTAATAGCCCCAAGGCATGTTCAACTCCAGCCTGACCTCCTGCTGCAAGACCGAACAAATAACCGCGGCCAATGCTGCAAGCATTAGCACCGAGCGCAAGTGCTTTAACAACATGATTTCCCCGACGAATACCACCATCACAAATAATTTCTAGCTGACCTCCAAAAGCATCAGCTATGGGGGCAATGCAATCCACAGGTGCAGGACTGGAGTCTAATTGCCGGCCACCGTGGTTGCTGAGCATGACTGCTGTGGCTCCGGAATCAATAGCTTTTCGAGCATCTCCGACTGTCTGTATTCCCTTTATGACAAGCGGCCCATCCCATTGTTCTGCAAGCCACTCTACATCCCTCCAGTTTAACGAACGATCGAACTGGCTATTTATATATTCCATGACACCTTGTTCTATGTCCGCAGAAACACCGGGACTGCTTGTCACATTAACCATATCAAAGCCACCGTCAACAATGGCACGCACTGACCAGGGTAGATGCCAAAAGTAGCTCAGTAGACTGCGCATATTTAATTTTGGAGGTACTCCGAAACCTGTTACCAAATCACGCTCACGATTACCTGCAACCAGGGTGTCCACTGTCAAACAAATTGCGTCAAAATTACTTGCCTTGCATCTGTCAACGAAATCCTTGGTTATCCCGCGATCCTTAAAAACATAGATTTGATACATCTTTGGCCCATCAGAAATCTTCCCTATGTCTTCAATCGTAGTCGTACCAAGTGTCGATAGACTGTATATCGTTCCGAATTTTTTTGCTGCGCGAGCAACCGCTGGCTCTTTTTCATGATGGAATAATCTCGATGCACCCGTCGGTGCCAGAAAAACCGGCCACGTAATCTTCTGGCCTAGTACAGTGGTAGCAAGATCGATATTACTGATATCAGAGAGCTGAGTAGGTAGCAGTTCATATTCATTAAAAGCTGATGTATTTCGCCGAAGCGAAATCTCGTCGTCAGAACCACCGTCCAGGTAATTAAAAATTGGCCATGGCAATTTTTTTTTGGCTCGTTTCCGAAGGTCAGTGACGTTATTACATTTCTTTAATGACATTAGAACTATTTTAAAACCTATATTTTGGGTAAATTACTGTACGTTTGCTATCAAAAGCAATAAAGGACTGCGCCGATGTCAGACAACATTATCACTAGAAGCAATCAGCGGACGATTTTCGACAGCTGGCAATCAATTTCAATTTCACTATACATGACCCTTGCGGGCTACGCCGTGCTCGTTGGTGTACCTGTAATCAGTACTGCCTGGGTCAATCTTCTCGGATTCTCTGAGGTTGAAGTTGGGCGGGTTGCCGGCGCTGATCTCGGTGGACTTTCGGCTGGCGCAATATTTGCCGCTATTGTTATTGCCAAAGTCAATCGCAGAGTGCTGATTATCGTATCGGCGCTTATTGCAATGATTGCTAATGGACTATGCATAGTGATAGTCGATTATGAAAGCGTCTTATGGCTGCGTTTCATTGCTGGTTTTGGTGCCGGGATATACACAGCGGTAGCTGTCGCTACATTAGGAGCTACATCTAAACCTGCGCGCGCTTTCAACATGATGCTATTCCTATTCGCTTTTTCTCAAGGCCTAGAGATGCATTTCCTACCAAAACTATCAATGAGTGGTATCTATATAGTCTTTATTTGCGCCTATGCGATCTCATTACCCTTTGTCAAATGGGTTCCACCTCGCCCCATCGATAAAATTCCTGATAACAACACCAAAGCTGAGGAAAGTTTTTCAACGGATAAATTGGCAACACAGCAAGTTCCAGCTTATGTGCCCTGGCTAGTGCTTGCAGCAATTGTTGCGACATATACAAATATCGGTGCGTACTGGACGTACATAGAAATAGCGAGTGCGAATCCAGAATTTTCCACGGCTAACCAAGAGTTAGTTGGTTGGGTGCTTACCGTTTCATCATTTTTTAGCCTCGTAGGCTGCCTCTTCGCAACGCTACTTAGCAACCGATTTGGTCTTGCGCGCCCATTATTAGTAACACTAATAACTCATGCACTGATTGTTGCGCTGTTGGCAAATGGCATAACTGACTGGAAAATAATTGCTAGCGTTTTTATGTTTAACACATTATGGATTTTCATTGACGTCTATCAGATGGCGACCATAGCTAATGTAGATCACACTGGTAGATTTGCCTCACTAATGCCAGCTGCACAAGGCTTGGGTCAGATTATTGGACCGATCGCTGCTTCAAGTATTCTGGCAGCAGGACTCGGATACAGTGGTTTATTCATTATGTGTGCATTCGCATCACTTACCGGGATGCTTATTTACGCTTTCATGTACATACGTCTGAAAGCCACTATCCCCGCACTCGCAGACGCGTCCTAAAAATCCGGAGAATACAAGGTATGATCCCCGCCAATAATGATGTGAATAAAAAGATCGCCCACTGGTTGCTTATCTGCTGCGCACTTGTTTTCGCTATGGTTATATTGGGTGGGGTAACGCGCCTGACAGGCTCAGGACTGTCTATGACGGATTGGCGACCAGTTACCGGTATTTTACCACCCCTGAATACAGAAGAATGGCGAGAGTCATTCGAGATGTATCAAGCAACACCAGAATTTCAAAAGATCAACTCTCAGATGGATATACAGGATTACAAAGGTATTTATTGGCTGGAATACCTGCATCGTTTGTTGGGGAGAATAATTGGAATTGTATTTATCGTCCCGTTCCTGGTATTCGTCGGGAAAGGTTATATTCGGCGTGACCAGTGGTTGAAATATGTCGCAATGTTCATTCTCGGAGGGATGCAGGGAGTACTCGGCTGGTACATGGTTAAAAGCGGACTAGTTGATAACCCGCATGTAAGTCAATACCGTTTGACTGCCCATTTGCTTGGCGCATTCTTAATTTATGCTTACATGTTATGGGTCGCTCTGTCGTTACTTTATCCGTCAGATAACGGACAACGGCACAAAAGTTATAGCCGGACGATCGCACTAACAGGACTAGTCATACTTACAGTGGTCTCTGGCGGATTCGTAGCAGGTCTACAGGCAGGAAAAATTTACAATACATTCCCAATGATGGGTAAATATTGGATACCGCCAGACCTAATAGCGCTAGATCCTTTATGGAGAAATATTTTTGAGAATCTAGCTACTGTGCAGTTCAACCACCGAATTCTAGGACTTACTACCTTTTTCTTAATCTGCGTTTACTGGTTCAACATGCAAAAACAAGATTTACCTAGGCGCGCGAAAAAAGGCATTAATGCGCTTCTTCATACCAGCATTTTGCAAGTTGTATTAGGAATCTCGACCTTGCTTCTAGTAGTGCCTATCTCGCTAGCTGCCGCTCACCAAGCGGTGGCTATGTTGCTATTTACAGTGGCGTTATTTAATTGCCATACATTAAGTAGGTGTGTGGAACCAATCAATCCAGTAGGTTAATTCTAATGAGGGGTAGTTTTACTTCAAAAAGTAACCAGAATCGACAGCAACGAGAGTCGTATTTCAAATATGATCTGATAGACTCCTGATCCGAATATCACTATTTGATGTGATATTCCACAATGTGGAACTCTTTCAAACTACTAACATAAAATATGCAGGTCCAGGACATGACTAACGTACCTACCGATATCGAAATAGCACAAGCCGCAAACAAGCTTCCGATCAGCGAAGTTGCAGCTAAGATAAATCTTAAACCGGACAACATCATCCCGTACGGTCATGACAAAGCGAAGATCAGCTATGACTTTTTAGATACCCTGGGGAGTCAAGGGGAAGGCAAGCTGATCTTGGTGACGGCGATATCTCCAACTCCAGCTGGTGAAGGCAAAACAACGACAACAGTTGGCCTCGGCGACGGTCTAAACGCTATTGGTAAGAAAGCAGTCATGTGCTTGCGTGAACCAAGTCTGGGACCCTGCTTCGGCATGAAAGGTGGAGCTGCTGGCGGTGGCTATGCTCAGGTCGTTCCAATGACAGATATCAATTTGCATTTCACTGGCGACTTTCACGCAATTGGTGCCGCTCATAATCTGCTGTCCGCTCTCATCGACAATCATATGCACTGGGACAATAAATTGGGAATCGACCCTCGTCGTGTCACATGGCGTCGCGTCCTCGATATGAATGAACGGGCACTCCGCACCATTACTTCCGGATTAGGTGGTTTTCATAATGGGGTCGTCCGCGAAGCAGGTTTTGATATAACAGTTGCGTCGGAAATTATGGCCTGTTTTTGTCTCGCCACAGATCTTGAAGATTTACGAACGAGGATAGGCAATATTACAATTGGTTACACGCATGAGGGAGATCCGGTTCAAGCTCGGGCGTTAAAAGCAGAAGGTGCGATGACAGCTCTACTCCGTGATGCGCTGCAGCCTAATCTTGTGCAAACACTCGAAAACAATCCCGCACTAATGCATGGGGGTCCCTTCGCGAACATTGCTCACGGCTGTAATTCCGTCATCGCCACTAAAACTGCTCTAAAACTCGCTGATTACGTCGTTACCGAAGCTGGATTTGGTGCGGACCTTGGTGCCGAAAAATTTCTCGATATCAAGTGTCGAAAAGCCGGCCTTCATCCAGATGCAGTGGTCCTAGTTGCAACCACAAAAGCTTTAAAAATGCATGGTGGTGTAGCGAAAAACGATCTTAAAAGTGAGAACGTCGAAGCCGTCAGAAAGGGTTGCGAAAACCTAGGCCGTCATATACGTAATCTTGGACAATTTGGGGTACCTGTGACAGTAGCAATCAATCACTATGTCACCGATACTGACGGTGAGCATCAGGCAATCAAAGATCACTGCGCAGAGTTTAATGTAAATTGCACAGTATCTTCGCACTGGGAGCATGGTGGAAAAGGTGCTGTCGCACTCGCTGAGGAGGTGGTTGATCTAATTGGCAATCAGAAATCTCAATATCGTCCACTTTACATGGATGATGTAGCACTCTGGGAAAAAACTCGGACAGTGGCACGAACAATTTATGGGGCTGAAGATATTACAGCAGATAAGAAGGTACGTAAGCAATTCGCAGATTTTGAAGAAGCGGGTTATGGCCACTATCCGATCTGTATGGCAAAAACCCAATATAGTTTTTCAACAGATCCACTTCTGCTTGGCGCTCCTACCGGACATGATGTTGCAATACGAGAAATCCGGCTAGCAACCGGTGCAGAGTTCCTAGTAGTAATCTGTGGTGCCATAATGACGATGCCGGGATTACCGCGTGTACCGGCGGCGGAAGCGATAAACGTGACTACCGAAGGACGAATCACTGGTCTATTTTAACTACAAACCAGCTATGACAACCTTTGCAAGGCTAATCTATTTGACAATTTTGTCCGCTAGTATAGGGACAGGTGTTAATGCGGCAGGGGAAGCACAGACACGCTGGGAGCGCATGAACCAGATACGTCAAGATAAATTTGACCTGGTGTTACCTGAAGTTATGCGCGAAAACAACGTTGATATGTGGATTACAGTCAACAGAGAAGGATTCAATGATCCACTGACGGATGACTTCGGGAAAGGATATGTCGGTTCTTACGGTTATTACATATTCAGTGACAGGGGGGGTGACAGAATCGAGCGCGCAATCCTTGGTGTCGGGACAGCGCTAGTCGAAGATAACGGTGCTTACGACATTATTGGCGATGCCGCCGATTTAAAAGCCTTTGTAGAAGATAGAGAACCCCGCACCATCGCTTTAAATTACGCGCCTAATATTGGTGCAGCCGATGGTCTTAGCTATACAAGCTATAAGAAATTATCCGAAGAACTAGGTGCAATTTATGCGACACGGTTCGTATCCGCCGAAAAACTAGCATCTGATTTTCGTTCACGCAGGGTAGCATCAGAGATTGCCGCTTTTGCCTGGGCTGGTGAAATGTCGCGTAATATCGCCGAAACGGCTTTTTCCAATGAAGTGATAACACCTGGGAAAACTACTCTTGCCGACGTTGCTTGGTGGATGCGGGAACAACAGTTTGAATTGAACTTGGATACATCTTTTGGCATGCCCTCCGTCTACATTACTGGGCCAGATGGATTTATCGCTTTGTCCAACGATCATGTTATCCAACGTGGAGATTTTCTCGCTATCGACTGGGGCATCGGGTACCTAAACTTTTACACCGACATGAAACGTCATGCATACGTGCTAAAAGATGGCGAAACACATTTACCTAGGAGCATCCAAAAAGCATTCGATAATGGCAGAGCGGTTCGCGACATCCTAAAGAAAAATATTAAAGCGGGTCGGACGGCAGGGGAAACCTACACGCTACTTAACTCAAAGATTAACGCAGCTGGTTTCACCATCATGGAAAACTTTAACCAGCCGACAGATGACCCAAATAACGTGGACGTCATCATTGGGTGCCATTCTGTTGGTAACCTTGGGCATGGTATTGGCCCATCAATTGCCTGGTTTAATCCAGAACGCATGAAATACATTATTCAACCGACAAACATGTTTTCAATCGAACTGTTTGCCTATACCGCCATACCGGAATGGGGAAACAAAAAGCTCCGAATACCGCTGGAAGACGATGCAATAGTCACCGAACGTGGCGTTGAATGGCTCTATCCCGTTAACCAAAAGGTTCTCTTAATTCGATAAATATCAAGTCGCCGGATTATTGGCAACAGTTATATACCTGCGCTGCATTGCAACACGTAGCAATTCTTCAAAATTAAATATAAATAATTATTGTATTAAGAGTCGCGTCACAATTGATAATATCAACGCGCTTTGACTGTATTTTATAACTCAGCCCATCGCTGATAAGTTCATGTGTGTATCTGCCGGCATAAGGAGTTTGTTTATCGTTGTAATAAAGCCAACAGTGGAAGTTTGAGGTCACAGTACAATCCCCTGTCTCTTCATCCATATCAGTTACCTGGATGTTAGAAATAATATGTGACGCCCGGACATCATAATCTTTAGATGCTGCCGCAGAATGCACAAAATTTCTTCTCCTGACTTCCATGATTACCCGGTCATCATAGAATAATGAGATATGATTATCCGGATCTTTCTGATCCGGTATGGCTGGCATCCAATACGTTCCTTCATCTGTATATAGGTCGATCCAGTTATCTAGGTCGGGTCGATCAAGATAGGATGCTTCCAGATAGAGAAACCGTTCTATTTCCTCCTGCTTGTTTGCACTAATAGCGACAACACCCATAATTATGCCGCCACCGTCATATACTCACGCCACGCAGTGTATTGTGTTCGGACGTCCAAATCGCTCGTACCCTTACCAATAACACGATCGGTCAATACCTCGTCCTTACCAAAATGTCGGTGCATTTCAATCCAATCAGAGGCTTCTGACTCAAGACCTTGCTGCGCCCTAAAGTATGCAGTTAAGTCATCCGGTCCCACCATAGAGCCATTTGAATTAATCAGACGCGAGTACAATAGTGTTTTCTTCAGCATTGAGTCCGGTGCGCCCTTTAATCGAAATGACCAAGTTTCGATAATTGTCTTGTTATACGCAATAGGCCTTACTACACGGATATTCTGAATAGCAGACTTTATAGTAAGCGATGGATAATAGAGTGTGTTGTGGGTATTAAATGACAATATCTCGTTCATCCTAGCTTCGCCGTAAGCACTCTTCATCGCGGCAGCATATTCCGGATCCAGCGTGTAATCGGCATGTATGCTAGTTTTACCCCCATCGTAGTGATGTCCATACTTGAAACCGGTAATCGAGTCATTCATAACCTCATATGACGCACCAAACGGCAGCAAAATCTCTGCCTCATCAAGTCTCGGTGAGTCGGGAGGTAATGTCTTAATATAGTCACGCGCGCACTCCACGACAGATCGATGCACCACCATAGGATGCATCATGTCATTAAGGTTCTCTATGAACATCTTCCAGTTGCATTCGTGTTCATACCGCAACACCCCACCGGCAGCCTCGACTTCACCATCTGGCGCTCGATCACAAAGGTTCTCCATTACATCTGCAGCTCCACCCATCCATGTCCTAAGGTCAGGAGCATCAGCATTCATTGTGGCAAAAACAAAGCCCCGTACACTATCTGACCGAAGCTTTTGCATACTATACTGGGGGTCTTCCTTGTTAAAAGCCGTGTCCTCATAACTTTCCATATAAGGGACTCCCAGCAATTTTCCGTCTAGGCGGTATCGCCATCCGTGATAGCAGCATCTGAACGCTGGGATCTTGCCGCAAGCCTTATCAACCAACTTGACCCCTTTGTGTCCACAGCGATTGTGTAAAACATGAACCTCCATGTCGGTATCACGCACCATAACCACCGGAACCTTACCGTAGTTGAGAGTAATGTAGCTTCCCTTATCCTGAACCTGGCTTTCGTGCCCAATGTAGATCCAGGTCTTCGCCCATAGACGCTCCATCTCTAAGTCAAACACTTCCGGGTCTGTGTATACTTTACGGTGCACTTTCGTAGGGCGCACTAGATCTATAATTTCTTTCTGCGTGTAACTCATTGCTTTACCTCAATTAATTCTGCAAATTCTTCCCCGTTAACATCGCGATCGCAAGGGCCTCGCGAGGATCAGGGGATTTTGCAGCTCGGCGCAATTCAAGTATTTCTTCATTTTTCTTATTCGCCAAACTTTCAGCCAATGGTTTTCCAGACTGGTATTGCGGCGCCCAATATTGATCAGTTTCTCCATATTCAGCCGCAGCTTTCAACACAAAATGCGGATCATTCATGCTAACCCTACCAAAAGCTACGATATCTGTTCGGCCAGCAGCGACTAACGTATTAGCTTGGTCTACAGTCGTAATATTGCCAGCTACGATGGTCGGTATACCTATTTCATTCCTGATTTGATCGGAAAAAGGTGCTTGAAACATCCGTCCATAAATGGGATTTTCCTCTGTAGTGACCTGGCCCGTAGATACATTGACAATATCTACCTGAGCAGCTTTAAGTAGGCGGGCAACTTGCAACATGTCGGCTTCCGATAAGCCACCTTCTACCCAATCAGTCGCTGAGATACGAACTGATAGTGGCTTTTCCTCTGGCCAGGTTGTACGCACTTCTTCTACAATTTGTAATGGGAATCTCATCCGGTTTTCGATAGAGCCACCAAATTCGTCTTCACGGATATTTGTGTATGGACTGATAAAACTTGAGAGTAGGTACCCGTGAGCCATATGTATTTCTAGCATATCGAAACCTGCAAAATCGGCATTCTTTACAGCTAAGACAAAATTTTTGATAACCTTATCCATATCGTCGAGAGTCATTTCAACCGGCACAACACTATGATCCATATAGGGTATTGCTGATGGGGCCATCGTTTTCCACATTCCCTTTTTTAATGGCTCATCGATTCCACCATCCCATGGAATACAAGTTGAACCTTTGCGTCCTGCATGCCCTATCTGTGCACAGACCTTTGCCCTACTGTTAACGTGAACAAAATTGACAATATGCATCCATTTCTTAACTTGATCGTCGCTCCAAATTCCGGCACAGCCAGGGGTTATGCGACCGTCTGCTGAAACACACAACATTTCTGTATTCAGCAACCCCGCTCCCCCTATAGCACGCTCGCCATAATGCATTAAATGCCAATCATTAGGGTTCCCATCCTGCGCACAGTACTGGCACATAGCGGACACTTGAAAGCGATTCTCTACACGCATACGCCCTATACGAAAGGGCTGAAATGCCGGTACTGCAGGGCTTTCGATATCGATATCATCAAAGCCAGTTATTTTTTGTACATTGCGAGAAAACCACTTATCGACGGATGCAACATAGTCCGCATCTCTCAACTTAAGATTGTCATAGGTTATTCGCTTTGCGCGACAAAGCATATTAAATGCGAACTGCTCGGCGTCCTGAACTTTGGCATAACGATCAACATGTTCAAACCAACGCAAGCTAACACCGGCAGTTCGTTGCAGCCGGTCAGCTTCGTCCTTGCGTATGTTTTGGTACAGGTCCAACGCCTTGACCACATCATTAGCGGACTCTTCAAAATAATCAGCAAGAGCGATTGCATCTTCCATGGCTAACTTCGTTCCCGAACCGATACTAAAGTGGGCAGATCTCACCGCATCACCCAACAATACAAAATTCTTGTAGTAAAGATTTTTGTTGCTAACCACCGGGAATGTGCGCCAAAACGATCGATTCGTGATAAGCGAGTGGCCATCGAGGTCATCTTTGAACACTGCCTCACAATAGGTTTTTGTGGCTTTCTCATCAGTCTCATTCAAGCCGGACGCCAGCCATGTTGCCTCGCTCGTCTCTACTATCCAAGTAGTCATTCCCTCTTCATAACGATACGCATGCGCCCACCACCAGCCATGTACATTCTTGCGAAAGATAAATTTAAAATTATCAAGAGGTTTTGTCGTTGCCAGCCAGCAGAATTTGTTTCTCCGCCAATCCTTCTTTGTACCAAACTCCTCGCTATACTTTTCCCGGATAATTGAGCTAATTCCGTCGCCGGCCACAACCAAGTCGTATTTCTCTGGTTGGAGGTTTTCGACGCTACTAATTTCAGTGTTAAAAATTAGGTTTACCCCCAGTTCTTCGCAACGCTCATGCAGAATATTTAGCAGTCGGAGCCGTGACATGCCACAAAATCCGTGACCCATCGAATTAATCGTTTTTCCATGGATTAACGTATCTATTCCTCCCCAATAAGAAAACTGCTCAACGATCTTCTTATAGGTAACGGCATCAGCATCCATCAAACCGTGGAGTGTGTCATCCGAAAAAACGACGCCAAATCCCCAAGTTGAGTCTCTATCACCTCGTTCAATAACGCTAATCTGATTATCGGGATTATTCTTCTTCATCAGGATAGCGAAATAGAGCGATGCTGGTCCGGCGCCCAGGCAACATATTTTTATAGGGTCGGCCATCAGGCAATCATCAAAGCGTGAGCGAACCCAAGCTCGCTCCTCCACAAACAAATAAACATTGGCCTGTGATAAAACCATTAGCAGGTGACACAAGAAACATCACCGCACGAGATACATCATCTGGTTGGCCCAGACGCTTCACCGGCATGCCCAAAGCAATTTTTTCTGCTTTATCGCTCTCTTCTGGAATGACATCCGTAAACATATCAGTCACGATCGGTCCGGGTGCGACAGCATTAACAGTAATACCATATTGGCCCAACTCCATAGCCAAAGTCCGTGTCAAGCCAACTTGCCCGGCCTTAGTAGCCGAATAAGATGTTCGTGTCTCAAGACCAAGCATTGCCCTTGAACTGACTATTACAATTCTGCCAAATGATTGTTTTTTCATAGCACCAAGTACCCCTTGGACCAACACGACACTTGCAGACAGGTGGAGTTCAGTTAGATAGGCTAAGTCTTCAAGTTTGACGTCTTCGATAAGGTCAGGACGAATAACACCTGCATTATGGATCAGTGTATTAATGTCATATTTATTGGCTAAAACAGCGATCGCATCGCTTGTTGCCTTAGTATCAGACAAGTCCACAGAACAATTAATTAGGTGCTCGTTATCCTCATTTAATTCTCGGCGAGAGAGATTAAGCACCGTATAGCCATCCGCGAGCAAATGCTGGCAAATACTTTTCCCGATGCCCGCACTTCCACCGGTAACTAAAGCAGTCTTAGTATTCATACAGTGTTCCTCGCAACCAAGGCCAAGACCCTTAATGGGCTCCCAGAGCCATTTTTAATTTTTAAAGGGGGACAAACCAAGATAGCTCCGGTTGCCGGGAGTAAATCCAAGTTTGCTAAACACTGCAGTCCATATCTATTAGCGCCATGCAGAAGGTAATGAGCGGGATAGGGTGGGGAAAGATGTGTCGACTGCCCCGCATCTGTACCAACTGTTTCAGTGCCAAAACCAATAATATTTCGGGTTTCAATGAGATAGTTGATAGCGTCCCCGGTTGGTCCCGGTGTATGGGCTCCATCCTCACGCATATTTAGATACTCCGCGCCACTACGTTTCGACCAATCTGTCCTCATCAGCACCCATGCCCCACCAGGAACATCACCATGTACCTTTTCCCAATTCTTTATAAATTTCGGTGTCAGCAAAAAATCTTCATCCTTCGCAGACTCCTTAGAGCAATCGAGCACACAGACCGGCCGGACAAAAGCATCGGTCGGAATACTATCGACTGATGAATTTGGTAAGTCCTTTCCCGAAACCCAATGAATAGGAGCATCAAAATGTGTTCCCGTATGTTCGCTACATGTGAAATTGCGCCAATACCACGCAGGACCACGTTCATCGTAGCGAGAAACTTCCTCAACCCTAAAACGCGCGCACTGACCAAATTCCGGCGGCAAAACAATGACTGGAAAATCCGGGTCCAGTGTGTGCGTCAAATCAACCGTGTCTATTTGGCCCGCCGTCAATGCGCCAGTTAGAATCTCGAGTGCATTATTTTCGCTCATACTCCCATTCCCATCTGCAACTGTGTTAGCTCTCTTTCAAGAACAAAAGGGTCCTGGCGATAACGGCGAACTACGTCCTCCGCGACCGGGCCCAACGTCACGTTCTCTATCCCCTCTTGAAGTGCATTTATCACAGTGTCTGCAAGCCGCTGTGGTGTAACTTTTGGTGGCGGCAATGGCTGGCGCCAAGACTCTTCAAGAGGGCCAAACAATACGTTTATCACTTTAACTCCACTCCCCGAAAAGTCACCTCGCAGGCTTTGGGAGAGTGATAGCGCCGCTGCTTGACTAGCAGAAGTAGTGCCGTAGACCGGCCAATTTGACAATGCATAAACTGACAACAAGTTGACCCAAGCACATGCGCTATTATCTCTATCCGCACCGCGCGACCTCATAACATGTCCAAATGCTTGCATGAGCCGCAGCAAACCGAAGTAATTTGTTTCCATTTCGTCTCGGGCTAGCGTTACACCGTGCCTATCCAAGGGGGATCCTGGTCTGATGTACTCAGCAGTATTTACAAGGATGTCCGCCTTATCTCCCATTTCCGCCGCAAGTTCATTTACAGAGATTGTATCGGTTACATCCAATGGCATGATTTCCACACCAGGTATCGCAGCAAGTTCATCGCTCCCTTCATATGGTCGCCAGTCTTCAGCGATACCAACAAATATTCGTGTAGCGCCTGCGTTCGACAAGGCCTTAGCCATGCACTGGCCGAGTTCTGTTCGCCCATCAGTAACGAGAGCACGACGATATTTTGGATCACAGGTTAAGGCTCGTAATTGTCGGTCGTCTGCCATGTTAGGAGTCTCCTTCTCGGGTAGTGCCATAATGACACCCTGCCCTGATTTATCGGTGCGGGCAATCAGCCGCACTCGTTCAAATTCACCCACGTCTCCGTGGATATGCGCCAGCACCGTTGGCCCGGCATCCAGCTTAATTGTGCCCACACGCCACGGCATTCGCTCGCGAAAATAAGTATTAACGCTCGTTCGTAAAACGGTCTCAGATATCAGTTTTCCCCCATTCTCAATATCCTGCCATTGAAGATCCATCGACCAGCATTTAGGACAAATTTCACGTGGCGGATAAGAAATGTGTTTGCATTCAGAACAAACTTGCAAAGCGAAACGTCCCTCAGCTGCCATAGTCGTAAATGCTATTGCCTTGCGACTACGTGCAAACGGCGGCAACGTTGGTGAATCTGTGCGTTTCTGCGGATCCTTTTTGGGCGGCCTTTTAAGCGGTTTAGTCACGAGCTTTCCAGTAAGCACGCGCCAGAACAAAGGCCACGATCAAAGTTAATTATTCCAAATCCTGAAACGGCAGCAATTTTTGCTCTTTTAACCTGATTACCCCCCGCAGTACCTGTCAATTGCCTGATCGCCTCAACTAAACCCAAAAATCCTCCAGCAGCACCAGCCTGCCCGACCGATAGCTGTCCACCCGACGTATTGTGAGGAAACGAGCCATCATACGTAAAGGTATTACCCTGAATAAACTCACTGGCTGCGCCCTTTTCACAAAAACCTAGATCCTCCATCTGCATAGCACAGATAACAGGATAATCATCATACGTCTGTAACAAATCGACATCAGTAGGCTTCACGCCGGCCATAGTCCAAAACTCATCAATATCTAAGGCCCAGCCACCACGAAATTGAATTGGATCATCGGGAAACGAATTATGACGTTCGACTGAAGAAAGAATATTCACATAAGGTAAATTTTTCGCCCTCGCGTCCTCTTCGCGCATCACCAGGTAAGCCTCTGCTCCTGCGCAAGGCATAACACAGTCGTACAAAACAATAGGATCGGCAATCAACCGTGCATCGAGGTACTCATCAAGCGTCAATGGCTTTTTCATCATTGCATGCTCGATTTTCAATGCGTTTGTGCGTTGCGCCACACAAAGCTTTCCAAAGTCTTCACGCCTAACACCATAATTATTCATATAGTGGCTCGTCATCAGCGAAAAACTCCCGTTAGGGCCACCGGACCCATACGGGTAAGAGGCATCCTGTGAAAAACGGCTAAATGTAGTGAGCATTGCCCGAAATGAGTCAACATGATTAGTGTCACCAGCCAGACATGCCACCACATTCGCATCACCTGATTGCACAGCCCTCGCAGCACGCCGCAACGTAATAACGCCGGAAGCTCCGCCCGTTGGGACATGATCCAGCCAGCGTGGATTTATCCCGAAATGTTGAGTGAGACCCGCTGCCGTATCGGGGAACAAGGTGAACGAAGAAACGCAGAGACCATCGATATCATCCGGGCCTATGCCATTCTCCTTGCCCAGTTCGGATAATGCACGTGCAAGCCACCAGTGTGCGGGTTCTGGGGAATAGCGTTCGTATGGAATAGTGACAGCTCCTGCAACCACAACGCCCTCATATCCATTTCTATTTTGCACTGATTTCGCCACTTATCTTTTTATTCTTTTCTTGAATTTCCTAAGATCCACGCATTTCATCTCAGCCAAATATTTCCGAGCTAATTTCTTAATTACACCCCGGCTCACTTTTTGAGAAGCAGTTAATGGCAACTCTTGGACCACAGCAATGTAACCCGGTACTTTAAAGTATGTCAGATTGACCATGCAGTAGTCGAAAATTTTCCTGACGTCAGTCCCTTTGTTATTGATTATAAAAGCAAAAACCTCATCGCCACGGATTTTGTCAGGTACCGCACAGACCGCACAGCCATCAATATCGGGGTGTTGCAAAAGCATTGCCTCTACTTCCACCGCCGCGATATTCTCTCCGCTTCTTCTGATAACATTTTTTCGTCGATCGATGAAAAATAGTGATCCGTCGTCGTCCTCACGCACAACATCGCCGGTGTGCCACCATCCATCTTTCCAACCTTCTTCCGTAGCTTCGTAATCCTTGTAATAACCGCTAAAAAAATTCTTTCGCGAATTGTCGCCCTTTTGTCTAACCAAAAGCTCGCCCGGTTCTCCCATCATTACATCGGTCCCGTTTTCATCGACGATACGATGCCCCATGGACGCCAGAGGCATACCAATACAGCGCTGTCCTACATGGCGCGGTTCCTTGTAGGCTATTGTCATTCCACCTGCGCCTGTCTCTGTCATCGCCCAGGCCTCTATCAGGGGAAAACCGAAGCGCTTCTCAAACATACTTTGGTGCCTGGGGTCTGAACCAGGACCAAAACAAAATTTTAATTGATCTGAAAAATCATCCAATTCTTGTTCAGGTAAAGTTAAAAGGATTGCGGTCATTACCCCAAGGCAATGAATAACCGTTGCATTTTCATCACGAACTGTCTGCCACCAAGTTCGCGGATGGAAACGATCTAGCTGTATCACACATCCACCACAAAGCATCATTGCTGTAAACGAGGTACACAGCGCATTCATATGGTTGGGTGGTAAAGGAGTTAAAAGCCGATCATTTTTATCCAGCGAACAAATATCACCCAAACCAATGTACCAGCAGCCAATTGCCAAGAAATATTCGTTTGACAACATACAACCCTTAGGTGTCCCGGTAGTTCCTGACGTATAAAGTAATGCCGCCTCTGCTGATAATGTATTTTGTATGTAATCAGTAAAACTTTCGTTGTTGTTGCCCCCGAGACTTTCTTCAGTAAGTACATCGCAAATTCCAAATTTAGCAAAACGGTTGCGATATTCTGGTAAGGACACCACTAGACAACTGTCGCTATGACTCACGATATGTTGCAACTCCTGGTCACTAGAACCAGAATTCAGTGGAACGATACTGACGCCCAAGGCATTTAAGGCAAGTAAATGTAAATAATTTTCTAGTCGGCTATCAAAAGCTAAGGCTACACGGTCACCACACCTCAGTTCTTGAGTAAGATACCCTTTAATCAATTCACTAACGCGATCATTCGCACTATTGTAGGAATATTCGGCAGCGCCGTATGCGTGCTCCTCTGTACTTACTGCTGGCGATCTCAGAAAAGGCCTGCTCCCGTGGCGATCCACGGCTAACTTAAACGCTTGGTATACGGTGCCGAATTCCTCAGGCGTGCTCATTTAACATTACCTTTTCCATGGCGGCGGCAATAAACGCCGTTTTCCATCAGATGACAATGTGACACCAGGCGCGTCTTTGTCCTCTCTGTCCCAAAGCTCACATGTCACCTGCTTATGGCGTGTATCAAGCGCCTCACAATAATTGGAATAAATACACACCCTGATGTCTTCACCGCGACCCAGCCGCATTTTTAAAAACCAGTCAGGATCTGCTATCGATTGCCTAGCAGCGGCTACGATATCAGCTTCGCTACTTTGTAGGATACGCTCTGCTTCCACGAACCCGTGAATACCTCCAGCCACTATGACCGGTGTTTTAAAACCTGCTTCCCGCACTGTATGGCGCACCAATGCAGTAGCCGACAAGTTACGACCAAACGGGCCTTTTTCGTCAGAAATGTACTGAGGCATACATTCATAACCACTTTTCCCGGTATAAGGGTAGGCTGCGGCACCAATTTTCGGTTGTTTAGCATCTTCGAACTTTCCTCCCCGCGACAGCGAGAGAAAATCCATTCCTGCTTTAGCGAACTCAACACCAAAATAAGCCGCATCATTCGGAACCGCACCACCCTCAATGATCTCATCAGCTAGGAACCGGCAACCAACTATGTAGTCATTGCCAACCGCCTTGCGCACAGCCCTATATACCTCCAGCGGTAATCGCACCCGGCCTGCCAAATCACCTCCATAGCCATCATCCCGGGTATTTCTTGCCGAAAGAAATGAAGCCATCGTATAGGCATGAGCATAATGCAGTTCGACACCGTCAAAACCCGCCTTGCGAGCACGTACCGCGGCGGAAGAAAATAGTGAAGGTAATTTGTCAGGTAATTCCCTTATATGCTGTAACCTTGTATCCGTTACAAATTCACGATAACCATATGCATAGGCCTCATATTCGCGGCGAGTCAGAATCTCCGAAATTTCATCGTCTGTTAGTTCTAAAAATTTAGCACGCACCTCTTCATCACTATAGTTCTCTCCAAAATAATTGCGATGATAATCAGTTATTTCGAGATAGCGGTTAAAATACTTCTCTGCCGGCGGCCGGCGATTAATACGCAAAAAATCGATAACCTGTATAAATAGTCGAGTTTCACCATTGCTTGCTTCCTGAACAGTTTTAACTAGTTCTCTTAATCCCGGAATAAACCGATCGTCGCCAATCCTCAACAAAGGTCCACTTGGGATGTCCCTAATTCCGGTCGCCTCGACCACCAAGCCACCTGGCCGGCCTTCTGCGTATCGTCGATACCAATCTAGAATGTCTTGGGTTACAAACCCTTCCTCGGTCGCTCGCCAAGGAACCATCGCAGGCACCCACGTCCTTTGTCTCAACTTTTGAGTACCAATATCGATCGGACTAAACAGCATCGAAGCTTCAGCTTCCTCACGAGTCGGCCAAGGTCCTGGCTGCGGTTGATACTTAATTCTCTCACTAGGACGCCACATAGAAGCTATTTACCTTTGCCTGTATTTTCTAGCTGTTTTTCAAAACGTTCCCTAATGTAGCCAGGAATCTGAATGGCCTCATATCCGTCATCATGGGTTTTGACAAAAACTATTACTTGCTTGTTTTCCACTAAACATTGGTCGTCAACAACCAACCAACTCTTAAATGTCATTGCCCTCTTTCCTAAGGTTATAGGCCTCAACCACACAGTCGCACTGCTGCCAATGGATGGAAATCCTCGAATTATTGTGTCGAACTGTACCGTTGGAATAGCAATATTTCGTCCATAATGTAGCTCGAAAAATGGTATTTCTAGCGTATCTTCAAACCACTCCTCGATTGTCATATTGAGTAATTCGAAGTAGCGGGACAGAATCATTCGGCTATCGCAGCCGACCGCCCATGCACCAATTTCAGATTCATCCGACGTAAAGGCCGGCAGAGCAGGGAAATGGGCATCATCTGTTAAATCTGCTCCGTCCTTTAATAAGCGTATCGAGAAGTGCTCTTCGTCCTGCAATAGACCTGTGACCAGCCAACTGGACAACTCAATATCATGCTGCAATGACAAATCTAACGTGTCCCCTAAACGGTTAGGCCGAATAAATTGCGTTGTAAGAGTATACGGAGGCGCCGAAAACGGTAGAACAGGAAACCGTCGAAGTGCTATCTCAAAATAACGCGGGTAGAACATGATTCCGGCTGGGTCAATCTGCGGAAAACGCAGTGTGACCCGACTTTTCTCAGATTTGTTTAACTTGGTCAAAATACTAATCACCGATTCAAGAAACGGTCACCCTTTACTTAATTTCCCAGATATTATTATATGGTTAAAATAATTTAGTGTAAAAAATTAACTATGAGTTATTTGATGTTCGTAATTTTTTTAATATAAAGCTAATATTAATCTCACTGACAGTTGATAATCTTGCCAAAATAAATGAGTGCATCAGAACAAGAACTTAAGAATAAAGATTCTCGTAATAAGACAGCAATTCGAACATGGCTTCGATTGCTCTCGTGCGAAACTGTTATCGAGCAGAAACTGCGGACTCTGTTTCGAACTGAGTTTTCTGTAACGTTACCTCAATTTGACGTGTTATCCGAACTTGAACGGACAGGTAAACCAATGACAATGTCAGAACTCTCAATAGGCCTAATGGTGTCGAACGGTAACGTCACCGGTGTAATCGACCGACTTGAGAGAAATGGTTTGGTGACTCGTACTCGCGCGAAACATGATCGCCGTGTTCAATATATTGAACTAACGATTCAAGGACGGAAAGATTTTAATAATATGGCCCAACATCATGAAGGTTGGGTTGGTGACATCCTGGACAAGTTATCTGATGAAGACATGTCACATTTGCAGGAACTCCTGCTAAAGACCAGGAACGCTGTTACTGACCAATAACTGCAGTTGTTTCGATTTCAATCATTGCCTTAGGCTCGACAAGGCCACTCACTTCAACCACACTCATTGCAGGAAAATTTGTTCCCATTAAATTACGGTAGGCCCACCCTAACTCCCTGAGCTTGCTCCGATACATATCAAGATCTGTCACGTACCACGTCATACGCACTACATCAGCAGCGCCTGCGTTCGCTTCTGCAAGAACTGCCAGGGTATTTTTCAGCGTCTGTTCGAATTGATCAACAAATCCATCGGGAAACTCGCCCTGCTCATTCCAGCCGATCATCCCGGCCACAAAAACCTGAGACCCTTCGGCTAGTATGCCATTAGAGTATCCTTTCGGCCTCGGCCATCCTTTTGGTAACAACGCTTTCATTAATCTCTACCGCCATAGGTCTGTCGGGCAATGATTACTTTTTGAACCTCACTTGCTCCCTCATAAATCCTCAACGCACGAATTTCGCGGTATAAGCTCTCAGCTATATTTCCTTTAGTCACTCCTTGACCACCAAAGAGTTGAACCGCGCGATCAATAATTTTTTGTGCCGCCTCGGTAGCATAAAGTTTAGCCATTGCTGCCTCCCTAGTTACTCGTGATTGGTGACAATCCTTAGCCCAAGCTGACCGATATATCAGCAAAGCACTTGCGTCGATCTCTGTCGCCATATCAGCAATAGCACTTTCCGTCATCTGCAAAGCAGAAAGCGGTTCTCCAAACAATTTTCTCGTACTGGTATGCTGCAACGCTTCATCTAGCGCCCGCCGCGCGAAACCCAAAGCCGCCGCCGCGACAGTAGTGCGAAAAACATCCAATGTGGCCATTGCAACCTTAAACCCCTCGCCAGGGCCGCCAATCATTGCATCCACCGAAACTCGACAATCCACAAACGACAACTTAGCTAGGGGGTGGGGTGCAATAGTGTCAATTCTATCAGCAATCGATAATCCTGAAGCAGTGGCATCGACGACAAACGCGCTTAATCCGCGAGCGCCTGGACCTTCTCCGGTTCGAGCAAAGACGCAGTAGAAATCAGCAATACCGCCATTCGATATCCATGTCTTCTCGCCATTCAATATATATGTATCACCATCCCTATCAGCGGTCATCGCCAGTGCTGCCACATCAGAGCCCGCATCAGCTTCCGATAGTGCAAATGCCGCAATGAGCTTGCCGGCTGCTATGCCTGGCAGATAGGTACCCTGTTGTATTTCGGTGCCAAACAGTGAAATAGCACCGCTACCAAGACCCTGCATGGCAAATGAAAAATCAGCTAGGCCAGAATGGTAGCTTAGTGTCTCTCGACAAAGAGCGAGGCTGCGGACATCCAAATGTTCGGTTGCTCCTCCGGAACTTGCCGGAACACAATATCGAAGAATTTCTCCCTTACCTAGATCCTTTACAAGCTCTCGACAAATATCATCGATATCTTCATCATGCTTAAATTCCTGCTTCTGACACCAATCGTCCAACTGCTTTTTCAGTTCGCGATGACGGTCCTCAAGGAATGGCCAGCCGAGGTAAGTCCTATCAGCCATCGATCAGTTCCCCTTAAACTCGGGTTTTTGTTTTTTCACGAAGGCATTGTATGCACGCTTAAAATCATCCGTTTGCATGCAAATAGCCTGCGCCTGCCCCTCAGCTTCAATCGCCTGATCAATAGACATATCCCATTCAATATTCAGCTGATTTTTTGTCATCGCGTGCGCAAAATTAGGGCCCCTAGCCAATTTTTCGGCTGCCGTCTCCGCATGGCCAAGTAAGTTGTCAGGTTCTACGAGCTCGTTGAACCAGCCCCACCTTTCCCCCTCTTCCGCGGTCATCACCCGTCCCGTAAACAACAACTCCGACGCCCGGCCCTGCCCAATAAGACGGGGCAATATCGCACAGGCACCCATATCTGCTCCAGCAAGACCCACTCGGACAAACAGAAAAGCTGTTTTGGCACGCGACGTGCCGTACCGCAAATCACTTGCCATCGCTACAGCTGCCCCGGCGCCAGCACAAACACCGTCGATAGCACTAATAACAGGTTGCGGACAATGTCGAATCGCTTTCACGAGATCACCCGTCATGCGCGTAAACCGGAGCAAGCCCTTCATATCCATCTCTGTTAGCGGTCCGATAATCTCATGCACATCGCCACCAGAACAAAAATTATCACCCGCCCCAGTGATAACAACCGTTTTGATTTCATCATTATGGGCAAGTGAGCGAAATGTATCTCTGAGTTCCGCGTATGACTCAAAGGTCAAGGGGTTCTTCTTCTCAGGTCGATTGAGAGTAACAGTGCCAACACCCTCAGCATTCTGGGTCCAGACAAAATGTTCGGGATTAATCTTAGTCATAGTTGCCTCACACTGCTTCTCCACCAGCAATCGCAATGGCCTGTCCATTCATAGACTCCTGCCGACATAGCCAGATAACCGTGTCTGCGACTTCCTCAGGCTCAATCAGACGGTCCTGCGAGCTGGTTTCCAATAATTCCGTCATCGCCTGCTCACGGCTACGACCAGTCGCCTCAATAATTTTATCAACAGCTTGATGTGCCATTGCAGTATTTGTATAACCGGGACAAACAGCATTTACGGTTATACCCGAACCAGCAAACTCCAGGGCAAGTGAGCGAGTTAAACCAACAACCCCATGTTTGGCCGCACAATAAGCCGATACATAAGCATATCCATTCAAGCCAGCAACACTGGCGATATTCACTATGCGGCCCATGCTCTGCTGTAACATGCCAGTGATAACAGACTTCGTGCAGTTGTATACTCCGGTCAAATTGACAGCCAACAGACGATCCCACATCTCATCTTCCATACGGCTGAAAGGCATTGCTTCAGCTAAACCAGCATTATTGATAAGAATATCTATTGGGCCCCTTTCCCCCACTGCCACAGAAAATACTCTATCCACTTGCTCTCTGTCAGTGACATCTGCCACCGCAAATGACACATCCAGTTCAGATGCTTTTTCTGCAAGCTTTTCTGCATTTCTCCCAAGAATAGTTACTATAGAGCCCTTATCTTTGAGTATCTTAGCTATAGCCGCACCAATCCCGCTACCACCGCCCGTCACCAGCGCATGCCTGCCAGTGTAATAGCTCATGCATCGATCCCAAGCGAGGCAAACGCCGCTTCAAATGCTTCACCTTTTTCATCTGCCAATGCTGCCCTGTACAACTGTCGAACTTCGTCTGAGTTTTTAGCGCCAGTCTCCACATCAATCATCGCTAAATAACGGGAGAGTCCCCGCTCATAGGTTTCACCATAGCCTTTGACAATTTCAATACAGCGCGCCACTGCAACACCGTAGTCGTAATCCTTAACTGCAGCATTTGTGACACGGTCAAGCCACGTTTCAATAAACTTATTCTGCTCACGGAAACGGTAACTCATTGGACGAAATCGCCTCCACTTCGCCAACAAATACAAAATCAAGAAACCGAAAACCTTGGTAGTAGTGATATTCCGTCCTTTGCTAAAAAAAGGACTAATTAAGCGCTTTAGTAAATCAGAGCTAAGTATCTTGGCACCAACACTGGCTGGCAGAATGTCACAAACCTCTTCTAAGCGTGGATGGAAATATTCGACAACACCGACCGGCTGTTCTCCCTCAGAATTCACCTGCGCGCGAATACTATTAAACCGGTTCGCCCGTGTTTTTAAATCGGCAACCCGAATTATGTCCTCATAACACATTTGCAATGCAAGTTGGCGGGCAACTTCTTCAGATAACACGAATCCATATTTAATATGATCGGTGCTTGTAAGCTGAACAATACGGTCTATATATTGATGTGCGTAGTCTGCATGTTGATAATCTAGAGTACGCAAAGCTCCATGCAATACTGTCTTATGAAGCTCTACCGGTAATTCTGACTTAATGCGATCAGCGAGCGCCTGACCATTTGGTCCTTCAGTTACTGCTTCTACTGGAGCTCCAGTGTCCTCAGCTATTGGTGCCGAAAGCGCGCGTTCATAACCGGCACTGAAACCGCGAAGATTTGAATCAACCGCTTTTCCACCGTTTCTAATTGTCTGTTCAAAATCGGTCCGGCCGAACGGTAATGCCCCACTAGCAGCAATTGCACCAAATATCACCGAGCTAATAATACTGCCTGTCTCGTCCGCAGCTTCCTGCATATCAAAGCAAACATATTTTCGAGCGGCCCTCGATGCTACTTCCGACACCTTGGACATATCCATGATACCGTCGCCAAGTGCCTCTTTTTCCGGCATCGAATAAACACGGTGGCTGCTTGCAATCAATGTACTAACGTTTGGCGTAACAAAACCCTTTTCAATCGCCCTGCTGGTCTCTGCCATTTCTCCGGCGATCACTAGATCAACGTCACCAGGAATCGGATATGGTGTAAACACCGGAACTTTTCCAGTCTTGTCTGCCTCTTTTCGCGGAAACATCTCAACACAATAAACGGTTGAGCCTGTCCGTTGAGCTACTCCAGCAACATAAGTGGACTGGGCTATATACCCATTTTTTTCCGCGGTTTCGACCAACCAACCGGTCAAGACGCCGCCACCCTGACCACCCAGTGCGACCATAGCAATTGATATCGGACGATCCTGATGATCCATTAAGCTGCTCGCAAACGCTTCTTTTCAGCGCTATTTTGCAACCAACCGATAATTTTTTGGCGAATCAACCAAACAACTCGATCTAACACATTCGGATTAAAAATTAGTCGCGTTTTATAAAAAGACGGACAAAGAACCGCCTCATGGGCAACCTCACCGCAGTTTCCACAACCGACACAACTATTGTCAACATAGGATACTGGCTGTCGTTTCAACGGATCAGGATTGGGTTTTACGGTCAATGATGGACAGCCACTTAACCGGATACAGGCATGGTCACCAGTACAAGTATCTTCATCGACACCAAAGCGCTCCTGAACTACACGTTTTCCAGAAATCACTTTTTTCGCAAACTGCGGTTTCTCCCTACGTTGCTTATTCAGCATGCACTCTGACTGAGCAACAAGTAATTTTGGCCCGGTCCCTTTCTTGGTCACCGCCTCTCGCAAGGCTTTGCGCATTTCCCCGATATCGTATGTCCGGACCGTCTTCGTCCAATTAACACCAATACCCTGAGCTGCCTTTTCGATAGGATGCTGTGTACTTCTATTTTTTGTCGCGCCTTTACTGGACAAAACATCCTGGCCGCCTGTCGCCGCTGCATAATTGTTGTCAACAACGATCGTCAACGCATCACTTTTGTTGAAAACGGCATTTCCAATGCCGCTCGTTAAGCCGTTATGCCAGAAACCTCCATCCCCCATGATCGATATTGCAGGCCTATTGCTCTCCGTATTAAAAGCAGATGCACCAGCCGCTCCAAGGCCATAGCCCATGGTGGTATTGCCTATATTAAACGGCGGCAAAATAGAAAAGAGATGGCAACCGATATCAGCACTGACATGAAAATCGCCCATTTCTTTTTGTAACATTTTAAGGCTGGCAAACACCGGACGCTCAGGGCAACCGGTACATAAGCCCGGGGGTCTGGGAGGCACCAATCCATCAATCTCGCTAACAAACTCAGCAACTTGGTGCATCGGATTTTCCGGAGCAACAAAGTTAGTATCGTGCTCTCGAAGAAAAGAAACAACGCCTGTCCGTAATACCTGCGCCGTGTATTCTCCAGCCAGCGGAAAAACATCTTTGCCCACAAACACTGTCCGGCAATCGGACTTTCTAAGAATACTGTTAATATTTTGTTCTATGTAATTCGGCTGACCTTCTTCGACAAGCAATACTGCGTCTTTTTCAGAGCAAAAAGTGACAACCTCATCATCCACCAACGGATAAGCAACATTCAGAACATATATCGGTATTTTCGTTCCTCCGTAGATATCGGCAAGCCCAAGCCTTTCAAGGGTGCGCAGAAGAGTATTGTAGAGACCACCCTGAACCACTATGCCGACTTTGTCCCTAGTGCCTTCGAATACCTCGTTAAGGCGGTTCGTTTTAATAAATTCGACTGCTGCCGGCCATCGCTCGTTAACTTTTTCATGCTCATGCTGAAAAGACACAGGAGGCAGGACAATTCTGTTCACATCCCTGACCGGATTCTCCATCGCATCCCGTAAAGAAGGTGAGGGTCTTAGATTATCCCGTGCAACAAAACTGCCGTGAACATGACAAGAGCGTATGCGCATCTGCAAAAATACTGGTGTATTACTTGCCTCAGACAACTCGAAGGCGTGTTCAACCGCTTTAACAATGCTGGGCACATTCGGACGGGGATCTAGTAGCCAAATTTGGCTTTTCATCGCGAAAGCATGCGTGCGTTCCTGCATGATGCTCGAGCCTTCACCGTAATCCTCTCCAACAATAAAAACTACACCTCCGGTCACTCCGCCGGAAGAAAGGTTGGCTAATGCATCGCTGGCAACATTCGTACCCACGGTCGATTTAAAGGTGACAGCTCCACGTAATGGATAATTGACAGATGCAGCAGCCATCGCTGCTGCTGCAGCTTCGTTTGCACTGGCTTCAAAATGCACACCCAGATCATCCAAGATGTCCTGAGCATCTGAAAGTACATCCATCAAATGGGAAATCGGTGACCCCTGATACCCACCTACGTAAGCCACCCCAGACTCCAAAAGGGCTTTGGTAATCGCAAGAATGCCTTCGCCAGCGAACTCTTCGCCGGCCCCCATTCGAAGCTTCTCTACTTCTTTACGGAAAGAACGTTCAGCCATAAATATAGTTTATATCGTTAAGCTAGCACTCGTACGAGCTTAACATTTTAACCCTAAAATATCTTTAAATAAATATAAATAATTCTCATAACTCACTGATTTAATTGCGTTCGTCAATGACGCGAACCGCTTTTCCTTCAGAGCGTGGCACCCCACCAGGCTCGCAAACGTCGACCAACGCACTCACACCAACGTAGCCCTTAATGTCTTCACGCAATTGCTTTGCCAGACCTTCATCAGCTCCGGTTTCAGTCTTCTCTACCTGAACCGTCAACACATCCAAGTTTCCATCTCGGGAAACCCGGATCTGGTAGTGTGGTGCAAGTCCATTCACAGCAAGTACTCGCTCCTCGATTTGAGTTGGAAACACATTAACCCCACGGATAATCAACATATCGTCTGACCGGCCAGTAATCTTTTCCATGCGGCGCATCGTTCGAGCAGTACCGGGCAATAAACAGGTCAGGTCTCCCGTTCTATAGCGGATGATTGGCAACGCTTCTTTGGTGAGAGACGTGAAAACAAGTTCGCCAATTTCTCCTTCTCCAGCAGGTTCACCAGTTTCAGGATTGACTATTTCCGGATAAAAATGGTCCTCCCAAATCGTCGGTCCGTCCTTAGTCTCAATACATTCGTTGGCAACGCCCGGTCCAATCACCTCAGATAAGCCATATATGTCGACGGCATCAAGGTTACAACGCTCTTCGAGTTGCTCACGCATTGCCTCACCCCAGGGCTCTGCACCAAATATCCCAACTTGCAGTGAAGACTCGGCTGGATTTACCCCCTGCCGCTCAAATTCGTCCGCAATATTCAGCATGTATGACGGCGTCACCATGATGATATCGGGCTTGAAGTCCAAAATAAGCTGTACCTGTTTAGGCGTCTGCCCCCCGGACATGGGAATTACCGTGGCACCAAGTTTTTCGGCACCATAATGTGATCCTAGGCCACCGGTAAAAAGACCATAACCGTAGGCAATGTGAACCTTATCACCAGGCCCGCCACCGCTCGCACGGATAGAACGTGCAACTACAGTTGCCCACATGTCTATGTCATTTTTGGTATAACCAACCACGGTCGGCTTACCGGTAGTACCACTTGACGCATGGAGGCGCACAATCTCTCGCTGTGGCACAGCAAACATACCAAATGGATATGCCTGACGCAGGTCATCCTTAACCGTAAACGGAAACATAGCAAGACTCTCAAGCGACACTATGTCCGAAGGTATTACCCCGACCTCCTGACACTTAGCACGGTATGGCGCGACATTGTCAAAAGTATGTTGTATCGACCATTTCAGACGCGTTAGCTGCAGGCTCCTAAGCTCGTCGATGCTCGCTGTTTCTATAGGCTCAAGTGTTTTCGGATCGGAAATCTTATTAACCATCTGGGTTTCTCCTGCTAGTTATTGCTTTATCCGGTCTCGCTTTTTACCAACTGTGCCGCAAACCCGTCACGATCTATTCTTGCTCTCTCGCTATAGTCTGTAACGGAAACACCTATCGTTACTATAAATGCTGCCGCTACCGAAAAAAGTGTCGGATAGGTATATGGAAATACTGCTTCCGCATTACCGAAAACGCCTACCCAGACCGTAGGACTCAGAATTATCAAAACAACAACCACGATTAATCCTGTCACCCCACCCCAAATAGCTCCTTTTGTCGTTAGCCCCTTCCAGAACAGTGCAAGGAAAATGACTGGAAAATTGACGCTGGCCGCTACCGCGAGGGCAATCGTGGCTAGGACACCGACGTTGACATCCTTGAAAAGGACACTAAGACCGATAGCTATCGCCGCAATAACAACGCTTGCCCATCGCGATACGGTAACCTCTTCCTGTTCGGAAATCTCTCCCTTGCGAACGACGCGCGTGTAGAAGTCATGAGCAACTGCGGCAGATGCCGAGAGCAAAATGCCAGCGACCACGGCCAGGATTGTCGCGAAAGCCACTGCAGCCATCAGACCAAAGAAGATTTCCCCCCCCACCAAACGCGAAAGGTGTATTGACACCATGTTGGCACCACCGGAGATTCTACCCACATTATCTACATACTCAGATTCTCCGGTCAGAAGGCCGATCGCACCAAAGCCAATGATTATGATTGCTACCATGAAATAGCCAATGATGCCAACGGCATATCCGATCGACTTTCGTGCCTCCACGGCATCGGGTACGGTGAAAAAACGCATCAGAATGTGAGGCAATCCGGCAGTGCCACATATAAAGGCAAGACCGAGCGACAAAATGCTTATCGGATCTTTATATAGCCCGCCTGGCCGAAATATATCAGCCCCCTTTGCATGCGCTGCAGCTGCACGATCGAAAACATTGTCGATACTAAATCCGAATCGCGCCAGCACGAAGATCAGCAATGCCGTGGCCCCTGCGACAAGCAGAACAGCCTTAGTCACCTGTATCCAGGTTGTCGCGATCATGCCACCAAAAACAACATATATTGTCATCAAGGCACCAACAATTAGGACAGCACCAATGTATGGGATATCGAATAACGTCTCGAAAAGGGCACCGGCACCCACCATCTGTGCAATTAGGTACGGAATGGCAACAGTTAAGGTACCAACAGCAGCGAGAACCCTGATACGTTCTGGGTGCAGCCGATAGGCCACAACATCAGCAAACGTGTACTGGCCAAGATTTCTCATCCGATCCGCAAAAGCGAATAGAATGAATGCCCAACTGACCGCGACTGCCACATTGAATAGCATCGCGTCCGATCCGCCGATAAACACCAGTCCTGTTATACCAAGAAAACTTGCAGCCGACATGAAATCGCCAGCTAGTGCAAAACCATTCTGAAAACCTGTGATACGACTGCCGGCCGTGTAGAACTCGCCGACAGAGTGCATCTTCCTTGCTGCAAACCAAGTAATGAAGAGGCTGAATGCAACAAAGCTGATAAATACGACGATCGCGGTCGAATTCATTCCTTCAGGCATCATGTCATTTTCTCCTCCCCAACCGATTCTTCGCTCTCGATACGGTTGATAATGCGGACATAGATAATTGAAAGGACGATCGACATCATGATAATCAGGGTCCCTACAGCCAAACCTATCGGGATTGATGACCCCATGAATTTCTGGGCATATTGCTCCGGAAAGTAGATGCCGGCGACACCCCATAGGAGATAGGCGCTAATCAGCAGACCTGAAAAACCCCAGCGCCAGCGACTCCGACGACTGATTAGACGCCGAAATGACGGATTATTAAGAAGATCCAGTTCGTCTGCCATTACCTTCCCCTAACTATGTGCTTCTGATTTACCTTAGCTCTGCAGCAAGTTTAGGTAACTTACTGGCAATGTCGGCCAAAATTATCGCACGTGTGTGTTCCGGATCCAGTTCAGGGAGATCACGTAACTTAGCTATTTCTTCTTTTGTAAATGGCCTAAAGTCGTCTGGTAATTGTTTTGCGCTAAAAGTCTGTACTACCCAGTTCAACAACTCTGTGAGCTCCTCATCATTCAAGGCAGAATGAGCCACACCCGGCACACGGATCAGGAATTCCCTGCCTTCCTGGGAATGCAGGAAATAACCAACAAAGTCCTTCATCGGCGGGACCTTATTAGCAAAGCCCTCTGCCTCAGGCAGATGGCAACCCTGACAATGAAGCATATAGTTCACATGAGCCCGCTGTTCGTCTGCCAATACAATAGGGCCGCCTAGCAAAAGAAAAAATATGGGTAACCTAATCAGGGCCACTTATCACCATGCTGCTCAGCCAATTCTGCACGCAGAGCACTGCCCCCAGCCGGACTCTTTAAAGCGATTGATGCTTGTAATTCTTCCACTTCGGTGGATGTAAAGGGTGCAAGCTCTGCAGAGCCATCATTTAGCTCGAAGACAATATAGTTTAGTGATGCGGCAATTTCTTCCGCAGACATTGCACCAGCATTACCCGGCATCACACCAAAGTACTGCATGCCATCCACCTGGATCGCGCCCATAAGTCCGTACATAACTACCGCAATGAGGTAGCGGCGACCCCCATCCAACTCAGCCATGCGCGCGCTACGATTTCGGATGCTCGGAAAAGCACCGGGGATACCACTCCCGTCGGCGAGATGACACGCCGAACAAGTACGATACGAGTCAGCGCTATATTCTGCCTTCAGAGGAACCGCGAACGACACCAGGAGAATCCCGGCGACGATGACGCTTTTACTCATTCGTCAAGCGCCGTACCAATAACAACCGCTAAAGTGCAATTATAAATTGCGCTTGTTGTTCCAAGGCACCAGTTAATATCATTGGCGACACGAGGATTATAGACTGGGCGATCACCCTCATTTCGCTGGCATAAGCAGTTACCGCAAGACGATGTACCACAACAATCATTGTAGGAAATGATGTAATTTCTATTGTCGACGGGATTCGTGCAAGTACCAATCCAGGTAATTGGCGATACTTCAGTGCCTGGCGGACATGAGGTGACTGAGCCGCCACAACAGCCGCAAAGGAAGCCGTCCATTGCACAATGCCGCCAATATTCGCAGCTATTTGAGTCACCTTCTTCAGCCGGTGCACTATTTTCCTGCGCCTTGGCTACGGGTAAAAGTGGAACTGCGGTTGCAGCTCCAACGACTGCGCCAGCGAACTTACCAAAGAAACCTCTCCTTGAGGTTCGCTGCGCTATGTTTCGAGCCGTGCGTTCGGCAGATTTATCAAGCCATCTCATTCTTGTTCATTCCTCATATTTTTAAAGACTCCCGTGCAACTGGAACACGGTGTTTGCTCCGGTGCCGCTCAGGGTTCTTCTGTATTCGCCATCGGCCACACTGTAGACATCTACCTCAAGATTAATATTGGTTGTTACTAAGAGCGGATCATCATCCCTGGTGACGCCAATCGAGATCGCAGGCAATGCAAGAGCAATCCTATCAACTCTTGTCTGAGTTTCGGTATCAAATACCCATACTTCAACGCCAGGATCTTTATGTGAGCCCTCGTAACCCTCTGGATGCATCAAAACATAGATCCGCTTCGCCGTATCAGTCGCTGTTACACCCAAGCCTCCGGGACGCCATCCTGAATCATCCGCGCCCAATAATGACCACTCCTCACCTACGACCGGCTCAGATCCGTTTAAATCCACTGAGACAACACGACCTAAGAAAGATGGAAAATAGGCAACGCCGTCAACCATTGCTGCTTTTTCCATCAGCGGATCATTATTCGCATCAAAAAATACTTCTGTTCTCGACATTGACGCCTGTGTCCCGTCTTCAGCAATCTCTACACCAATCATCGTTCCGTTAGTGCACATGGATGCAAAGGCCCTGCCTTTCATGGGGTAAACAAGCGAGCACCCTGGAATGGGAATTTCTGCCAGAAACTCGCGATCGACGATATCGACCACCGTCACCGATGTTGCCGGCGTAAAATTATACGCAACCGCAAGTCGCTCACTATCCACAAGTTGCAAATTGTAGTTAGTGGGCATCCCACTAAACCTTTTTGCGGGGATGATGACTTCTGCGATTGGCGCTAATGTCTCCTTGTGCCAAACCGTCAACACATCGGTGCGCTCGCCGCGAGTTCCACGCGAATGAAAAGTCTCAACAACGTACATCTCTGGACGGCTTTGCGCCTGCACAAATTGGCCAATGAACGAGGTATTGAACATTCCCTTGACACGAGTTGCCGGATCATCGGAATCCGCATCAACCACAATCACTTTACCAGTCAGGAAATGAAAGAAAGCTGCATCCTGTAACAAGATCCAATGCGGCGGATAAGTTGCGGGTAAAGTTTCAATCCGCCCTATTGACTCTGGAGCAATTTCCATGGGCACAGGCAGGGTCGCTTGTTCCTGCTGACTATCAGCTATAGCCTCGGG
>CAJWFK010000008.1 GCA_913031125.1 uncultured Woeseia sp. | reverse complement strand
ATGGCTTCTACGCTAACGTGAACCCAGAAGTCGACCACCCTCGCTGGAGCCAGGCCCGGGAAAGGCGCATAGGATCAGAACAAGGTGCCGGCTTATCAAGTCTCTTCGCCACCCCGAAACAGCCAACGGTTATGTTTAACGGCTATGGTGAGCATGTCGCGCATCTATACAAAGGACTAGATCTGAAAAAGCACTTTTGACCTGCAGTGGATATTACTCACCAAATACGAATAGTTTGGAAACCAATCGTTTTTGTTATTTGCCTGCTACCAGTTTTACATGCAATTGGCGATATGTATCAAATAACGGGAGACTTGGGTGCAAACCCCATCGAAAACCTTCAGGATCGATTTGGAAATTGGGGCTTGCGCTTTCTACTGTTAAGTCTTGCAGTAACCCCATGCCGCCGAATAACAGGCCAGCAATGGCTTATACGGTTTCGCAGAATGCTAGGTCTTTTTTCCTTTTTCTACGTACTTATCCACTTTACCATCTGGTTATTGCTTGACCAACGACTACTAATTTCCGCTATTACAGAAGATATAAGCGAGCGACCATTTATTGCGGTTGGGTTCCTCTCCCTCACGATACTTGCAGCGCTAGCAGCCACGTCGACGATGAAAATACGGAGTAAACTGGGGCGAAATTGGCAAAAATTACATAATTGCATTTATATAGCTGCCGTGCTTGGGATATGGCACTACTGGTGGCAAGTCAAAATTGATGCTACCGAACCAATAATTTACGCATTAGTGTTGGCGCTATTAATCGGCTTTAGGTTGCGCTATAGCAACCTAAAGCGAATCGTTTAGTTAATTTTAGTTAAAAAAAGAGCGCACCTTGGTGCGCTCTTTTAAACCTACAGAAGATACAGACTTACATCATACCGCCCATACCACCCATACCGCCCATACCACCCATATCAGGCATCGGCGCTGGAGCTTCATCTTGTGGCGCTTCAGCGACCATTGCTTCGGTAGTCAGAAGCAACCCGGAAACGGAGGCCGCGTTTTGCAAAGCAAAACGCGTAACCTTGGTCGGATCCAAGATACCCTGCTCGATCATGTCACCATACTCTCCGGTCGCTGCGTTGTAACCATAGTTACCTTCGCCTTCTACCACCGAATTCAGCACCACACTCGGATCACCGCCAGCGTTATTAACGATCTGACGAAGCGGCTCTTCCACTGCACGCCGTAAAATGTTTACGCCGACAGTTTGGTCATCATTGTCACCTGTGAGATCTGCGATTGCCGTCACCGCACGAATTAGAGCTACACCACCGCCGGCGACAACGCCCTCTTCAACCGCGGCACGGGTAGAGTGCAACGCGTCTTCGACACGGGCCTTCTTCTCTTTCATCTCGACCTCAGTCGCTGCACCCACTTTAATCACCGCAACACCACCAGCGAGTTTGGCTACCCTTTCCTGTAGCTTCTCTTTATCGTAATCCGAGCTCGATTCTTCGATCTCATTGTTGATCTGGTCGACACGACCCTTAATGTCGGTAGCCTGTCCTGCACCATCAATAATTGTCGTATTTTCCTTTGTGATCTGCACCTTCTTCGCTTCACCAAGATCTTCAAGCGATGTCTTCTCTAATGACAAGCCGACTTCTTCACTAATTACTTGCCCACCAGTGAGGATGGCGATGTCCTGAAGCATTGCTTTTCGACGATCGCCAAAACCTGGTGCTTTGACCGCGGCCACCTTGACGATGCCACGAATATTATTAACAACCAAAGTGGCCAGTGCTTCGCCTTCTACGTCTTCTGCAATAATCATCAGCGGACGGCTAGCCTTGGCAACACCTTCTAGTATTGGCAGCAAATCACGGATATTCGAGATTTTCTTGTCGAACAACAGGATCATCGGGCTATCCAGTTCAACACTTTGACTTGCGGCATCATTAATAAAGTATGGCGACAAATAACCACGATCAAACTGCATGCCTTCAACAACATCCAGCTCATTAGCAAGACCGGAGCCTTCTTCAACCGTGATAACACCTTCTTTACCTACTTTTTGCATCGCCTCAGAGATAATCTCGCCGATTTCAGCGTCAGAGTTAGCAGAGATACTGCCAACCTGTGAAATAGCGGTATCATCTTCACAAGGCTTGGATAGACCCTTTAATTCATCGATGATAGCGGCAGTTGCTTTGTCAATACCCCTCTTCAAATCCATCGGGTTCATGCCGGCAGCAACTGATTTTAGGCCTTCACGGAGCACCGCCTGTGCTAGAACAGTAGCAGTGGTAGTACCATCGCCTGCGACGTCAGACGTCTGCGAGGCAACCTCTTTAACCATCTGCGCACCCATATTTTCAAACTTATCTTCCAACTCAATTTCCTTGGCAACGGACACACCATCTTTCGTGACGGTCGGAGCACCAAAGCTTTTATCGAGCACAACATTGCGACCTTTGGGACCTAAGGTCACCTTAACCGCGTTTGCCAAGACATTCACACCTGCAAACATCTTTTGGCGCGCGTCGTCGCTGAAACGAACTTCTTTAGCAGCCATTTCTTCCTTTCCTCTTAGCTAAAATTCTATTTTTGATCGAGTGAATTTGGCATTTAGCCTTCTATAACCGCCATGATGTCATCTTCTTTCATCACTAGCAGTTCTTCACCTTCAACCTTAACCTCGGTTCCCGAGTACTTACCAAAAAGCACCTTGTCACCAGACTTAACATCCAGCGCACGAACCTCACCATTTTCAAGTATCTTCCCATTACCTACAGCAATGACCTCACCCTTTATCGGCTTTTCGGTCGCCGCGTCGGGAATCACGATTCCACCTGGGGAAGTGCGCTCTTCTTCCATGCGCTTTACGATGACTCGATCATGAAGCGGACGAATCTTCATCGATTAGATCTCCTATAACTCATTGATTAAAATCTTATTTTTTAATTTCTTAACAGACTTGCGTTAGCACTCTGCGCAGAAGAGTGCTAATAATAGGGTCCCCGAGCAAAATTTCAAGCCTTTGTAGATAATAAAATTTGGACTAAGTCCATGACTTGAGCACCGAGGCTCGGTATCCTGTCTATCTTAAGCACCCGGTTTTCAACAATCCGGACGCCGAACAATCCATTAGTTGTGATGCTGAATTCGGGCTATTTGATGTGTAAACCGTCTTATTCTTCTCTTTTACTCATTTGCATGTTGTTTGCAGCATCATCTTGCTGGGGGCAAAACCAAGATATTCTGAGGCCGTATGAAGCATTTAAATATTCAGTGGAGAATATCGGGGATTCGATCCAAGTAAATTGGACCATAGAAGAAGGCTACTACCTTTATCGAAACAGAATTTCATTTGGGAGCGGAACAAATTCGATAGTCATAGGTAATATTGATCTGCCCGCCGGCGAACAGCACGAAGATGAGTTCTTTGGCAAACAGCAAGTGTATCGGGATCGTTTCTTGGTCACGATTCCGTACCGAAATATAGGAGAACTGCCCGAAACATTGGACCTTGCTATCAAATCGCAAGGATGTGCTGATATTGGACTTTGTTACCCTCCGCAAACCTGGGTTGAAACTGTAGAATTAAATAGCCGAGGCGATAACAAAATCGACTTACGAGATGCCTTTGGTGCCTTCAGTATCTCAAATTTAGAATTTGTGCCGGTAGATGAAGCATTCGAACCAATTCTCACTGCTATCGATAGCAATAGGATCGAAGTCGCAATTCGAGTAAAAGAAGGTTATTACCTTTATAAAGAGAAAATTGCGGCCGAGGCGGAATCGAATATTGCCCAAGCAGGCATGCTCAACCTGCCCAATGGAGAAAGTAAAACCGACCAGTACTTCGGTAAAATGGAAGTCTATTACCAAGACGTATTTGGAGAACTACCTATCGCTAGGGCGACACCGGAAGCGATGAATTTAGCTATCAAACTGCAATATCAAGGGTGTGCCGACGGTGGAATTTGTTATCCACCAGTAACCAAAATGCTAACGGTCTCACTGCCCCAAGCTTCTGCGGGAAAAGCGCTCGCGGCTGTTGCTTTATCATCAGCACCACCGGTCTCGGAACAAGCACGTTTAGCCGAGCTAATAAAAAACTCTAGCCTGTTTATTATGACATTAACTTTTTTTGGTGCCGGGCTCCTTTTAGCTTTTACGCCCTGTGTATTGCCAATGGTTCCAATACTTTCAACCATCATTGCAGGGGAAGGTAAAAAAGTAAGCGCAGCGCGCGGATTTTCGCTATCGCTTTCATATGTCCTGGGTATGGCAGTTATCTATACAGTAGCCGGTGTCATTGCTGCTGCTGCGGGGGTGCAGCTACAAGCGTCTTTTAACCAACCTTGGGTTCTGACTTTGTTTTCTGCTTTCTTCATAATCCTTGCGGGTGGAATGTTTGACCTCTATGACCTACAGATACCTTCAGCCATTCAAAATCGCCTCACAAATATCAGCAAAAACCAGAACAGCGGTACGCTAATAGGGGCATTCATGATGGGGGCTATTTCATCACTAATTGTGACGGCCTGTGTCGGGCCTGCCCTAATTGCTGCACTGACTGTCATAGCGCAAACCGGTGACATAGCACGAGGCGGTGCCGCATTATTCGCCATGAGTATGGGTATGGGTACACCATTACTAATAGTCGGTATCGTACAAGGTAAATTATTGCCTAAAGCCGGTCCATGGATGGTCACTGCAAAACATGCCTTTGGCTTTATGATGCTAGGCCTTGCTATCTGGATGGTATCGCGTGTTTTACCTGGTGGCATTACGCTAGCATTGTGGGGCATTCTAGTGGTGATCGTCGGCATTTATGTTGGTGGCCTAACGAAGCTGTCAGAAAATTCAAGCAACATACAAAAGTTAAGCAAAGGAGCTGGACTTATTTCGATTATTTTTGGCTCAGTTCTTCTAGTAGGTTCACTTGCGGGTTCTGACAGTTTGCTTCGGCCACTCGAAGGATTGAAATACACAATCAGTGATGGATATATTCCAGAACATCGTGGCCTCAAATTCCAACAAGTTAAAACAACGGCCGACCTAGATATCGCCCTCGTCAATGCCGCAGCCGAGGGCAAAACTACCATGCTCGACTTTTATGCTGATTGGTGTGTTTCATGTATTGAAATGGAAGAATTTACTTTCACGAAAGATGCGGTAAAGGACGCACTATCTAATACAATACTGCTACAAGCAGATGTGACGGCAAATGATCAAGCAGATCAAGCGCTAATGGCTCGGTTTAATGTTTTTGGGCCACCTACAATTATTTTTTTTGATGCCGACGGTTCTAAGCGAGCGGGATATGAAGTCGTCGGATATATGAAAGCAAATGAGTTTGCCCGTCATGTAAATAGAGCGACAAACAATACCGCATACTCAAAACCTACCAACTAATCGTGCCAAGTTGATGAACCGTAAAATACTGCTATCTGCCTCATTAATTATATTAATCTTCAGCGCGACTATTACCTATACCATCCGAGAAGATTCGACTGAAGATATACACCTAGCCTCGCCCCAGACTAATATAACCCTAGCTAACTTTGCACTTCCTGATCTCAATGGCGTTATCCGAAATTCATCCGAATGGAATGGTAAAGCACGACTAATTAACTTCTGGGCCACATGGTGCGCCCCATGCCGGCGGGAAATTCCATTGCTCAAAAAAACCCAAACGGAGCAATCTACAAATAATATCCAAGTGATCGGGATCGCAGTAGATTTTGTAGAAGAAGTCACACTTTATGCGCAAGATGCAAAATTTAACTATCCAGTACTAATTGGTCAAGAAGATGCTATGGAAATTGCCGAAACAAGCGGAATTGAATTTATTGGCATGCCATTTACGATGATTGTTGCACCTTCTGGCGAACTAATCGCAACCCATATTGGAGAGATTATTGAGACACATATCGAACAGATTCTGAGCGTTCTGCAAGATCTCGAACGCGGAGAAATCGATCTTGTAAGCGCCAGGGAGGTATTGAAAAAGCTATAAAATATAGTTTTTAAATGAAAAATTTGCATTATCTTCTAAAAAAATGGTTACAATTGCTGCTATCTTCGTCTAACTAGCAAAAATTGGTGAGAAATGGCAAGCCTGCTTTTATTGAACGGGCCCAACCTTAATATGCTTGGAGCCCGTGAACCAGAGGTCTACGGTGACACGACACTCGAATCGATAGAGTCCCATCTTAAGTTACTAGCGGGGGAGCTTGGTCACGAACTTACAGTATTTCAGAGCAATGCTGAACATGAAATCGTCGGTTGCGTGCATCAAGCTACTACCAACGACATAGAATTCATATTGTTGAATCCAGGTGCATTTACACATACGAGCGTTTCGATTAGGGATGCCCTTCTTGCAGTTAGCATTCCATTCATAGAAGTGCATTTGAGTAACGTTTTTTCCCGAGAGAAATTCCGACATTCTAGTTATTTCAGTGACATTGCTGTGGGTTGCGTTTTTGGCCTGGGTTCTTACGGCTATGATCTCGCTTTGCAGGCTGCATCAAGACTTTTATCCGGAGAAAAATAATGGATATTAGAAAAGTGAAGAAACTAGTAGAAATACTTGATGAATCCGGACTAGCTGAAATAGAAATTACAGAGGGAGAGGAATCGGTAAGAATTACTCGGCAACCGTCCAATATTTCCCCAACAGCACCAGTTGCAACCGCAGTATCCGTCGAGAATTCTGAAAAAGTTTCGCAAACCGCAGACCCTGCTTTAACCCAAGCAATAGAAACTGAAGAAGAAGGCCACGTAATCACTGCACCAATGGTTGGGACTTTTTATGCCTCTCCATCACCTGGCACAGCTGCCTTTGTGCATGTTGGAGATCAAATAAGCGAAGGCGACACGCTGTGCATTGTAGAAGCAATGAAGATGATGAACCAAATCGAAGCTGAAGTATCCGGCATCATCAAATCTATCCGCGTACAAAATGGCGAACCAGTGGAATATGGACAAATTTTGTTCGTCATTGACCAGCGCCTTCCAGACTGAGCTAATCGTTAATGCTCGATAAAATAGTCATTGCCAATCGCGGCGAGATTGCGTTACGTATTTTAAGAGCTTGTCGCGAAATGGGGATTAAGACCGTTGCTGTCCATTCGACAGCCGACAATAACCTAAAACACGTATTGCTAGCCGATGAAACGGTCTGTATTGGACCTCCTGCCTCCAATGAAAGCTATCTGAATATGCCAGCAATCATTAGCGCAGCTGAAGTTACTGACGCTGTTGCTATACACCCTGGATATGGCTTTCTTTCTGAAAATGCTGACTTTGCAGAGCGAGTAGATTCATCAGGCTTCATTTTTATAGGCCCCCCTGCCCAAGCGATCCGGGAAATGGGCGACAAGGTGGCGGCAATTCAAGCAATGAAGGCGGCCGGTGTACCCACGGTACCCGGATCTGATGGTCCTCTTGACGACAATCCAGAGGAAAATATGAGGCTGGCGAGAGAAATTGGCTATCCAGTGATCATAAAAGCGTCCGGGGGTGGAGGTGGACGGGGTATGCGGGTTGTACATGCAGAAGCAGCTCTGACTAGCGCAATCACAGTAACACAAGCAGAGGCTCGAGCTGCTTTTGGGAACGAGACTGTCTACATGGAAAAATATTTAGAAGCACCTAGGCATATCGAATTCCAAGTGCTAGCAGACAATCATGGTAACGCCATTCATCTTGGCGAGCGGGACTGTTCAATGCAGCGTCGTCACCAAAAAGTTATTGAAGAAGGACCTGCACCCGGCATCACGCAAAAACAACGTGAAGAAATAGGTGAGAGATGTGTTCGCGCGTGTCAGGAGTTAGGTTACCGTAGTGCCGGAACGTTTGAGTTTCTATATCAGGATGGTCAATTTTTTTTCATCGAAATGAATACTAGGTTACAGGTCGAACATCCTGTGACAGAGATCATCACCGGTGTAGACATTGTTAGGGAACAACTACGTATTGCAAGTGGTGAGCAATTAAGCCTCACACAAGAGCAGATAATTTTTCGGGGCCATGCGATTGAATGTCGCATTAATGCGGAAGATCCCAAGACATTCATACCATCACCAGGGACGCTTTCACTTTGGCATCCCCCTGGCGGTCCAGGAATTCGGGTTGAAAGTCATTGCTACAGTGGCTATACCGTCCCACCCCATTATGATTCGATGATTGGCAAGATAATTGCTCATGGTGCAGACCGTCATATGGCAATTGCGCGGATGCGAAATGCACTTGCCGAAATTGTAGTCGAAGGTATTAAAACAAATGTTCCCTTGCACCAAGAGATCTTCCAGCACGCGGCATTTCGCACAGGCGGCACCGATATACATTATCTTGAAAAACGATTGGGACTGTGAGCGGGTGATGTGGGCTGGCGACATTTCATCATGAGTCTTAGCTCGCTTGAGCCAAAAACGGTCGAAAAGATACTAGTTGACCATGGGGCGATTGCCATAACCTACAACGACGGGCGAGATGACCCAATTCTCGAGCCTGGTCCTGGTGAAACACCTTTGTGGCAACATACTGAAGTGAAGGCACTATTTGACCAAGAAACAGATTTATCAAATCTGACACAATCCCTCATGAGGTCACTGCAGCTTACAACAGCACCACAACATCGGTTTGAAGATCTTCAAGATGCCAACTGGGAATCAAAATGGATCAAAGATTTTAAACCTATGCAATTCGGAAAACGACTATGGGTGATCCCACCCGATATGACTAGCCCAGACAAACGAGCAATAGTTGTACGTATGTCTCCCGGCCTGGCATTTGGCACTGGCACGCACCCAACTACCGCCCTATGCCTGGAATGGCTGGAGAGTATCCCCCTTAAGGATAAACGACTTTATGATTACGGCTGTGGTTCAGGCATATTAGGCATAGCCGCGTTGAAATTAGGGGCCAAAGAGGTAGTAGCAATCGACACAGATCAACAAGCACTAACGTCAACAAAGCTTAATGCCGCAAAAAACAGCGTAACAGATCGAGTCTGTATAAGGACCGACTTAAGCAGTGAGACAGTGTCCTGCGACATAATTATCGCCAATATTCTGGCTCGTACCTTAATCGACAATGCATCATTGATATGCCAAAAATTAAAAGCGACGGGCCAAATCGGTCTCTCAGGAATATTGCCTAACCAAGTCGATGATGTGATTAATGCATACTGTGAATATGTCAATTTTGATGATCCACACATGCGAGATAAATGGGTGCTGCTTACCGGCTTAAGGAAATAACTACCACGCGTGCATGAAAAAATCACGAAATACCGCATAGAATTAGCAATCGGACTACTCGGCTTCTTGCTTGTATTGCAATATATGCACAGCTCTCGAGACACGCTTGCAACCAACAGAATGTTTGCTTCTACCATTGCCCCTATTTACCGTGTATTTGGTGCGCAGATTAGCCCTAGATGGGACATTGCGGCGTGGCAATTTACAAGAACAAGCGGTGAAATAGACGCAAGAGAAACAGCTCTAACCATCTCATCTAGCATCGTAAATCGATCTAATGAACCCCTTCCATACCCTCTCATACTTGTATCGCTGACGAACCGATTTGAAGACATTATTGGCCGCCGTATAGTTAAACCTGCTGAATATCTAACTAATAATGTTGACCCGAATAAGTTTATAGCAACCGGACGGCCATTCACCGCAACTATTGCGATTCAGAAGCCCTCAACTGAAACAACCGGATTCAAACTCAATGTATGTTATGAAAGCCGGGGTAGCACCGCACGCTGCAATATAGAAAACTTTAAGAACTAATCAAAGCAAATGCAGCATAGCAATTTAAAAATTGGTCAATATGCGTTGCCAAGTCGCTTTACTCTCGCCCCTATGGCCGGCATCACGGATGTTCCGTTTCGCCGACTATGTCGCCAATTTGGGGCTGGCATGACAACTTCAGAAATGACAACTGCAGACATCACTTTATGGCAAACAACGAAATCTCGTCAAAGGCTCGAGCTTGATTTCGATGAGGAACCAAGGGTCGTGCAAATAGCCGGCTCAGAACCGGACCGCATGGCAATAGCTGCCAAACTCTGTGTAGATCGGGGAGCACAAATTATCGATATCAATATGGGATGCCCAGCCAAAAAAGTCTGTCGCCGTGCCGCTGGTTCAGCACTGCTTCGAAACCCCGCATTAGTGTCCCAGATTCTGGCGGCAGTGGTTGCTTCTGTAACAGTACCCGTAACCCTAAAAATCAGGACCGGCTGGGACAAGGAAAGTAAAAATGCTCTGGAAATTGCCCGTATAGCCGAAGATATTGGAATCCAAGCCCTTGCAGTGCACGGCAGGACACGTGCTTGCAAATATAAAGGGGGGGCAGAACATGAAACAGTTGCGCAAATTAAGGATAATGTTTCAATACCTATTCTGGCCAATGGTGATCTGGGTAATCCCGAGAAGTCGCTTGAAGTTTTGCACCTAAGTTCCGTTGATGGCTTGATGATTGGAAGATCAGCTCGCGGCCGACCATGGGTCTTTCATGAACTAAATTATTTCTACGAAAACGGCACTTTAAGTCCACCGCTGGATAAAAATAAAGTCCGTGATATTATGCTCGCCCACCTTGAACACCTTTATCGATTTTATGGCAACGAGACTGGAGTTCGGGTGGCTCGCAAGCACCTTACTTGGTACTGCGCCGGCCTAAAAAATACAGAAGAATTCCGGTCACAGGTGGTGCGCGTAGATAATGCTTCCGAACAAATTGGTCTGACGCGGAATTTCCTAGGCAAGTATGTCAAGGATGAAATACTAGCCGCTTAGGAAAATTGTTAGGGTAGTTTTGTGCGGCTATAACGTGGAATGAGCGGACCGTGGCTAAGACCAAATCAGACAATACATCAAAGGACAAGAATAAAGAGCTCCAAACCGGGAAAAATCGTAAACCGCTGCGAACACATACAGAAGAAGCGCTTCAAGCATATTTCAAAACCTTGAATGGTGACCGTCCGGGCGAACTATATGACCTAGTACTAAGCGAAGTTGAGGAGCCTTTGTTTAGGGTTGTCATGGACTACACTCAAGGCAACCAGAGTCAAGCGGCTGGTATCCTCGGAATCAATCGCGGCACGCTCCGAAAAAAATTAAAAACCTATTACCTGAATCAATAAAGGGGCCCGATGTTCAAAGTTCGTCGTGCGCTTGTCAGTGTCTCTGATAAGCGGCATGTAACAGAGTTCGCTCACGGTCTTTCCAGTCTCGGAGCGGAAATACTTTCGACCGGCGGTACCGCGCAGCAACTTAAAAAATCTGGGATAGAAGCAATTGAGGTCTCGGCTAAAACCAGCTTCCCTGAAATAATGGACGGCAGAGTGAAAACACTGCACCCAATTATTCATGGCGGATTGCTAGGCAGGCGTGGTACTGATGACAGTGAAATGAAAGAGCACGGTATCCAACCGATTGACCTTCTCGCCGTGAATCTTTATCCCTTTGAAGCAACAATCAAGCGACAGGACTCTACGCTAAATGAGGCCATTGAGAATATTGATATTGGTGGCCCCGCCATGATTCGCGCCGCAGCCAAAAACCATGAAGACGTTATCGTAATCGTGGATCCCGAAGACTACGCTCCGCTACTTGAAAAGCTTCGCTGCAACAGTATAAGCAAGGAAGACCGGCTGCGCCTAGCTGCAAAAGCTTATGCGCACACCGCAAATTACGATACTGCCATTACGCAGTATTTGTCCTCTGTTGGTGATGAAAATTTATTTAATGAACGATTCATATATTCCGGCAATCTGATTGGAAAACTTCGCTACGGGGAGAACCCCCATCAATCAGCAGCTTTTTATTCAGACCAAGCACCAGAAATGGGCTCCCTCGCACTGGCTCAACAGCTTCAAGGCAAGGAGCTTTCATATAATAATATTTCTGACACGGATGCAGCTCTTGAATGTGTCAAACAATTTGATGTACCAGCCTGCGTAATTGTTAAACATGCAAACCCATGCGGGGTGGCGATCAGCGAATCTATTCAAGCAGCCTATGAAAAAGCGTTTTCTACCGATCCAACATCAGCCTTCGGCGGAATCATTGCATTCAACCGTCCACTCAACCAGGAAACTGCAAAAATTATTATCAAAAAACAATTTGCTGAGGTAATTATTGCACCGGCAATTGAAGATAGCGCGATACCGGTTTTAGCTGCGAAAACTAATCTCCGTGTACTTATCAGCGGTGAATGGGATGAAGGCCGGACGGTAGATTTCAATTTTCAGAAAGTATCGGGCGGAATACTACTGCAAACTTCAGATACAAACACAATCCATGAGGCCGACCTCAAAGTTGTCTCCAAAAAAATACCTGGTGAAACACAGATAAAAGACATGTTGTTTGCATGGAAAGTTGCAAGCTTTGTTAAATCGAATGCTATCGTATTCTGTAAAGATGGCATGACAATCGGTATCGGTGCCGGCCAGATGAGCAGAGTTTATTCAACTAAAATCGCTGCCATAAAAGCGATCGATGAGGGATTGACTGTAGAGAATTCGGTGATGGCTTCTGACGCATTTTTTCCATTTCGTGATGGTATAGATATTGCCGCGACTTATGGCATCTCTGCAATCATTCAGCCCGGCGGATCAAAACGTGATGACGAAGTCATAAAAGCCGCAGATGACCATGGGCTGGCTATGGTTTTCACTGGCATTCGGCATTTTAGGCATTGATGAAAGTATTAATAATAGGCAGTGGTGGCCGTGAACATGCTCTTGCGTGGAAATGTGCACAATCGGAAAACGTAGAAGAAGTTCTAGTTGCACCTGGGAATGCCGGTACAGCGCTGGAAAACAAGGTTCGAAACGTACCCATCGCTGCAAATGATATTGGACAACTGATAACACTCGCTAGTGATGAAGCAATTATGCTTACCATTGTGGGACCGGAAGATCCTTTAGTTGCCGGAATTGTCGATCATTTCCGAAAAGCAGGACTTCCCTGCTTTGGCCCAGATTCAGCTGGTGCTCAACTTGAAGGCTCAAAATCATTCACAAAAAACTTTCTCAATAAATACGGAATTCCCACGGCAGAGTATCAAACCTTTTCGGAACTTGGCCCCGCATTAAAATACCTCAACGAAAAAGGGGCACCAATCGTGATAAAAGCGGATGGGCTCGCCGCTGGCAAGGGCGTTATCGTCGCACAAACTATTGAACAAGCAGAACGAGCAGCTACCAGTATGCTTAGTGATAACCGCTTCGGTGCAGCTGGGAGTCGCATTGTGATAGAGGAATTTCTGGAAGGGGAAGAAGCAAGTTTTATAATTATCACTGACGGTACAAACGTGGTGCCACTTGCGACATCACAAGATCACAAAGCGCGTGACGACGGTGATACTGGACCCAATACAGGTGGCATGGGAGCATACTCGCCCGCCCCGGTCATTACGGAAGAAATTGAACGGCGGATTCTCAACTTGGTTATTCATCCGACACTTAAAGGGTTGCGCCAAGATGGTATCAACTACACCGGTTTTCTCTATGCTGGCCTAATGATTACTGCAGAGGGCATACCTAAGGTCATAGAATTCAACTGTCGGCTAGGCGACCCTGAGACACAGCCAATAATGGCCCGGCTGCAGAGTGATCTAGTTTCCGTTTGTAAAGCCACCCTGGAAGGCCAATTAGCCGGGGTAACAATGAAATGGGATCCGAGAAAGGCACTTGGAGTTGTCATGGCTGCCGGCGGATATCCAGCTAATTATGCAACAGGTGAATTGATAGAGGGGCTTAACAGCTCGAAAGAGTCCTCCACGAAAATTTTTCATGCCGGAACAAAATTTGAAGGAGATACCGTTGTAACTAACGGCGGCCGGGTACTTTGCGTTGTCAGTCTTGGCAATACTGTTGCTGATGCCTACAAAAACGTTTATCAACAAGTCGATGCAATCCACTGGGACAAAGTCTATTACCGCAAAGATATCGGACATCGCGCGATTACCAGAGAACAAAGCTGACAACCGATATGCTTACCGTCGAAAAAGCAATTTGTATGATTACCGATGCTATACCTTCCGTCGACAGGGAAATAGTGCAACTGCATCAAGCGAGTGGTCGTGTACTCCAACAACGGGTGAAGGCAGAACGCGACCAGCCACCATTTGATCGCGTCACTATGGACGGCATTGCTATCAAATTCGATGCATTCACAAAGGGGATAACAGAATTCGCGATCAAAGGCACTCAACAGGCAGGCGATCAAGTTCACCGGCTTTGTCAAGCTAATGATTGTCTAGAAATAATGACAGGAAGTGTGCTTCCCAAAGGAAGCGACTGTGTTGTGCCCGTTGAACGTATTTCAATTAAGAATGACCATGCTATATTGGAAAATGGATACCTACCCGAAAGAAACCAATTTATTCATCCCCAAGGCTCCGATCATGAAAAGGGGCATGTAATATTGCGCCCTGGACAGGTGATCTCACCAATGGACATCGCTATCATAGCTTCATGCGGCCTAGAATCAGTTCAAGTAAGCAAACAACCAACCATTCAGCTAATTTCGACTGGTAACGAACTAGTAGATCCGGGAAAAAAGATCGAAGCACACCAGATCCGCATGTCCAATGGACCAGCCCTTAACGCTATGCTAACTCGGCACGGATTCTTCAATACCACACACGAACATCTTGTCGATGATCAAGATATCCTCGAAAAGCGGTTGGAGAAGATCCTTGCGGAGAACGAAGTTATTGTTCTTAGTGGTGGCGTTTCCATGGGAAAAGCCGATTATGTTCCTGAAGTACTAACGAAATTAGGTGTAAAAATTGTATTTCACAAAATTAGCCAACAACCAGGAAAACCGATGTGGTTTGGAATCGGGCCAGCTGGGCAACAGGTGTTTGCGCTACCTGGAAACCCCGTTTCCACGATAGTCTGTTGCCGGCATTACGTTATACCAGCACTTTTGCATGCCGCCGGCCGAGCGAAAACTCAATCTGAATTTGCGGTATTAGCTGAAGAAGTGACTTGTTCATCTAAGCTCACATGTTTCATGCCTGTACGAATATCCTGTAGTGCAGATGGCTTTATTAATGCAACCCCTGTACCAACGAATACATCAGGCGACTTCACGTCATTAACAGGCACAGACGGTTATGTTGAGCTCGCCAAAGAGAATGGTTTTTTCGATGCAGGCGCTATAGTACCAATACATAGATGGACAATTTCTTAAGGTCTCTTGTAGTCAACAACGTACTTGGGCACCGCTTTTTCTGTTTCCATTAGTGGATCCCTAATTGGTGCCCCAGGCGTCAACTGCAGCGGAACTACTCCACTCCAGTAACCTAAATTTAAATCCTTAATTGAGTCCTTCGGCGGACCTGAACGTATCTTGATACTTGCTTCATCGATAGGAACAGAAAGGACCACTGTCGCATTAGTTTCTTTAGTATCCGGTTGACGAGAATCCTCCCACCGTCCCGGCACCAGATGATCCACAAAAGCTTTAAATGCAGCTTGCTTTTTGTCCTTACCTGTAACCACGGTAGCGTCTCCAAAACAGACAACTGATCGATAATTCATCGAATGCGAAAATGCTGACTGCGCTAAGACCAGCCCATCAAGCAAAGTCACACAAACACTTACAGGCTTTCCCCCTTCGAAGCTCGATAACCAGCGACTTGCTATTGCACCATGCAAAACAATTTCATCACTCAACCGAGCATAAGTCATAGGAATAACCGTTATGCCGTTGCCGATATCGAATCCGACGTGCGCCACCATACCTTCGTCCAGGATAGCGTAAGCAGTTTTTCTACAAAAACTCCCGCGCTCCGCATGTCGGGATATGGTAGTTCTTTCGGTTTGACGTAGGTCTTCTGGCAATGTTGTCTCCAGTTGAATTTGAACCGGTTGATTATGATCTAAAACTACAAAAATGCGTAATCAATACAAATAATGGTAGGCTTTACAGGATCGGTTTGGAATGCTTCGGTGTGTTGTTACAATAGAAGTCATCCAGCGAAACCACAAGAAAAACAAAAAAGAGGAGCTAAAAGCATGTTGGATTTCATGAAAACCTATGAAGACCAGACTTACGCGCTACTGCGCATTGTCTCGGGATTTCTATTCATTTTTCACGGTTGGCCCAAAGTTGAGACAGTTATGTCTGGCGAAGGCGCCACATACGTTCATTATATTGCAGGTCCTATAGAAGTTATTGGTGGCCTGATGATAATGCTTGGCCTGTTCACAACATGCGCAGCTTTCATCGCTAGCGGATTGATGGCTGTTGCCTACTGGATGGTTCACTATGGAAAAATGGGCGGCGGTTGGCCAATCGACAATAAAGGCGAACTTGCTGTGATGTTTTGCTTTGTCTACCTATATATTGCGGCAAAAGGTTCAGGTATCTGGAGTGTTGATAGCCGAAGAGGCTAGTTAACCAGCATCTAAATATACGATAGCTTATTGTCACCGCGTTCGCATAGATTGAACTTAAATAGACTACCACCTGCTTGAACCAACAGCGCCGGAACAAGCTGTTTATATTATTTCAATAATCTGCGGCTTAGCGTTTCATCGCCTCAAAAAAGTCGGCGTTAGTCTTTGTGTCCTGTAGCTTGTTAAGTAAGAATTCTATCGCTGCGAGTTCATCCATCGGATGCAGCACTTTGCGAAGCACCCACATCTTCTGGAGTTCTTCCGGCTCAGTCAATAGCTCTTCTTTCCGCGTACCAGACCGGTTGATATTCATTGCGGGGAAGACGCGCTTTTCTGAAACGCGGCGATCCAGGTGAATTTCCATGTTGCCTGTTCCCTTGAATTCCTCGTAAATGACTTCGTCCATTTTCGATCCAGTATCAACTAAAGCAGTCGCTAAAATAGTCAAGCTTCCACCTTCTTCAATATTTCTTGCCGCACCGAAAAAACGTTTCGGTCGATGCAATGCATTAGCATCGACACCACCGGTAAGGACCTTACCGGACGATGGCACAACAGTATTGTAGGCACGAGCGAGACGGGTAATAGAATCTAACAATATAACTACATCCCTTTTATGCTCTGTTAGTCGCTTGGCTTTTTCAATCACCATATCAGCTACTTGAACGTGACGACTAGCTGGCTCATCAAATGTAGATGACACGACTTCACCTCGCACTGTCCTCTGCATTTCAGTGACTTCTTCCGGTCTCTCGTCAATAAGCAAGACTATAAGCTCAACATCCGGGCTGTTTGCTACAATTGCAGAAGCTATATTCTGCAGCAGCATGGTTTTACCGGCCTTAGGTGGCGAAACAATGAGCCCACGCTGCCCTGCTCCTATAGGTGCCACCATATCGATGATACGCGCAGTAAGATCTTCTGTGCTGCCATTACCTTGTTCCAACTTTAATCGTTCACGAGGAAATAATGGGGTTAGATTTTCAAAAAGAACTTTGTTGCGCGCATTCTCTGGCCCATCGTGATTAATCTCTCCAATTTTGAGGAGCGCAAAATATCTTTCACCATCTTTTGGTGGCCGAATCAGCCCTGAAACCGTATCGCCAGTCCGGAGGTTGAAACGTCTGATTTGACTGGGGCTGACATAAATATCGTCAGGCCCTGCCAGATAGGAACTATCTGAGGAACGCAGAAACCCAAAACCATCCTGTAAGATCTCAAGCACACCATCACCGTAGATATCCTCTCCTTTCTTGGCATGTGCCTTCAGAACAGAAAAAATGATATCTTGCTTCCGGGAACGCGCTAGATTTTCTAGTCCTAACGACTCACCAAGCTCTACAAGTGCTGATGCCGGACGTGTTTTCAAGTCCCGCAAGTTCATCGCTTTCTTGCTTGTCTCAAGCTGATCAGCAGGGATTACCTCAAGACTACCATCGTCATCCTGCATCGAGTCACGATTATGGTGCCTCCGACGACGCCTGCGACCGCCATGATTTCCCCTGTTTGATTTTCCCGACTGCTTCGGTCGGTTTCTATGTTGATTACCCAAGTACCCTCTCACAAATTATTGTCCAGAAATTCAACTAATTGGGATTTGGACATTGCTCCCATTTTCTGCGCATGCACTGTGCCATCTTTAAAAAGCATTAGTGTTGGAATGCTGCGAATACCAAATTTCGGTGGTGTATTAGGATTTTCGTCGATGTTGATTTTAGCCACCGACATACGATCAGCATATTCCTCTGCCACTTCGTCCAATAGCGGGGCTATCATCTTGCATGGTCCGCACCAATCCGCCCAAAAATCGAGCAACACGGGTTTACCTGAATTCAAGACATCAGCTTCAAAATTTTCATCACTGGTGTATACGATTTTATCGCTCACCGGGCTTCCTCCAAATGATTCAACGTAGTCTTTAATATTCTGAATATTTGCCCTTATGCCCCTGCCCGGGCTAAATGACCATTCAAAAATGGATGACGCTGCCTTATCAATCAGGCACTATGTCGCAGCTTTATCGCGGCTTCTCGTGGATTTCGATGATAGCGAAACTGGCAGGTGCGACGGTTGTCGCGTCGACGTTATGCCAATTTGAACCCTTCACGAAGCATTTTGCAAGTAATTAATAGACTTTTTTTATCAAAAATTGAATGACTGACAGCCATCTGAGCAAACTTAAATTTGACTCTCTTCAACTGCATGAAGATATTCGAAGGGGTATCGCTTCGGAGGGTTTCTCATTCTGCACGCCTATCCAGGCATACACGTTACCAATAGCACTAGAAGGCCGCGATGTAGCAGGACAAGCTCAGACTGGAACTGGTAAAACCGCAGCCTTCCTGATAGCTGCCTATCAAAATATCCTAAAAAGTCCAGATAGCAAAAATAATAACAATCAGTCAAAACAACCCCGAATATTTATTCTAGCTCCAACAAGAGAGTTAGCTATACAGATCGCTAAAGATGCAGAATCACTGGGTAAATATACAAACTTTAAGATTGCACTCGCATTTGGTGGTACTGGATACGAGCAACAGCGACGGACGATCGAAGCAGGCATAGATATATTAGTTGGCACGCCTGGCCGCATCATCGACTACTTTAAACAAGGTGTGTTTAAGCTGGACCAGGTGGAGGTCGTGGTCCTTGATGAAGCAGATCGTATGTTCGACCTTGGGTTTATTAAGGATATTCGGTACCTGTTACGGCGCCTACCAAAACCGGACAAACGTCTTAATATGCTCTTTTCAGCAACTTTGTCTCACCGCGTAATGGAACTAGCATATGAGCACATGAATGAACCAGAACTCATTCGTGTAGAACCAGACAAGATCACAGCTGATGGTGTCAGACAGGCAATTTTCTTCCCCTCGAATAAAGAGAAAATACCACTACTGGTTGGACTGATTAGGGAAATGGGAACTAGTCGTATTATGGTTTTCGTAAATACAAAACGTGAAGCAGATAGGGTCGAGGCATGGCTGCAAGCTAACTCAATCGAAGCACGCGCCATCTCCGGTGACGTGCCCCAAAAGAAGCGACTCAGTATGCTGACACAGTTTCAGTCAGGGAAGTTAGCAGTGTTAATCGGAACAGATGTAGCATCCCGCGGGCTGCATATCCCGGATGTTCAATACGTTGTCAACTACGACTTGCCTCAAGATCGCGAAGACTATGTGCACCGGATCGGCCGCACAGCAAGAGCCGGAGCATCTGGCGATGCTATCAGCTTCGGGTGCGAAACATATGCCATGAGCCTGCCTGATATTGAGGACTACATCGGCTACAAAATTCCTGTGGCTAATTACGACTCATCAATACTGCCTGAATTGACAAAACCGACACAACGAAGAAAATCGCCAGTTCATCGCAACGGGAAAAAACATCGCTCAAACAGAAAACCGAAAAGCAATAACCATCCTAGGTAATTTCACTAACTCCCTTAATCCCTGCAAAGTCGTCATGCTCTTGGGATGCTTTACGGGAATCAGGTTGAGTGATATGCAGTAACTGATCCAGACCATATTTTCGTGCCGCCTGCAATACTGCAACATTATCATCTATGAACACAGTTCTATCAGGGTCGAACATTTCTTGTTTCTGTAATTGATTCCAGAATCCCTGATCCTCTTTGGCATAACCAAGAGCATGTGACGTATATACATCATCAAAATATTCAACAATACCGGTCACTTCAGATTTGATATTTAAAGTCTCTTGATGAGAATTCGTCACTAATAATAATCGAAAACTTTGATCCAACGCATTATCCAAAAATAGCTTTGCCCCAGGTAAAAAAGCGATTCTTTCCTTCTGCTCCCGATGCAGTGCAACCACATCAAGATCTAGCGCATCACTCCAGTGATCGAGGCAATACCAATCCAGCTTTCCCTCAAGGCGCCCTAGAATTTTATAAAGGTGCTCACGAGCATCTTGAGGCGACAAATTATTGCGTTTCGCGTACTCGGTCGGGATATGCTCCATCCACATATGGTTGTCATAGGCGAGGTCCAGTAAAGTTCCGTCCATATCCAACATCAGCGTATCGCAAATTCTGGACAAACCATCCATATGCTTAAGCTTATTTTTCATTTGCATGTTTTATACTAAGCCACTTCGATATCCCGCCAGAGAGTAAAACATGAATCTGCAGGAACTTTTAGACCCTGTCGTCCAACTTGCTAAGGAAGCTGGCGACGCAATTCTTGAAGTGTACGCGACAGACTTTGATGTAGAAACGAAAAACGATGCCTCCCCGCTGACTCGGGCAGATATGGCGTCCCACCTTGTAATTGAAAAGGGTCTCGCGCAATTAACGCCCAACATACCAATCATATCCGAAGAATCAGGGTTACCCAGATTTGAAGAGCGGGTACAGTGGCAGCAATACTGGCTAATCGATCCACTTGATGGAACAAAGGAATTTGTAAAGCGGAACGGTGAATTTACAGTCAATATTGCTCTGATTGATGGTAAGCACCCCGTAATGGGCGTCGTCCATGTCCCCGTTCTAGGTAAAACCTATACCGGTTGTGAAATCATAGGTTCTTATATTAGGGAAAACGATGGTGCGACACGCCAGATAAAGGTAGCGGAGGTAACCGCAAATCCAGTTCGAATTGTCGGCAGCCGTTCACACCGAGGGCATTCTCTCGATGCTTTGATTGCCCAACTCGGTGGTGCCGAAATACTTCCGATGGGCAGTTCACTCAAGTTTTGTGTCATTGCCGAGGGAGGTGCCGATATTTATCCACGTCTCGGACCCACCTCAGAATGGGATACAGCAGCCGCACAAGCTGTAGTCGAACAAGCCGGTGGAAAAGTCCTTAAACTTGACGGTAGTCCGCTCACCTACAACACAAAACGTGATATTTTAAATCCATATTTCCTAGTAGCGGGTCCAATGGACCGCGAGTGGCTTTCCCTACTCCAAGCATGACCGACAAAATTGACACAGAATCTTTCAAGAAATTTAAGCGTCTGAGAGAATTACGCGTAAATCATCGCGATCTGGACTTTCTGATAGATAGCCTGACAGATGATCCTGTGGTGGACCAATTGCGAATTCGTCGTCTAAAAAAAAGACGGTTAGTCCTTAAAGATATGATTTCGCGACTAGAGAGCGAACTCATTCCCGATATGGACGCTTAATCAATTATAGCGCCAATGTGAACTTGGCCACGTTTCTCTGCCAGCCTAACTTGCTTCCGGCGTTCTTTCAGCCGAACAATTTTCTCACTATCAACCAAATCAATACATTTTGGACAGGAGACACTTTCACAATAGTCAGGTGATTTTAAATCCTCTGGACTTATAGGCCGTCGACAAGCATGACACTGTATATAACCACCTTCCTCGAGGTCCTTGTCAAGAGAGACACGCGTATCAAAGACAAAACACTCACCCCGCCAAAAATTCTCCTCGTCACCTACACTCTCAAGGTATTTCAAGACACCACCTTCAAGTTGAAAAACCTCTTTGAATCCAAGTTCTTGCATTAAGGCAGCAGCCTTTTCACAACGAATCCCACCAGTGCAGAACATCGCGAGTTTTTGTCCCGGTTTCATTGTTCTGAGCTGCTCTGCATATGCCGGAAATTCACGAAAACTGTCCGTCTTCGGGTTAACCGCATTCTTAAAAGTACCCACCTCACACTCATAATTGTTGCGGGTGTCTATGACCAAAACGTCAGGGTCATTAATTAGTTTGTTCCATTCTTCAAATGTAACCCGTTCACCACCCTTGTTGCTGGGGCGAATATCCGGCCTACCTAGCGCAACGATCTCTTTTTTTTCCTTAACGCGCATTCGACGAAATGGAGCACCACTAGCCTCAGTCCAACGCCCTTCAATTGGAATAGTCAAAAGAAGCTTTTGGTTTAACCAAACTAATACAGATTCTATATTTGTAACACTGCCAGCAAGCGTTCCATTAATCCCCTCGGGCGCTACTAAAACAGTTCCTACCAATCGTTTCCGATCACACAATATCTGCAGCTGGTCACGCAAACTAGGGACATTAATGATATCGGTAAATTGATAAAAGGAAACTACATTCATAGTCGATCAAAGCCTGGGCCAGAGAACGTAAGAGATAGAATGCTGTGTCGAATTTCCTCGCCAAGCACTAACCGTGCATCCTCTCCGATACGCATAATATCGTCAGTAAATTCAATAAAACCAGCATCGTTACGTGTTACCACATGGCGATCCCGCAACGTGCGAATAAAATTTTGAAACAAAACTTTATCAAAGAAATCAGGTGAGTTTAAACCATAAATCATTGACAAACGCTGAGCGCTTTTCTGGCATAAGCCCTCTAATTTAGCCTGAGATAAGGTTCCAGGACCATTTCGGACCAACAATTCAATCACTAAGTAAAAACGTTGTAACATCGGGACCATTGATTGGCCTAACATCATCAATTGATACGCTGGGGCCGAACCTCTTGGAGGCCTAACTATTGAATTATTTTCAAGAGTCAGCAATCCTTCAGAGACGAGGCTATCGACCGCAGCTCTAAGAATATCGTCAAGTTCATCTTCATCCCATTTAAGTTGCAGCTCAATTCGCATAAATGGATAGATCGTTTTGGCAAGCCGTTGCAACTCGCTGCAGGGCAAACGCCGACCCTGGATGAAACAACACGCAATGTAAGCCGGGACCGCGAAAAGATGCTGTATGTTGTTCCGGAAATAAGTCATTAATACAGCGTTCTCCTCGGACATGCTGATAACATTGCCAAGAGGATGTGGCGTCCGATTGATTACATCTAATTTCTCTCCATGGTCAATAATTTTCTCAGCACTCGACTCTGGAATTGTTACTTGTTCAGAGTATCTAAATCGTGATAACAACCTCTGACTTAACCCCAACTGCACCTTCAATTCATTTTCACCCATCGATTGCTTGGGAGTTGCTAGCAGTACATAAGAAAGTAGGCTGATCGGAGTAACGGCCGCAGCGGAATTTATCTCTTGCATAATCCGCGTGCCAAGATTTTCTACCACATTAGCAAGCCATTGGGGCCGGCTTCCTTCTGTAAGTCCTATCTCCCTCCAGTCCACCTGCTGGCTATCAAGTAAGGTGTCTAACTCAACCGGCTCGCCAACGTTAACGTAAACTTTCCCGAAGTATTTTCGAAGGGATTTTAATGCGCGTGTAAGTCCGAAAAGAGACTCTTTCTTCTTTTTGTTCCCAACCAGTTCTGATATGAATGAATCTCCCTCGATAAGTTTTTCGTATCCGAAATATATGGGTACAAAAACAACTGGTAGTCGCGGGTTATTAACATAGGACTCAACAGTCATCGCGAGCATCCCAGCTTTCGGCGTTAACAACCTTCCGGTACGACTTCGCGTACCTTCAATAAAATATTCAATCGAATGACCACGCACAAGAATTTGCTGCAGATAAGCGCTGAAGACGGCTGAATAAAGACGATTTCCCTTAAAGCTGCGCCTTAGATAAAAAGCGCCGCAACGACGCAGGATGGCACCAACAATAGGGATATTAAGATTTAGCCCGGCGGCAACATGCGGCAAGCTCAGCCCTTGCTGATAAACGATGTAACTTAAGAGTAAATAATCGAAGTGACTACGATGGCACGGCACATAAACGACTTCCGATTTCTTAGCCACATCGTGCAACCTGTTAATGTTATTTGTCTCAATACCGTCATAAATTCGATTCCATACCCAACTAAGAAACCTTTCGATCACCCGAATTGTTGGATAAGAAATATGTGCGGCAATCTCATTTGCATATTTGTGTGCCCGATTCCGACCGCGCTCTAACTTGGCTCGGCTCTCCCGCGCTTCTTTTTCTATAATCGCGAGAACTTTCGGATCACTTAGAACAGCATTTGCAAGAGTACGGCGATGAGATAGGTCTGGCCCGACAGTTGCTATGCGGCGCTGTCGGAAGTGGACTCGTAGTATTCGAGACACCTTGCGCAACGCAACTTCCGATTCAGACTCGTGTTGAACGATGGAATTTAAAGGCAGTCCGCGGCTATAGCGCAATAGTGTATTTCTACCTTGTAAGATAGTAATTATAAACTTACGGATTCTTCCGGCTATCTCCCAGTGTTCCGAAAAAAATAAGGTTAACCATGAATTTTCCTTCTCGGGCGCCCTTCCCCAGTAAATCCCAACCGGAATCAAGAGTAATTCCGCAACGTCCTCTGTGATACTTGCTTCCACAAGGCGGCGCAGCCGCTTTGAAGTCCATGGCCGTTTGCGACGAAATATTAAACCTGCCGCTGGCCGGGAGACAATGATTCTTGTCGATTCTTTGAGACCACAAAACTCCAGCGGCTCAAATGGCGATGGCATACCATGTATCTTACACAGCCTATTTAAAGCGAGCGTGTCTGCCAGACCGCCCGTCTCAAGCACGTAACAAATCTCTGTACCGGGACCTGTAAGAAGGGTACGAGGATCATCAGGCTGGGCTATCGGGCGAGCCCACAAGCTAAAGATTTTGTCCGCAACCCCGTACCATGGACGGAAAACTTGTTGTGATATAGACATCACTGCCAATCTTACCGCTTTCCGATCTTCCGTAAACTATTGATTATTTTTATATACGCCTGCATGGTAATCCTTGGAAATGAGTCTTTTAAACAACAGATGGTTGATAGCCGATATTGGAGCAACAACGAGTCGTTGTGCGATCTATGACGGCAACAACGTACAGCAACTGCAAATCATCAATAACAACGGATATAAAGGCGCGATTGAACTACTTGACCAATATATAAGCCAGGTAAATATCAATGCAGACGGATGCGCACTCGCGGTCGCCGCACCCGTCGAAAGCGAAGAAATTCAAATGATAAACCGTGACTGGCGTTTCAGCCGACAAAAGATTGCGAACCTAGGTTTCCGGCAAGTTAAAATATTGAATGATTTCCATGCGATTTCCTATGCCTTACCCCATTTTGATGATAGTGCACGTATAGAAGTCGGAACAGCAAATAAATATAGATCTGGCAATACTGCAGTACTTGGGCCAGGTAGCGGACTCGGGATGGCAGCTTGGATTGATGGCTCCGGCCCAATGTGTGGCGAGGGTGGCCATATCACTTTATCAGGTCGGAATGAAACGGAAGATATAATCATCGCAGTACTGCGCAAATACTATGGCCATTGCTCAGCGGAGCGTATTTTGTCGGGCCCGGGGCTACTTGCGTTGCATGAAGCCATGCATAAAGAACGACTAATGGCGCCCGAAGACATTACAGGCAACATGAAAATTCAGGCCAATAGGGAAACGATGGATCAATGGTTTAAGTTCCTGGCAACGGTTGCAGCAGAACTTGCTCTCATTACAGGAGCGCTAGGTGGTGTTTACATCGCAGGCGGCATCGTCCCTTCAGTGATCAAACAAATAAAAATTTCTGAATTTCGATCACGGTTTGAAGATAAAAACCGTTATGGTGGGTATATGCAGGGCATTCCAACTTGGATTATCACGGACCCAGTACCTGGTCTGACAGGCCTCACTTACCTCATAGACCAAAAATTAAATAGCGAGGCCCTAAATTAAATATTTTTTGTAGTCTTAGATAACTCCTTCACAAACCGTTCTAAGTAATAGCAAATTTCCTCGATGTTGTTAGTCAACCGATGTCCTCCATCAACAATGTGCAGACTTGCTTGGCATGTTTGAGCAAACCGTATGCTATTTTCAACGGGCACAATATCGTCATTCCAACCATGCACGATACTTATCGGAATATCTGGAGCCGAGGGCGTCAAATGTTCAAATTCTGCTATGTAGTATGCAGGGGCAAGCACAAATAAGCCGACAGCATTAACATAGTGAGCAGCGGATGTTGCAACATGACCGCCCATACTCGAGCCAACAAGTAATAGAGGCTCCTGGAATGATTCACAATGCTTGATGAGTTTTTTTACTCTTATACTCGGGTCATCAATACCTTGATAATCAACACTGTCAGTAGCACAACCGATATTGCGCATTAGTCCTGCCATAGCATTGATTTTGGTGCCCCACGGGCCACTCTCCTGACCATGGGAAAAAATTACCATTGGTTTCGTCATATCAAACTACCTCTCACCGACCCAATATTTGCGTCACGGCATCCTAAAATAATAGTCTGGGATTATTAATGGTCCCACGCCACACCCGGTTTCCAGAGAAGCTCATCCAAGTCAGGTTGCCAACGATATATCGCCATATCAACGCGACCATTGAGAATAACGACACCTTCCTGGCTAAGCCTTTTGCTTTGCCTTTCAAAAGCAGGAGTACCTATATCAAACGCTATCCTCCCGGAGGAGGTTATAACACGGTACCAAGGAACGCTCTGTCTATCAGGCAATTTACGCAACGCGTAAGCGACTTGACGGGCGCCCCGTGGAAAGCCTGCTATCTCTGCAATCTGTCCATAACTTGCAACTGAGCCAGCTGGGATGTCGCAAATCGTTGCCCATATGCGATGGTTGCGTTTAGCTATAGCCGATTTCATACTGAGTTAACAAATACAAACCACAATTAATTAAACGGAACACCTTTTAGACCCGGATACTGCGATACCGAACGCAACAAAAAACGGTAGGAGTCGCTCCGCCACGTCACCAGGCGTATTTGGAAAGAATGAAATCAGAACGGTCAAACTAAAACCCAGAAGCATTGCTGACAATGTAGCTACTGGCGATAGTGATCGTCCAAGCAAACGCATAATTAATATAGGACCAAATGCAGAACCAGCTGCAGACCACGCGAAAAGCACTCGCGAAAAAATATCAGCCTGCCAGAATAGGGCCAAGGCAGTAGCCAAAAATAAGACAGCAAGCACAGTTAACCGAGTTCGTCTCAAATCTTCATCAGCCTTCCCATTCGCAAGATCCCAGTCATACGAAATGGCTGACGATGCAACGAGCAATTGACTATCCGCTGTAGACATAATTGCCGATAGCACAGCCGCCAACATAACACCTGAAATAACGGGTGGAAGCAGTGCCGTCGCAGCCTTAAATAGAACTTGCTCAGCATCACCAATATCGGAAAAAAGAACACGAGCACTTAGGCCAAGTAAAAGCATACCCGTATACACAACTACGGCCCAACTCATGGCTATGATGCGAGCTTGGCGAAGTGATCGCTCATCTTTTAGTGCCATAAAACGATTGACTACATGAGGCTGGCCCGGATAGTTGATTCCGATACCCATAAGTCCCAGCACAAAGAAAACGGTGACCAGTCCACCGGCAATAATGGGCGAACCGGAGTTCCCAATTTCCGCTAGTCCCATAGACAAAGGAGAGAATCCGCCAACGCCAACTAATGCCACGATAGGCAATATCAGGGCAGCAACGGCCATCAGAATCCCTTGTATGGTATCGGTCACGCTAACGGCCCAAAATCCACCTAGCAGCGTATAGGTCAATACAATGACAGCGCCAATTAGAATGCTGTTTTCTTTGGAGATACCGAACGTTGCCTCGAAGGCCTTACCAGCGGCTTCAAACTGTGAAGCTATGTAGAATGTAAAACAAAAAACAATAATTAACGCAGCCACACGCAGCACAAATTCCCGTCTCACACCCAGCGATTTTGGCGCAATCACAGCGCTTAACGTGACTGCTTGTTCCCTGCCGGAAAGTTTTTGTAACCGTGGTGCGACCCATACCCAATTGAGCAAAAAACCACCAACCGTTGCGGGAAAAATCCAAAGTGCCGGCAGCCCCCAGGCATAAGCTGCTCCGCTCACACCCAGTAAGGTCCAAGCTGACGAAGAACTTGCGGATGCACTAATGGCGGCAACCCAGGCACCGAGCTGACGACCGCCGAGAAAAAAGTCCTGTACCTCGCGATTACGACCCTTTGCCCAAAGTCCAACAGTGATAAGAACGGCGTTGTACACCAACAGAGTAATTAATACAGACGTCGCTCTATCCATAAGGCTACTTCAATTTTCTATTAACCGATTATGCCGACGCAACACTTCGCGCAGCGCTGAATGGTCAATTGAATTTACTGTGTTACCGCGATTTCCCGTCATCGTTCGTCCAGAAACGAGAGCATTGATAATAGCTTCTTCGGTCGCCTGCACCGTGGCAGCGAATAAAGGCACAATATCCTCATTAGAAATAGCCTGAATGTTCGCATCGGAATTTGACTGGTTAGCTACCTCGTTAGCAGTCGAGAAAGAAATAAAGATATCACCCGATCCATTACTAGCAATACTGCCAGTCCGTGACAATCCCAAAGCCGCCCGACGACTTAACCGTTTGAGTTGATGCGGAAGCAGTGGAGCATCCGTTCCGACAACAATAATTATTGATCCTATCCCCGAGAACTGAGGCGTCACTGAGGAAAAGACCATATTATTTTGCAAATACTCCCCTACTGGAACACCCGCCACGATGAGGTCACCGCGTCTCCCAAAATTTGCCTGAACTAGCACACCCACAGTGTATTCTCGGCCAGCTGTTTCCGTAATTCTTGATGCAGTACCGGTACCACATTTGTATTCAAAGCAATTCATTGCGGTGCCACCACCCACATTCCCTTCAGCAACCGGTCCAGATTTAGCACCTTCTATTGCCGCACTAGCATGATCTGGCCTGACATGAAAACCATTGATGTCGTTAAGATAACCGTCCCAAGTCTCGGCAATCACTGGAAGTGACCACCAATACCCACTCGAGTCTGCTGCCCCATTCTCAAAACGCCAACGTATTGTCCCTTCGTGAACCGCCCCCACACTGTGCGTATTAGTAATCATGATAGGACCCTCAACAAAACCAGATTCTTCTACCCATGTTGTACCGGTCATCTCGCCATTCCCGTTCAACGAGAACCATCCTCCAAAAACCGGACGATGATTGGTGTCCTCACCGCGAGGTAAGATCGCAGTGACTCCAGTACGGACTGCCTTTTTTTCCGGTAGGTCCCTGACTATCGTTTCAAATCCGACCGTTACACCTGAAATATCCGTGATTGCGTTCCAAACCCCGGGCTGCCCTTCAAAAGGTATCCCAAGATCACGGGCCCGGGGATATTCTGTAGCAAAAGCGGTTATCGGTAACAGCAAAAATAAAAACAAAATTTTCATTCATCATGTCCATGTTCAGTTGTTAGTGGGCTAAGATAGTAAGGGTCAGTAATACCACTCTTTCGCATTGCGATCCCAGTTAAACACTCAGCCAGAATCCTGTTAGCATTTTGAGCTGAGGTGTAGCCAGGATCAACAAGTGGATTAAGCTCAACGAGTTCGAAGCCGACAATCTCCTTCGCAGTACAAAGCCCACGAATGACTGGAAATACCTCACGGGTAGTGAGCCCACCCGGTTCAGGTGTGCCAGTCCCAGGCATATAGGCAGGATCTAATACATCCACGTCAAAAGAAATAAAAATATATTCTGGCCCATTTTCAAGCGCCTCGGAGAAAACGCGCTCCATCACCGACTGCCAACCTTTCTGTTCAATTTCTGCCATTGTATGGTAGCGCAGTCCTTCTTTTTGCATCCACCTAAACCCCGACTCACCAGGCCAAGACCCTCGTAACCCAACTTGGATAAAATTCTTGCCAGGCACAAGTTGTTCGTTAAACAAACGACGTACAGGTTGACCATGTGATAATAGATAAGCACCAGTCTGACCAGCGTCATAATGTGCATCGAAATGAATCACACCGACGTTTCCTGCTCCATAAACGTCTACAATACCGGCAACATCCGGGTACATTAGCGAGTGGTCGCCCCCAACAATCATGGGAATCGTGCCCGCCGTTGCAATTTCACGCACAATTTCACGAATATGACCCACACTGCGCTCCAGACTCAATCCATCTACAGCGACATCACCATAATCGACTATATTTAGTTCATTAAAAGGAGAAACCATAGTGTGCATGTGGGGATTATTCGTCATGCCAGCACCACCGTATATTGATCCTGCTCTAAGAGCTTTTGGACCATATGCAGCCCCTCTAAATCCAGTGCCCATATCAAGGCCTGTACCAATAATGGCTACGTCAATATCACCTGCCAAAAGGTCTTCAGGGGTAAGCGCAACTGGCTGATTGAAGAAAGTAGGAATCCCCTGTTTCGCACCTGCATGCAGGTAGCGGTTTACATTTATTGGCCCAGCTTCACGTGGCGTGTCGAATTCAGCCGGTCGTCGCGTCTTCCAGGCATTAAAACCTGGGTAGTCTGTATTAAGAGGTATCGAGGCCATATCCTTATCGGCATCGAATTTCATGAGATCGTCTACACGTATCATCGCATCGACATATGCTTCTATTTCCTGGGAAGACTTGTTCTTAAACCTCCGCCAGAGGATTTCGTGGCTCCCTGCATAACTGAAAATGCTATCTCCTCGAAGATAATCAATCTTTTCCTGATCAAACTCCTTAACCTTGTCGATAATGGCAGTAGGCAGATCAACAAGTTTAAAAGCATCCCTATCCTCTGCATATAAAGGCAAAGAGAAAGAGAGGAGCAGATAACACTGCACAATTAAATACCTAACCAAAAGGGGTTTTATGTTGCCCATGAACTGTCCGTAAAGTAATGGTCTAGTTTTTATATAAGGGTCAATCATAGCCCCTTTAGCGTGTAGTGACCGCTTTTTTACGGTACCTTTCCAACCGTGACTAACCGAAACTGGCAATTTTGGATCGATCGCGGGGGGACATTCACTGACGTTGTAGCACTGCGCCCAAACGGCACTATAGTGACGGGGAAGCTACTGTCCGAAAATCCTGAGCGTTATGAAGATGCGGCGGCAGAAATTATCCGTCGTATGATTTCTTCTGGCGATGATATTGATGCTGTAAAGATAGGTACAACAGTCGCCACAAATGCCCTGCTTGAGCGTCGAGGAGCACCTAGTGTTCTCATAGTAACGAAGGGTTTTCGCGATGCGTTGGCAATCGGATATCAAAACCGTCCCGATATCTTCAAACTAAATATCAAAAAACCTAAACCGATTTACGCCCGAGTTATTGAAGCAGATGAAAGACTCAGTGCAACCGGAAGTGTCATCAAGTCTTTGGATGAAAATGCTATTGAGATGGCGCTTAAAACTGCACTGGATGATGGTTTTCAGTCGGCGGCTATTTGCCTAATGCATGGTTTTTCTTACCCTAAACATGAACGACGAATTGCAGATATCGCGAAAAGGGCTGGTTTTAAGCAAATTTCCGTGTCCCATGAAGTTGAACCCCTCATCAAGTTCGTCAGTCGTGCAGAAACCACACTTGTAGACGCCTATTTAACGCCCGTTCTAAATAAATACATCCGGAGCTTAACGACTCAACTTCAACCAATCACCGAGCCCAAGCGGCTGCTTTTTATGCAGTCGAACGGTGGCCTGACACTTGCTCAAAATTTCCGTGGCAAAAACAGTGTTTTATCCGGCCCAGCAGCCGGTGTGGTCGGCATGGTAGAAACTGCGTCAAAAGTCGGTTTACAGCGTTTAATTGGATTTGATATGGGCGGCACCTCAACTGATATCTCAGCCTGGACCGGAGACTATGAAAGAAGCAACGACTCAGAGGTGGCAGGAGTTCGATTGCGGGCGCCAATGATTAAAGTCCATACGATCGCTGCTGGTGGTGGTTCTATCCTGCATTACAAGGACCAGCGTTATCAAGTAGGACCAGACTCGGCCGGAGCTAACCCTGGACCCGCCTGTTACCGACGTGGTGGCCCACTTACAATCACAGACGCCAATGTTTTACTCGGAAGAATTCCAGTAGATTCTTTTCCGAAGGTTTTTGGCCCTGATGCCAATCAGACCTTGGACATGGATGTCGTCCGAAACCAATTCAATGAGTTGGCAGAAATCATAGGGCAAGATAGCTCGGCGCGAGTTACAGCAGAATCCGTTGCTGAGGGTTTCCTATCAGTCGCTGCAGAAAGTATGGCCAACGCAATTCGTAAAATAACGGTTGAACGAGGCGAAGACGTCCGCGACTTTACCCTCTGCAGTTTCGGTGGTGCCGCAGGACAGCACGCCTGCAAAGTCGCAGAGATTCTCGGCATAAAAAGAGTTTGGCTGCACCCAATGGCCGGGATTTTGTCAGCTTACGGCATGGGTCTTTCCGATATTCGTGTCGATAAACAACAATCTATTGAAAGTTCTTTTAGTGAAAAAACGGTCAGGGCCGCCGGTAACCAAATTCACAAAATGAAGACTCAAATTGACAAATCACTTGGGGGCCAAGGCGTCCCAGAAATTCACAGGAATTTTCGCCGCAGTTTGGGCCTGCGAGTTGCCGATTCAGATACCATCCTTGATATCGACTATGCAGATGCAAATGCTATGGCAGAGTCATTTTCTTCCATATACCAACAGCGATTCGGAATAAAACCTGACTCGAACAATCTCATTATTGCTACAGCCTGTGTAGAGGGCACCGGTATTGAAGAAGAGTTCCGGGATAGCGATATAAAAGTCGCTGCGAAAACAGCGCTAGTTAGCAGTACTCGCATTCGATTAGACAACAAGTGGGCGGAAGTCCCCGTATATAAACGTGATTTACTCGGCGCAGGTTTCTCTGTAATCGGTCCTGCAATAATTGTAGATGCCAATGCAACAACCGTGATCGATGCCGGCTGGACCGGAGATGTAAACCGGAAGGGCCACCTAATTCTTAACTGTAATACTGCCCCTTTGTATACTTCTGCCCATTGTGCAGACCAGCCCGATCCTGTGCGCCTCGAAATCTTTAATCGACTTTTTATGCATATAGCAGAACAAATGGGAACGGTTTTGCAAAAAACTGCGCTGTCGGTAAATATCCGTGAGCGTCTCGACTTTTCCTGCGCACTTTTTGATGCTCAAGGCAGATTAGTATCCAATGCACCGCACATGCCGGTGCATCTTGGATCTATGGGCGAAAGTGTGCGTAGCGTAATCGCTGCCAATGGCAATCAACTGGGCCCAGGCGACTCGATAATGCAAAACTCCCCCTACAATGGCGGGACACATTTACCTGATATTACCGTCGTTACGCCGTGGTTCGAAGAATCAGAAAAACCATTGTTCTATCTTGCCTCACGCGCACACCACGCTGATATCGGCGGCATTACCCCAGGATCCATGCCATCAGATAGCCAACACATCGATGAGGAAGGAGTAGTTATAGACAATTTCTGGCTGGTAAAACGAGGAGTATTCCAACTTGGAGCTATAAAGGCATTATTTGGCAGCGCAAAATACCCCGCGAGAAATCTTCCCCAGAATATCGCCGATCTCAAAGCCCAGCTAGCAGCAAACCAGCACGGAATAAAACAGCTAGGAAAAGCAGTTGAACGTTACGGCTTGTTGACCGTACAAAATTATTTACGCTTCGTGCGAAAAAACGCTGAGCAAAGTGTCCGTCGTTTAGTCCATTCGTTGCACGACAGTAAATTCCAATATGAATTAGATACTGGTGAAATAATTTGTGTCAAAATTTCAGTGGACCACGATGCAAAACAGGCCACTATTGATTTTACTGGCAGTTCAGAGCAATCAACATCTAACTTCAATGCCCCGGAAGCTGTTACTAGAGCGGCAGTCCTTTATGTCTTTCGTAGCCTTATTGACGACGAGATACCAATGAATGAGGGCTGCCTTGAGCCGCTTAAAATAATTATCCCTAAAGGTAGCATCCTAAGTCCCCAACATCCTGCCGCAGTAGTGGCTGGGAACGTTGAAACATCACAATGCGTTACCGACTGTATTTATGGTGCAGTTGGTGCCCTCGCTGCCTCGCAAGGAACAATGAATAACTTTACGTTCGGTAATGATCATATCCAGTATTACGAAACAATCTGTGGTGGCGCAGGCGCAGGCCCCGGGTTTGACGGTTGCGATGCTGTACATACACATATGACCAATTCACGTATGACTGATCCGGAGGTATTGGAGCAAAAATTTCCGGTAATTCTGGAGTCGTTTTCAATCCGCCAAGGCTCTGGTGGAAAAGGAAAGTGGATCGGTGGCGCCGGCGTTACACGTAAAATTCGTTTCACGGATTCGGTAGACGCGTCGATCCTGTCGAACCATCGACGTATCGCACCTTTCGGTATCGATGGTGGTAAAAATGGAGGAAAGGGGTACAACATGATCCAGCGTTCAAATGGAAAAAAAGAACACCTAAAAGGTACTGCAACAATACACCTAGAGCCTGGTGACACCGTTATTATTAAAACCCCAGGTGGTGGTGGATACGGAGCGCAGGATTAATTTGTATGGCTGCGCGCTAATAAAACAGCTTTTTATCATTTGTGAGTATCCACTGCTTACGAAACCACAATTTTTAGGCGTACTGGCTTGCCACTTCAGAATCGGATTTAGCCTGACAAATATTTAATTTAATAGTCTCATCAGAACAGGCTGGATCAAAGGTTAACGAGATGGTTATATCGCGAGTACAATTAATTCTCTTTTCACCCTGATTGGTATCACAATCGACAGAGAACCGATCGTTTTTTAATGCCCCCGCATTAACTAACTCATCCATGTACTTTCGAACATCAGCAACAATATGTTCCTTAACTGCTGCAGTATTTAATTTGAAAACGGTTCTTCGGGTAACGCTGTCCACCGCATTTTTTATAGATAAGCAGAGCCTTCGAGTTGTTAGGCTCGTAAACTGATCCCCCGATTGACTACCGTGCGCCAGTGTCACGGAGCCACAAACCATTGCGTGACCAGGTCTTTGTCCGACTATGACGTTCAATCCGCCCTTAACAAGACGATGTGCTTCGCTAGCAGGGATATCTAAAGCTGGTAACAAATCGTGACTCAACTCGAACCCCTGTTGATCTAAATCTTCCCATGGGCCGGATTGCCTATCCAGTTTACATAGCAAACCAGCAATAGCACCACCGATCGCGATCGACTCTTCGCGCGTTGCACTATGGCTACTCATTGCCCTTGGAAAGTAAGACAACACATCGGGATGAGCATAGCCTGCTTCCTCAAAACCCTCTAACGCGTCCGACGTGCTCATCCACGTTTCCGGTGGATCAAGAATCAACATTGTTCCTCGTCGGCGGCAATATATTTCAGCAGCAAGGACTGCCGCCGGTCCTGGCACACAACTTGTCATCGACGGTGCAATATATAGTAGATCGAATTCTTCAATCTTATTAAGGGAAAACATACCAGTGCCGAGTTCCGGGGAACCGATCAAATCATAATCTGACAGCGCAGATCCGTCAGTTCCCATTTCGGTTTGGTTAATGTAACCCGCGCCTGTTGAATCTGGCCGGTGAGCCGGTACCGTATTGCAAACATGTGCGAGCTGCGATCTAGCAAGCTCTGACCCAACAAACAAAACATTATCGGATTGGCAACTGAGTCGCCTGTAAATCTCTTGGTCGAGAACAATGCTTGAATCTGGCGCTAATCTCTGCAAGGTCAGGTTAAAGTACTGACCTTTCTCATCTTCAATCCCATCATAATCTACAGCAGCTCGAACATGTTCCGTTGAACTAGGCTCTGCTGCTTCGAGTACAAGCGGTCCGTTGGGACCTGGTAAATCAATTCTTGCACCGCGAGCATTATTAGCAATCCGCACTACATATAAATTGGTGCCGCCGTGCGAGAAAAATTGCTGGACCGCGTCGGCTAACATACTGCCAGACCAACAACCTCCAAAGTGGTCTCTGAATTCCGAAAAATTCTCTATGAAAACCGGAGTATTTAGTGGCCCCCTGCGCGCACGACCTAAAAAAGCAGCAGTAGTACTCGCCAAAAGGCCAATAGGGCTATCCACTTCTACCGCACCTGGGCTACTCAATTCTTTAGTCTGCTTAACGTCGACAATCCGGGTTGCGTCCTTCCGCGTTCGCTTGGTTATACAATGCCAGCATTTGTGGCAGCTGCTCAATCATAGACTCAATCCGTGTTTCGCCAGACGGGTGTGTCGACATGAATTCAGGCACCTTAGTCGTTTTACTACTGCTATTCATGTTCTGCCATAACTCAACGCTCTCGCGAGGATCAAACCCAGCTCTGGCCATGTACTCGAGACCGATTAAATCCGCTTCTGATTCTTGCATCCGGCTAAATGGGTTCATGATGCCGAGAGTATTTAAAGTTGATGCTGCACCGTAGGCACCGCGAGTCTGGTTATAGTAACCACCTCCCAGAATCAGTGCTAAAACCTCTACACCGTAACTTGCCAGTTCTCCTCGTGTCGCTCGCTCATTAGCATGATTCGCCGTAACGTGAGCTACCTCGTGTCCAAGAACGGCAGCGAGTTGGTGTTGATTTTGAGCGACGCTTAAAATTCCGGACTTAACGACAATTTTCCCACCTGGCATCACAAAAGCGTTCACATCAGGCTGGTTGACTATCGCGAGTTCCCAATACATAGCACTGTCACGACCTTCCAATACTTCGACGATAGCATTTGCCACACATGCAACATAATTAATAGTGGCTTGATCTTGCACCAGTGGCGAATTTTTACGGATCATTGCCATCTGGCGAGCACCTTCCTGCGCCAACACCGCTTCTGACTTCATCGTCAGCTGCGCACGCCCAGTTGGTGTCGTCGAACAAGCCACTACAAAGCTAATCAAAAACGATAATAAAATTAGTCGGCTAAGTTTCGAAATCATCTCTTTTACTCTAAATTAATTGGTACAACTAAAATTCCAGTCTCTTCTGCATTATCGTGGCAGGCGCGACTCAAACCGACGCCTCCATTCCAGCGTATCAATACGGCTCATTAATGCGTCCGCGTTCGCCAAAATACGCCTCTGCAGAGACATTTTCACCTTGTAACTGACTCTGTAAACATTGCGGTCTATAGCAAGTGATGTCAGCAATTCATCACTAGTTTGAAGTTCATCAGCCAAATCTAATTCCATTGCTTGTGTTCCATACCAATGTTCTCCGGTAGCTACTTTGTCGAGATTTAGATCCGGGCGATACCTATTTACTGCTGCTTTAAACAAACTATGCACCTCCTCCAGTTCCGATCTTAGCTTTTCTCGATCTTCATCGGTATTTCTGCCAAACATAGTGACATTTCTCTTGTGTTGCCCTGCCGTAATCATCTCGAAATCGATCCCATGTTGATCCAGTAGCCGATTAAAATTTGGTATCTGCGCCAAAACACCTATTGAACCAAGAATAGCGAATGGCGCCGCAACGATTTTGTTTGCGACACAAGCCATCAAATATCCGCCGCTTGCCGCAACTTTATCGACAGCAATTGTTAATGGAATTTTTCGTTCCCTCACACGTGACAATTGTGAGGCCGCCAATCCGTGCTCGTGTACCACACCGCCATGATTCTCTAGTCGAACAACAACTTCATCTTCCGGCCCGGCGACGTCCAGCACCGCACTCACTTCTTCCCGTAAAGACTCCACAGCACTCGCCTTCAAGTCCCCTTTAAAGTCAATAACAAAAACTATAGGTTTTGCAGCATCAGATTTACCTTCATCCTTTTGGCGTGCTTTTTCAGCCTTAGCTTCCTTCTTCCACGCGTCCTTTGTCATCACGGCCTGTTTGACAGCATTGGCCATCGTCCGATATCGCCTATTTAAGTCCTCAATTTCCAAACCATCTTGTTGGGCTGCTTTTTTACTGGCCATTGCGACTGTCCCTATAATCACAACAAGTGCGACCACTATCGTTACTGTTTTTAACAGGAACATTCCATACTCGATAAAAAACTCGGTCATAGTTCTATTATTAATTTCCTAGGTTGTTTGTGAAGTAAAATTTGTGATGCCAACATTATTCTGTTGCAACACACGATCAGCACGATAACTGGAACGGACCAAAGGACCCGCGACCACCTCGACAAAACCAGCCTTTAACCCTTCTTGACGGTATTCTTCGAATGTATCAGGTGTTACGTAACGTTCAACAGCAAGGTGATTTTTTGTCGGTCGTAAATACTGCCCAAGAGTCAGAATATCTACACCCACTTCTCGCAAATCTAACATCGTTTGTGAGATCTCGTGATTGTTTTCGCCAAGCCCCAACATGAGGCTAGTTTTAGTCAATACGTCAGGTCTTAGTCGTTTAGCATAGCTTAATACGTTTAAGGTTTGAGCGTAACTCGCTCGAGAATCGCGAACCTTCCGCGTCAAGCGATTCACAGTTTCGACGTTTTGCGCGAAAACCTGCAGCCCGGAATTTACTACCGTATCTACATCTCGCAAAACTCCATTGAAATCCGGTGTTAAGGCTTCCACAGCTGTATTCGGATTCATCTGTTTGATTGCTTGAATACAAGCCGCGTAGTGTCCGGCACCACCGTCAGACAAATCATCTCGGTCAACTGAAGTGATGACAACATAATCAAGACCCATCAGTTTGACCGCCCGTGCGATGTTTAATGGTTCATCTGGATCTAACCACCCATTTGGATTACCAGTATCCACTGCACAAAATCTGCAAGCCCTTGTGCAAACTGAGCCCATCACCATAATTGTTGCCGTACCATTATTCCAGCACTCTCCGATATTAGGACACAATGATTCTTCGCAGACTGTGCTGAGCCTATGCTCCCTTACTATTTTATTGACGCTGGAAAACCGACTTCCTGAAGGTATCTGCATCCGCAACCAATGAGGTTTTAAGGCTAGCGGCTCAGAATATTCATTTTTGCGGGCCTTCATACCGTTCTTGATTGCTGTAAATCCAAACTCAGTTCGATACTTTTTCCCACTCTCAATCACAGGAATACTGCGCAAACGTTTACTTGAAGTGACTTTCACGCCCATTTGACAACCATGGATTCCAAAAGCGTATTCTCTCACAAATTAATTTGAGTAGTGATACACGATTACCCAAACCCAAAACAAAGGGGGAGCGTATATAGGGCAAATGGATCAGACGGATGTTAGTGAAGTCTTGACCAACTAAGTAACTGCAGTGCACTCTGTTGGAAATCGAAATTTCTCGTAAGTTCTTCTTTGATCTGTGTCATATCGGAACCATGATCCATCGGACGCGATACTTCGACGACCCCCGAAAATTCATTGCGTTCCGGATAACTGCCGTCTCTAAGCCTAAATTGCGTGTAGTACTTTGCAGACATACACAAAAGGTACACTTTGCTCTTGAATGTGTCTGTGAACCAGCACACAATTTTTTGGTGGAGTTATAGGGTGCCTCTGCTCATCGACAAAAGATATCACCTAAAGAGTCAAATATAATCAATGCGGATTCTGCGGCAAAGAAAGCATAAGATAAGGTATATAGCGAAAAATACTAAATACATAGACAGATCTACCATATAATTTTCGCTCACCACAATTGTAAGATACTGACTCATGCTAATAATCGGGAAACAGATGATGAGGTGGGAGAATAGTAATACCCAAAACACAATATTAGTCAGATTAATTCTGCTCCCATTTCTAGTGGTTTTTTTAGAAAGTGCGTTTGCACAAGACGATTTACGCCGTACATTTTTCAAGGAAACAGATCTTGCAAAAGAAGCTGCGGATTCAGTGAACGCTAAATTATTCGCCCCACGCTCATACGCTGATGGTTCCGAAGACTATGAGTCAGCCGAGGCCGCATTGCAACGGAGCGGAAGTATTGAGTATGTCCGTCGAAAAGCTAATGAGGCTAAAATTCATTATCACGCAGCAAAACAAATTGCAGAATCTACAAAAACCATTCTTTCTCAGGTTATGAAAAGTCGGGAAGACGCCGCTAACGCACAAGCCCCAAGTCTGGCTCGGGAAGTCTGGGATCAAGCGCAGCGAGCATTCGGAGGTGCCATCGTAGCGTTAGAGCGCGGTGATCAAAAAATTGCTCAACGCAGTGAGGTGGATGCGGTTAATTATTACCGTGACGCAGAGCTAATCGCAATAAAGGCAAAGTATTTAACGGAAACTCGTAATCTCCTGCAGGATGCAGAACGAGCAAGAGTCAGTCGCTATGCTCCAATAACGCTGGGCAGGGCAAAACAATTACTTGCGGATGCAGAACGTGAATTGAATGAAAACCGCTATGACACAGATATTCCCCGTAGCCTTGCTCGACAAGCAAACTATGAAGCTAAGCATGCTATTTATCTATCCAAGATTATCCGGGATGTCCGTGCAAGAAACCTAACTATTGAGGAGCTGATACTGCATTGGGAAAAGCCGCTTGAAAATATTGCAGGTATGGCTGACATCGTTCCATTTTTAGCCACTGGTTATGAAGAACTGGAACAAGATCTTCTGGCTTATATCGAGGACCAACGCAATACGATACAGAGTACTGAGCAAGAGTTAGAGTCAAACATTTTGAGACTTGCGGATATGGAAGAGGAAATTCGCACACTCGATAAGCGACTTGGGGGTGCAACAGCCGAGCGGGCTGCACTAGTGCAGCGACTGGAAGCTGAGGATCGTATCAAAGCTCAGTTTGAGCGGGTAGAGAAAATGTTTAGTCGAGACGAGGCTCGCGTATTTCGGGAGGGAGATACAATAATCTTAAGGGTAGTTGGGCTAACTTTCGAAAGTGCTAAAGCTGAAATAAAACAAGCAGATTTTGACCTGCTTGCAAAGATTGAAAAGGCTATCGATGTTTTTCCTCGCAGCGAACTTGTCATCGAAGGCCACACAGACTCCTATGGTGGCGACCAATCTAATCAGCGCCTTTCCCAAGAAAGGGCCGAAGCCATTCAACAGTACATGATAAATGCTATGCGTATTTCCAGTTATCGCTTGATTGCCACTGGGTTCGGTGAGACTAACCCTGTTGCCAATAATGAAACCGAATCTGGCCGAGCAAGAAACCGAAGAATAGATATAGTCATTAAACCCAACCTTGAACCAATATAAAATGTGGAAAACCTACTTCAGCAGCACAGACAAATCTTTAATCGTTTCAATAGTAAGGTCTGGCAAATCCAGATGCTCAGGCCATTGAGCATTATTTCGGTTGACCCATGCAGTCCATAATCCAGCGTTCTTTGCTCCGTTGACATCAAATTCTGGATGATCTCCTACGTGCAACATTTCGCGGGGCGATAAACCGACAGCATCCAGTGCTGCATCAAAGATGGGCTTTGATGGTTTCGCTACGCCAACATCACCAGGCGTTATGACTGAATGAAATAGGTGCCGGATACCAATCTTTGTAAGATTCGCAGTCCCATTTGTCACTGCTAGCAGCTTAAAACGTCGCGAGAGGGCCTCTAGCGCAAGCGGCACATCTTCATAAAACGTAACAACGTTACGCGCATCATCAAAAACCTGAAATGCCACTTCAGCTACGCTTTTGTCGTAACCAACTGAAGTAGCGGCAACCTCAAGCATTTTTATACGGCAAAACTTTAGGTCGTGGGACTTATCCGCGTTGTCTGCCACTATTTGAATTCTCAGCTCAAGAAACTGCTCGGTGGAAAACTTCTCTGTGATTAGAGGATAATTTTTTGTCAACCAATCCCGCAGGACCTTTTCTGCCCTGAAAATCACAGGATTTATGTCCCATAGCGTATTGTCTAAATCAAGCGAAATAGCCCTAATATGCTTCATCTGTTCCTACAATAACCGACGTTGATACTTACACTGTCTCTTGAAAAATAATATAAGTAAACTCTCGGAAAACTTGAAGGGTCCGAAAATGAAATATTTACACACTATGGTTCGGATTAGAAAATTAGAAGAATCACTAGATTTCTATTGCAATAAACTCGGCTTGGTTGAGATACGACGAAAAGATGTCGCTTCCGGTCGCTTCACCCTGATTTTTCTTTCTGCTCCCGGTGACGAAGGAGCCCAGATAGAACTTACTTATAATTGGGATCCAGAAGAATACGGTGAAGCACGCAATTTCGGGCATATCGCCTACTGTGTCCCCAATATCTACGAAACCTGTCAAAAACTCTTGGATGCCGGGATAGAGATCAATCGCCCTCCTCGAGATGGGTACATGGCTTTTGTTCGTTCCCCAGACAATATATCCATTGAATTACTTCAGGAAGGCGCCCCCCTCCCACCAAAAGAACCATGGCAGTCTATGCCGAATACTGGCCACTGGTAGTTTAGACACCAGTCTTCTTTTCAAATAAGTGAGAAAATATCTGTGGCTATGGCCGTATCGTGTTCCTTACAGGCGCTAATGGCGGTAGTTTGTCAATATGCTGCTTAGATACATTTTCATTCACTGCAGAAAATGATTTTAATGATCTAGCTAGAGCGTCCCCATCCCACTCCTGCCTTCCCGGCCCGTAGGTCGCATTACAAAACTCTTCCAATGCAGCCGATAATGGGGCCGATACTCGTGACGACAATTCCCTAATATTACGTGGGCAGTTATCAGGCCATTCAAGCCTGCCCCAATGAAGCAGATTCGACTTAACATCAGCTGCATTGTTGGCAACAGCAGCTTTACGCGCTGCTTTCAGAACTTTTGCTTGCCGTTTATGTATTGGCTCTACTGGAAACTGCTTATCTTTTACCCTTTTAGGGCGACTCGACCACCACCACCCGATTAACGTTAGTACCAATGTCCCGCCAAGACCAATACTTACATAACGCCAAAAATCAACATATAAAATCTGTACTTCAGTTGAAGAAGCTGATGTTTCTCCCGTTTGCTCGAGCGGAATAAGGTTTTGCGCAGGCATTACAGCTGGCTCGATATGAAGTGTTGAGCCTGGCAGCAAAGCCACCTGCCATTCACCAGCATCGATGTTCCACCAAGGCAAACGTATTTCTGGCACCACTACATCACCTGCTGCAATTCCGATCATTGCATACTGATCACGGCGCATAGCACGAATTCCCGATGCCTCTGGAGCATCTCGAAACTCCGGTTTGTCTGGGTAAACTTTAATATTCTCTGAAACCGCAGGCTCTAATGCAGGAATTTGCGTTGATAATTGTCCGATAGCTGTCACTGTGAGGTGGCGCGTAATTGGTTCGCCGAGAGGCAGATGACCTAAATCACGGGACCAGTCCTCAGATAAAATAACCGATTTGGCAGGCAACCAAACAGCATCCGGAAAGTCCGCCGGCGGCTCTGGTATCGAGCTGACCATAATCTCTATTGGTTGCGACTCAAATATTTTTCGTCCCGTGATTCTGCCATCCCGCAAAACCCGGGCTTCAAAACGTGCACCGTCTATCGCTATCTTTCCACTTGCCTGAGGAAATAAAGCATAAGCACGCTCGACGACGTTGTATGCCTTTCCATTCAATATGGATTCATATGAGCGCTCTTCTCCTACAGGTTGAATTAATACTTCGGCTCCGCTCATGCTGGGTTCACTGAGTCGTGGTTGTCGAGTTGCAACTGATCTATACACCTTCACGCTATACAGTACTTGTGCCTGCACAAAACTCTGTTTTCGGTCTACCTCAGTGGTTACAAATATATCTGCTTCGCCCGGATGAGAGGTCGATGGCGGAGTAACAATTATTTGTATAGGTTGACTCTCTTCTGCACCAATTTTCACTGGCGGTATTGTTAGAGTTCCTTGGCGCTTGGCCATCATCACATATGTCCACGTCCGCGAGCGACTAATCTGGCCATTAACGATCGTAGTATTACTAAGCTGGCTACGGGTGCCGACATGAAAATCAGCTTCCAATGCTGATGCATCAGGCTCAATATCAATAGCTGTATCTACGGTGACCTTGAGGGTAAAAGATTCATTCAGTTCCACATTCGGTCGATCAATGCTTGCTACCACTGATGCCTCCACATTTGGACCCAGCAAGACAAACAAACTCAACACAAAAAAACTAGGCTGAAAAACCCGTTCATTTACCATGGCTGGACCTCATCATCTGGCCATAGATTGTTACCGTCTTGATCTCTACCTTGGCGCTGATATTGATAACGAAATTTACGGCGAAGAAGTCCACCAGGATCATTTGGAATTCGACGCAACCACTGCTGCATTGCCTGCTGTTGCTCCTGTGCACGTCGCATCGCTTCCATCTCAGCCTCTGTCATGCCTTGTTGCTCTTGCATCTCAGATGACTGTTCCATTGCCTGTTGAGCTGCGCGCTCGAGTTCCCGCTGCATTGCCTCCATGTCTTCCTGACTAGCTGCTTCTTCCTCTCTTACTGATTCCCCTGGTTCGCCGCCAGAATTTGGGTCACCAGTTTGGCCTTCCTCCCCGCTTTGATCAGATTCACCCTGCCCCTGAGACTGCTGAGCTCCGCCGCCAGCATCAGATGCATTTTCTTTATTGCCTTGCTCTCCGGACTGCGACTCCTGCTGTTGTTCAAGCAGGTCTTTCAACAAATCACGATTGTAACGTGCATCCTCTGACTCCGGATCATTCTCGAGCACCTCTTCGTAAGCATCTATAGCCGACTCGAATTTGCCGAGCATAGCAAGCGCGTTACCCAAATTGTAAAGACTGTCAATATCGTCAAGCCCACCGAATCCCGCTGCACTCCCGGCATATTCGCCCGCATGATAATTGGCGACCGCCCGCCACGCCGGGTTTTTAAACAACTGTGCCGCATCTGCGGCGCTTCCTTCGACAAATAACCGATTCGCTTGTTGATCCGCATTTAGCCACAAATCTTCCCAGCTAAAAGCTTGCGCAGGCTCGGGAATGGGTGAAAGGAATATAAGCAAAGTGATGACCAAACCTTTCCTAAATGCGATAGCAGCTACCGGAACTAGCAATAATAATAACCAGGGGCCTTCTTCCCTCCAATGATCCGTAACAAGTGACTCATCTGACTCGGATCCACCTACACTGGACTCAGATAGAAGGGTATCAAGGTCACTATCATCTGTTCGCATTACAGCAAAACGTCCACCGCCAGCAGCAGCCAAACGCCTTAGCCCAGTAGCTTCAAGTTTCGGTACCGCTATGTTTCCAGAACGATCAGTTACAAATCCACCGCCAGCACGTGGAATGGGCGCACCTTCAGTCGTTCCAATCGCAAGTATAGATAGTGAATAGCCTGCAGAATTAAGTTTTTCAGCTGCTTCCTCCGCGGCTGGTGACGAACCACCGTCCGTAATTAGTAATACTTCTCCAAAAGACACACCTGCTTGTTCGAGCAACTGCTGTCCCTTTTTTATGGCTGCCGGCGGGTAACTTCCACGACTTGGCATTATCTCGGTAGTTAAACTATTAACTAAGGCGGCCACTGTATCGGCGTCTGTAGTTAGTGGTGTAACAGTGAAAGCATTTGACGAGTACACAACCAGTGCAGTCTGCCCGCTTCTGCGGCGCTGCAGAATATCGAGTATTTTGAGACGCGCACGTGAAAGCCTACTCGGAGTCAGGTCCTGCGCGTCCATCGACCGAGAAAGATCAAGGGCTATTACTACCGCTTGCTCAGAGCGAAAAACCGGTTGTTCTACGCGATTCCAGCTTGGGCCCGCTAACGCTAAGGCGGCTAAGAGAGCACCTACCAGCATAAGCCACCAACGGTAATTTAAATTTTTCGACTGGCCGGTAGACAATACAAAAGGTGCAAGCGCTGGTTCGATGATTGCCTGCCAACTCCCCGGCACAAGCTGACGTCGCATAAGTAACCATATAATCATGGCGACAAACGGCAGCGTCAACAACCATTCGGGCCTCAGAAAGTGAAAATCATCCGGCATCGGACTGTACCTCTCTAAACCGCGCGAACCGAAGTCGGCCCAATAAACTCATTATTGCTAGAAACACTGTAAGAACGAAGGCTGCAGCTAAAGGCCAATGGTAGAACGACTTGACCGGTCGAAAACCACCTTCCGGTTCAGCAACCGGCTCTATTTCATCGAGCAAGCGGTAAATATCCTGCAGCCCCGCTGTATCCTTTGCTCGGAAATAGCGCCCGCCGGTAAGTTCGGCAATTTTCGTGAGTGTATCCTCATCCAAATCTGCCGATGGATTCACTCGCCGCATACCGCCCGTAATGGAAGATACGACCATTTGTTCAGCGCCGATCCCAATCGTATAAATTCGCATACCAATTTGCTGAGCCAGCTCCGCAGCTTTAGTAGGATCGATCTCGCCAGCTGTATTAGCCCCATCGGTAAGAAGGATCAGTACCTGCTCACCACTATCGGACTCCTGATCGTGTATCCGTTTCACAGCAAGCGTAATCGCATCGCCGATGGCTGTCTTTTCACCCGCTAAACCAATGAATGCTTCCAATAGAAGCGTGTTCACAGTCTCACGATCAAGGGTTAATGGAACCTGCAAATATGCACGCTCTCCAAATAATATAAGCCCAATCCTGTCTCCCTCACGCCTTGAAATAAAGTCACCGGCGACTGCCTTAGTAGCTGTCAACCTATCAACCCGCCTGTTGCCCAGTTCAAAATCCTTAGCATCCATGCTCCCGGAAAGATCAACCGCTAGCATCAGGTTACGACCTGAAACAGGCACATCAAGTTCATCACCAATACGTTCCGGCCGTGCAGAAGCTACTACAAGAAGAACCCAAGCAATGATTACAATCCACGCCCTCCAGCTAAGTAAATTTTCCACATCAGAACGGTCAACAAGCATTGCGAAACCTCGGAAGCTCGGGACGCGCAAGCCCGCGTCTTGCGGATTAACAACTGGCGGCATTAGCGCGCGCACTACCCACGGAAGCGGCAATACCAATAACATCCATGGCCAAGCAAATGACCACATCAGAAAACATCCTCCGACAGCGGCTTTTTCAATCGTATCTGGACGGCATCAATTAGTCCTTGAGCATCTAGTTCATCCCCAATCTTTTGTGGATTTCTATAGGGGGCGGATGTAATACGTCGGCCAATACCTTTTGTAAATGGGTAGTCATCCAGTCCCCGATCTAACCATTCCAGCCATTTGTCACCAGTCAAGCCGGCTACTTTCCCTCTTGGGGCATAGGCGAGCATTCCTCGGCGCAACAAAATCGAAAGTTTCTTTGCAAGCCTTGACGCATCCATGCCACCAACATATTCCGCCTGGATTTCAGCCAGTTCCGCAAGGGCCGAGCGACGTGCTGCATTCCATTGCCACTTCAAATATTGGCGATAGCTCAAATAAAATACCCCAGCCATTGCTATCACAATGAGTAGCCACCAACCGGGTGCCAAGGGCCACCAACCAATATCTTCTGGAAGGTGCAGATCTCTCAAGGGAATTTGCTCAGGGTCCATAAACCTATCTAGTCCGTTTCCCTAACGCTTGCTGTAAAAACCTTACCGGATCATCATCAGTTGCAAGGGATAGCAGATGGATACCATAACGGTGACAAAATATTTCAAAGTCCTGTAATCGGTCCTTAAAAGCCTGTCGATATTCCAATCTCGCAGCTTTCGCATAGGTATCGATATCCATTTCATCTTCGTCATTTACTAACCTATATCGGCCCGGCGGCGGTAGCTGCCGCTCTAATGGATCACTCAAAAAGATAGCTAGTATTTCATTGTGGCGAGCAATACCCGTCATATATGACTGCGCTGTGCGGGAAAGCCCAACGAAATCACTGATTATAATGACCATACTTCCAGGGTGAGTCACACGCTTCAACATAGCTATTGCCTGGGTAAGTGACGGTTCTTCTTGTGCAACGTCGGGTGCAGCATTTACAGCCCAATCAGGATGTGTAACGAGTTCATGTAAATATCGTAATGCTGCCTGACGACCCAGCCGCGGTTTTAGCTCCCGGTGCCGCGAATCCCCAAACACAATACCTCCGAGACGATCACCTCTATGATGCGCAGCCCAAGCTAACAAGGCCGCTGCACGCGCTGCATTTACAGATTTAAAGCACCCTTTTGTGGCGAAATGCATCGTAGCCCGAAGGTCAGTCATTATAAGCACGGGGCGTTCACGCTCTTCGCGAAACAACTTTGTATATGCCTCGGAACTACGCGCCGTCACACGCCAATCAATACTTCGCGGATCGTCACCCGGCTGGTAAGGGCGTGACTCATCAAATTCCATCCCCCGACCTTTAAAATGCGATACATAGGCGCCAGTCTGCAAAGAATTTACACGCAAAACATCTAAAGCGATTGCCCGTGCGGGCCCACTCAGGCGTATCAGTCCAGCTTGGCTGATATTAACTGGTGAGTCCGGTGTAATTGACGAAACACGCAACATATTTTCCTAACGATCCCTTAAGGCACCCCAACACCATCGAGCACGCCCTCTATTACTGAATCGGCCGTAATACCGTCGGCTTCGGCCTCAAAGCTCATCACAAGCCGATGGCGAAGAACATCTGGCGCCACATTTTGAATATCTTCCGGGTCTACATAATCGCGGCCTTGCAACCACGCTCGAGCGCGTGCAGCACGATCAATGCCCATACAAGCTCTCGGGCTTGCGCCATACATCACCTGGCCATCAAGTTCTTTATTGACAGTAGCTGGATCGCGGGTGGCAACGACAACATTTACAATATATTGTTCCAACTCCACCGACAGATGGAGATCAAGAATTTGCTTACGACCTTCCATGATAGCTATTTCCGGCGTTATTGTAGCTGGCGTGAACGCATCACGAACTCCGGCTTTAGCTTCATTACGGTTGAGGATAAGAATATTCCGCTCCTCTTCTGGACTAGGGTAACCAACCTCAGCATGCAATAAAAAACGATCCAACTGTGCTTCTGGCAACGGATATGTGCCTTCCTGCTCGATGGGATTCTGGGTAGCCATAACCATAAATAAATCAGGTAATTTATAGGTATTTTCACCTACGGTAATTTGTCGCTCTTCCATCGACTCGAGCAAAGCAGATTGAACCTTGGCCGGCGCTCGATTTATCTCGTCTGCTAAAATTAGGTTGTGGAATAAAGGTCCCTCACGAAACTCAAATGTGCCCTCTTGTGGACGATATATATCAGTGCCCGTTAGATCGGCAGGCAAAAGATCAGGTGTAAACTGCAAGCGATGGAAATTTCCCTCGATACTGTCAGCAAGCACTTTAATTGCGCGAGTCTTGGCAAGTCCTGGTGCTCCTTCGACAAGCAAGTGCCCATCACACAAAAGTGCAATAAGCATCCGGTTAATTAGATGCTCCTGTCCAACAATCAGGCTAGCCACATGAGCCTCCAAATTTTGGAATTGTTCTGAGACGCTCATTATTCAATCACTCCGACAGCAAAAGGCGTGTCATTGTAGTGGTGATAAGCAACGAGTCCAACTGCTTAGGGCATTTTTATTTCGATCTAGTGCTATCAGTAATGGCTTCGGATGCTTTGAATTAAGGTGTTAGGCCATTTAATTTACATCACAAAGCGAAGTACTTTACGACAAGAATCTTCAACCAGACCTCCGTATACTGGGGTTTAACATTAAGGAACTTCCTCAAAAGTATAAAAGCTTTATTGAAACGCTGGATCGCAACTGTCTAAATGAAAACTTGGCGGATCATCTCAATACTAGTGTTATGGCTATGCCTATCTGCGCAAACGTCGAATTACGATTACGCAGACACAGTTGACGAGGCATTTGATAAATCGATCCTACTCATCTCGGCAAATGAACACGCCTGCTACCGCTTTGATGTTTACCTTGCAGTCACAAGCGAACAACGACGCCGTGGCCTGATGTTTGTGCAGAATCTACCAAAATTTACTGGTATGTTGTTTATATATCCTACAAGCCGGATTCTTTCGATCTGGATGAAAAACACGTATATCCCTTTAGATATTGTTTTCTTTGACACCGCTGGCCAGATAGTTAATATCCACAAAAACGCAGAACCACATACATTGATCTCACGGCGCTCTGCGGCCGAAGTTAATTACGTACTTGAACTAAATGGGGGCACGGCCGAGGAATTGTCCATAGACACTAGTAGTCGCGTGCTGCTACTGGATTAGCCTGTGCCTGAAGCCGGCCATAAAGCTGGGAAGAAATCGCTATTCAATTCGTCGCCATCACGATGACCAAACTCTTCAAATACACGTCGCTCAGCCTTTGCCCAGTCACCACGATATTGAATTATTGTATCCTCGGAGGCCAAACGGAGTGTGTAACGGCTCTGTGATTGCTTTGGCAAGGCCGTTGCTGGTGAACCATGTAAAGTCCGGATATCGAAGAACAAGCAATCACCTTCGGCCATGTCGAATGAAACAATGTCGAATTTTTTTCGATCCGCATTAACGTCTATCGGCTCCTCATAAAGCTTTCCGTTAACCAATTGTGAGGGAGCGGCAGGCTGATGATCTTTAAACCAGACACGCATAAATAACCGATTCCACAAGTGTGAGCCACGGACAAATTCAATACTGTTAGTTTGATTTTCCAATGGAATCCAAATCACGCCCATCGTGCCTTCGAAATCAAAATAAGAAATATCGTGATGCCATGGTGCTCCGCATTTCGCACCTGCTTCTCTAACAAACCAGTTATCCATAACCAGATTGATACGTTTAGCACACATCAGCTGAGCAGCAATGTTTGCAGCCGGGGAGCTCCTTACAAAGGTTTCAAACTCCGGTATCAGAGACCATATCCAAAAATCTTCGCAATACCGGCCTTTCCCTCCCCCCAAATCACGACCTTCAAATCGAGGACTGGGCATTCGCATATTTTTTTCCAGACCCTGCCTCAATAGCGATAGCCACTTCTCTTCAAACGCACCCTTCAAATGGACGATACCATCCACTCTATATTTTTTAAGATCATCTTGATTCAGTGCGAACAATTTCTAATTACCATTCACGGAGCATGTTTGAGATTTGTCATTTACCACTAAATAACGGAAGCAATTGACTCCGCTAAGTATTGGACATTGCTTTCGGTAATACCACATACATTAATGCGCCCAGAATCAAGAAGGTAGACCCCGTGATCTTGTTTTAACAGGACGACCTGCTCGGCCGATACACCGAGGTAGCAGAACATACCTGTCGTTCGTTCAATGTGCGAGAAATCCTTGGTGGGTGCAGTTCTATAAAGCTCCTCAACCAGCAGCTTACGCATTTGCTTTAGACGTGTCCGAATTGCTGACAATTCAGCCAGCCACTCTGACTTGAGTTCAGCATCATTGATAATCTTTGACACCACAGCCGCACCATGGTCAGGTGGCACTGAATACATAGTTCTAACTGCGGATAAAACCTGACTATCCATAATCTCAGCTAACGGTCCGTCAGCTGCAACCATTGAAAGTGCGCCGACACGATCTCTATAGAGGCCAAAATTTTTGGAGCATGATTGAGTAACAACTAACTCTGGTACACGTTCATACATAACTTTAACCCCATATCTATCTTCTTCAAGACCCTCTGCAAATCCTTGGTAAGCGAGGTCAATAAATGGAATCAACTTTCTTTCCTCAACAAATTCAGCAATTCGATTCCATTGCTCAATAGATAAATCCATACCAGTTGGGTTGTGGCAACACCCGTGCAATAGGATAAGATCACCAGGCACAGATTCCTTTAATGCCTCCAACATCCCATCAAATCGGATAGTGTTTTTTTGTCTATCGTAGTAAGTGTGCGAACGAAGATTGACGCCAGCTTCGCCAAGCAATGGTACGTGATTGTCCCAAGTCGGGTCACTAACCCACATAGTCGCCTTCGGATTTGCCCGCAGAATCACCTGCGCAGCAATACGCAACGCTCCGGAGCCACCTGGTGACTGTATGGTGGAAATTCTGCCATCGCTTACCGACTCGTGCCCGAACATCATCTGTTGGATTGCTTCGCAAAATACCGCATCGCCACGAGAACCTAAGTAGGCCTTGCTCGCCTGACTTCCAACTAGCCAGTGCTCCGCCTTTTTTACAGATCTCATTATGGGTGTACTACCTAAACTATCGCGATACACACCAACACCCAAATCTACCTTCTCAGCCCTAGGGTCGTCTCGGTGCTCAGCAATTAATTTAAGTATGCTGTCAGCGGGTTTTAGAGTGAGTTGCTCGAACAATTTCTATTTCCCCCTTGGAGAAGCAACTGATTGCTGTTTATTCAAGCCTTTGGAGCCCACACAGCACACCATCCATTGTTGTTAACTAGCTTTCCAGGGAAAATTTGGCACGGCCGCCAAGTCGCTCCCTCATCTCCCTGAATCAGGGCACAGTTGGAGCAATTTTGTTCGGCCGCCGGATTTGCTCTGGAAGCCGGATCAACGGCATTTGCATCGTGTGTGTACTTGAGTGACTGTGCGACAGGGTCACTTTCTGCAAGCATCGGCATATCCTGACTTTTAGCCTCGCGACTAGGAACAACAACTAACCCAGCTACAGCCGCAGCCGACAGGTGCATAAACTTACGCCTAGCAATATTCTTCAAGGGGTTCTCCTTTTATCTTTTAAACGGTTCGTGCTCGTGACTTTTTAACGACGCGTATCTTAAAACAATTTACATGCATCTCGTAGCTATTTTAGTTGTTGAGAATTGTTCCTATTTGCATAATTCTCAACTAGTTACACTGATGGTTTGTAAAAACAATAACCATCAAATTTAAACTCTTCCTTAGTCAAAACAACTGATCGCGATATACTCCACGCCATACAACTTTACGGTAAGTCAATGTCCGAATTAAGTCGCCAGTTTCATATTGAAAAAGCTTGCAGCTCAGGGAAGCGGCAAACAATGGACTATGTTGCTGTCGAAGAACCACTCGAAATCCAAGTTAGTTCTGCAGCGGCAACCGGTGCCGCTGCAAAATCGATTTCCATTACGATGCGGACACCAGGCCATGATACTGAGCTTGCACTCGGCTTTTTGTTTACGGAAGGCATTATCAAATCTACTGATGATGTGGTTTCTACCAAACATGTGGGGCAACCAGGAGTCAGTAGTGGGTTACAAAATATTTTGCGTGTGGAAATGTCGGATGCTGTCGATTTGAAGCTCGACCGACTAGAGAGACATTTTTATACAACTTCAAGCTGCGGTGTTTGCGGAAAAGCATCGCTGGATGCGCTGCGCGTTGAAGGCCAAAATAGTTTTACAAAAGTCGGCACAGCGTTCGCTACAGACATGTTATTGCGTATCCCGGAGCTTGTAAGGGCCCGCCAACCTGTTTTTTCAGAAACCGGAGGACTTCACGCGGCTGCAATTTTCGGTTCGGATGGTGAAATATCTATCGTCCGGGAAGATGTCGGACGGCATAATGCGACCGATAAGGTTATTGGTAAATTGTTGCAGAAAGATATTTCGTTAGGTAAAAATCTGGGCTTGTTTGTATCAGGGCGCGCGAGCTTTGAATTAATACAAAAAACGCTAGTCGCAGGAATTCCGTTACTCGCAGCTGTTGGCGCACCTTCCAGCCTAGCTGTTGAAGCAGCAAAAGAGTTTGGAATGACTCTGGTGGGGTTTTTACGAGATGGCGACTTCAACATTTACGCTGGTCAAGAAAGAATAAATTAGAGTAATGGCAACCAAATACGACAACGCTATCGGATCGGAAATAATCAATCAATTTGGGGGTAAGCCCGAGTTATTGGTGCAGGTACTACATGCATTTGTAAAGCGATATGGTTTTATCCACAAAGAGGCTATCCGACAGATAGCGGATGAACTGAATATATCTCGTGCCGATGTCCATGGAGTTGTAAGTTTTTACCATGACTTTCGAACAACCAAACCAGGTAGACATATCGTTAAAATTTGTCAGGCAGAAGCGTGTCAAGCGATGGGGAGCCGGTCATTAACCGCTCATGCTGAAAAAAGGTTGGAGGTTGCGCTGCATGAAACCACTGAGGATGGTGGGATATCCCTCGAGCCCGTGTTCTGTCTTGGTAACTGTGCTTGCTCTCCGGCTGTGATGATTGACGAAAAGGTGTATGGGCGTGTAGACCCTGACAAACTAGATGTCCTCATCGATATGTGCAGAGACTAATGCAATGAAAATCACCGTCTTCGTCCCCCGAGAAACTGCTGCCGTTTCCTTAGGCGCACATGATGTTGCAAACAAAATCAGCGAGTTGCCCGATGTAAATGTTGTGCGTAATGGGTCCCGGGGTGCGACATGGCTGGAGCCGTTGGTCGAAGTTGAAGTCAATGAACAACGCATTGCATATGGTCCTGTCACTAAGGACGATGTGGATTCACTTTTTGAGTCCGGATTCCTAAATGGTGGAAGTCATCCCCTCAAACTAGGACCAACCGAAGAAATACCCTTTCTTTCTAAGCAGGAAAGATGGACATTTGTGCGGTGCGGGATCATCGATCCACTATCGGTTGATGACTACACAACACATCAAGGCTTCGACGGCTTAAAAATAGCCTTGGACAAGGGCCCTAAATACGTAATTGAAGAGGTTCTAGCGTCCGGGCTCCGAGGCCGCGGTGGTGCCGGGTTTCCTACGGGTATCAAGTGGAAAACAGTTGCCGATACAGAGAACGCACAAAAATATATTACGTGTAATGCTGATGAGGGTGACAGCGGAACTTTCTCAGATCGTATCTTAATGGAAAGTGATCCAATGTCGCTCATTGAAGGGATGATGATTGCCGGCTATGCCGTTGGAGCGAATAAGGGTTACATATACCTGCGTTCCGAATATCCACTCACGAAACGTATTTTTGACAAAGCATTGAAGGCTGTTAGAGATGCAGGGTGGCTAGGTAAAGACATACAAGGAAGTGGCTTTGATTTCGAGATCGACGTTCATCTTGGTGCTGGCTCTTATGTCTGTGGTGAAGAAACTGCCATGCTTGATAGCCTCGAAGGTAAAGCGGGAATCATCCGCTATAAACCTCCATTACCCGCTATTGAGGGATTATTTGGCAAACCAACTGTCGTAAATAATGTGGTCACTCTTGCTTCCGTCCCATTGATTCTCTCGCGCGGCAGCACAAGTTATAGCGAATTCGGTGTCAATCGCTCAAAAGGCACGTTGGCGTTCCAACTCGCTGGAAACATCAAAAATGGTGGCCTTGTGGAAAAAGCGTTTGGTCTTAGCGTTCGCGAATTGATCGAGGATTTTGGGGACGGTACCGCCAGCGGCAGGCCGATTCGTGCCGTGCAAATAGGGGGGCCACTTGGCGCATACCTGACAGCGGAGCAATTGGACACGCATTTAGATTACGAGGCATTTATTGAAATTGGAGCAATGATCGGCCACGGTGGCATTGTCGTTTTTGACGATACTGTGGACATGGCTGCCCAAGCACGCTTTGCGATGGAATTCTGCGCGATCGAGTCCTGCGGTAAATGTACGCCCTGCCGCATTGGTTCAATACGTGGCGTTGAGGTGATAGATCGTATCTTGGATAACGAAGATCGAACTAATAATATTAACCTTCTCAATGAGTTATGCGACACGATGATAGATGGATCATTATGTGCAATGGGCGGAATGACACCATTTCCTGTGCGAAGTGCGCTAAAATATTTCCCAGAGGATTTTAATAAATGAACCCAACCCGACAACCAGACCTCGGAACACTGCCTTCTACGAAAGAAGAAATGGTAGAAGTAGAGATTGATGGGCTGCCAGCTACAGTCAAAGCGGAAAGTACAATCCTGCGGGCGGCGCGCGAATCTGGTGTGGACATTCCAAAACTATGTGCTACAGATAGCCTAAAGCCTTTCGGGTCGTGTCGACTATGCCTGGTAGAGATAGAAGGCCGCAAAGGATTTCCAGCCTCCTGCACGACGCCTGTCGAACCGGGTATGAAAATCAGCACTCAAACAGACGCCCTTGCCAAGTTACGGCGAAACGTCATGGAACTTTATATATCCGATCACCCGCTGGACTGTCTCACTTGCTCAGCGAATGGTGACTGCGAGCTACAGGACATGGCTGGTGCTGTGGGTCTTCGCGATGTCCGTTATGGATTTGACGGTGAGAATCACCTTATTGCGGAAATAGACGAAAGCAACCCATATTTTTCCTTTGATCCATCGAAATGTATCGTTTGTTCGCGCTGTGTGAGGGCCTGCGATGAAATACAAGGCACGTTCGCGCTTACGATTGAGGGGCGTGGCTTCGATTCAAAGGTGTCCGCCAGTATCGGGGAAAACTTTTTTGATTCTGAATGTGTATCTTGCGGTGCTTGCGTACAGGCATGTCCGACCGCAACATTGATGGAAAAATCTATCATCGATAATGGTCAGCCAGATCACAGCGTTCTTACAACCTGTGCCTACTGTGGTGTCGGTTGTTCTTTTAAAGCGGACATGAAAGGTGACCAAGTAGTTCGGATGACCCCGTGGAAAGATGGAGGGGCCAACCAAGGTCATAGTTGTGTAAAGGGCCGCTTTGCCTGGGGCTATGCGACTCATAAGGAACGCGTTATGGATCCTATGGTCCGCGACAATATTAGTGATCCGTGGCGCAAAGTATCTTGGGATGAAGCGATTCAGCACACAGCAAAACGATTTAATGAAATACAGCAGACATATGGTCGTAAAGCCGTCGGCGGCATTACATCTTCTCGTTGCGCGATTGAGGAAATTTATGTAGTGCAAAAGTTGGTAAGGGCCGCGTTCGGCAATAACAATGTGGATACTTGCGCCCGCGTCTGCCACTCCCCAACAGGATACGGACTAAAACAAACACTGGGCACATCTGCCGGCACACAGCCGTTTGAAAGCGTAAAAGATGCTGATGTCATTCTGCTCATCGGTGCTAATCCAACGGCAGGACACCCCGTCTTCGCATCGCAAATGAAACAAGTCTTGCGTAAAGGTGCGCAACTGATTGTATTGGACCCACGGAAAATAGACCTCGTCCGCACACCGCATATTGAGGCAGCATTCCATCTGCCGCTGCTGCCGGGTACCAATGTACCGATGATTAACACCCTTGCGCATGTTGCAATTAAGGAAGGCCTAATTGATCAAAGTTATATCGATGACAGATGCGATATTGAATCTTTCGAGTCTTGGAAAAAACAAATTCTAAAGACTGAGAACTCGCCAGAGATGGTATCCCAGATTACCGGAGTTCCAGTACAGCATATCTATGAGGCGGCTCGTCTCTATGCTAAAGCAAAAAATGGGGCCATCTACTATGGCTTAGGTGTCACAGAGCATAGCCAAGGGTCAACAATGGTAATGGGGATGGCGAACCTTGCCATGGCGACTGGTAACATCGGCCGTTCTGGGGTAGGAGTGAGTCCTTTGCGCGGTCAAAACAATGTCCAAGGTTCTTGTGATGTAGGGTCCTTCCCGCATGAACTGCCGGGTTATCGTCCAGTGGGAGACGACGAAGTCCGCGGTCGATTTGAAAAACACTGGGACACAGTACTGGACCCAGAACCTGGCTACCGCATACCAAATATGTTCGACGCAGCAGTGGCTGGTGATTTTAAGGGAATGTACATCCAGGGTGAAGACATCGCTCAATCGGATCCAAATACCCAGCATGTTGAAGAAGCACTATCTAATATGGAATGTGTCGTAGTTCAGGACCTATTTTTGAATGAGACCGCGAAGTTCGCTCATGTATTTCTTCCAGGCACGTCATTCCTTGAGAAGGACGGCACCTTTATTAATGCCGAGCGCCGTATTAATCGCGTGCGGCCTGTTATGAAACCGCGCCAAGGCAAAGCTGAATGGCTGATTACGCAAGAAATCGCACAAGCCATGGGCTATCCAATGCACTACGAAACAGAATCCGAGATCATGGACGAAATTGCTGAACTCACCCCAACGTTTGAGGGTGTTTCGTTCAAGCTACTGGATGAAGTTGGAAGCGTTCAATGGCCATGTAACGAGCAAGCACCATTGGGTACACCAATTATGCACGTCGGTGGCTTCGTGCGCGGGAAAGGGCTTTTCATAGAAACAGACTACCTGCCAACAAAGGAACGCACTAATCGCCGGTTTCCGCTAATGTTAACGACAGGCCGCATACTTACCCAATACAACGTTGGCGCGCAAACACGGAGGACCCCAAACAACATCTGGTACAAAAACGACCTCCTCGAAATACATCCTCATGACGCAGAAACACGAGGTATTAATGACGGTGATCGTGTATCACTCGCGAGCCGCAAGGGGGATATTACGCTGGTCGCCAAAATCACCGAACGCGTGCAACCGGGGGTTGTTTATACGACATTTCACGATCCAGAGACCGGTGCTAATGTAGTAACTACCGAATACAGCGATTGGGCAACCAATTGTCCAGAATATAAGGTAACCGCTGTGCAGGTCGCTCCGGCTGTGCACCGGTCAAAGTGGCAAAAAGGATTCGAGAAGCGTGCAAAAGAGCAGGAAAGGCTGCTTGAAACTAGCTAACAAAGCAACGTCAACCTATTTCTAGCTCCAATCAATCATATTTCGCTATTTTAGTAATTTTTGTGCCTTCCAACGTAAGGTTATACATCAAACCTTTACCACCAAATATAAAAGCAACAATCGGATCCTCAAAATTAAGTGTATTAAGCTGCCCTCCTGCTGCTAAAACAGAACTGTCTATAACTGCAACAGAGGCATCTCCACCAACCTGCCACCCGGAGCTGGCTAGAAACTGAGCCAGCGCATCATCGGTCATAAATGCAATGATGATGGATTTTGCCTGCGCTCCAAACTGTAATCCGAAAGAAGCAGATAGCGTTCGATAATAACCAACCGATTGATCATCAACTCGCAGTGCTCCCTCGCCTATTTCCCCACCAAAAACAAATCCTGCTTTAATGACACGCGGAAAGACAAGATAACCAGCCGCTTGTTGCATGAATACTTCCGCCCCACTAACCTCAGAATGAAAAATACGCAGCGCCTCATCCACCTTAGCATTCAGTTCAGCCCCAGTATTGGCATAACTTGTACTTAGTAACAATATGGAAATAGCGCTTAATATGCTGATGTGCCGCGCAAGGGAATAAAAGACGTTTTTCATCGTGTGAACCCCCGGTTTTTGCTTTCTATAAAGCTGTTAGCCCATGATAACTTAGGGCATTTATAAAACAAGAATAACAACCTGTGGCTTGCTACCCAAATAGTTAGCCTGTGATTCTTCGGAAGAAAGTTCTATTCTGCGTCATCAGCAATAAGTCTACTATGCTATGACACCTCACTCCCCCACCTCAAAACGCTTTGTCATCATTCTCGGTCTCCTGGCAGGCTTGGTCGCATTCGCTATTGATATCAGCCTGCCGGCGATCCCATCAATGGTATATGCACTTGCAACCTCCATGTCATCTGGACAGCAAGTAGTGGGTTTGTTTATGGCTGGAATGGCAGTGGGTCAAATTCCATTTGGTTTATTATCAGACCGAATTGGCCGGCTCCCAATTCTTTACGCTGGCATTGGGTTATTCACGGTCGCGGGAATCGTGACATCTATCAGTAACACTATAGAGATCATGCTGGTCGCCCGATTTATACAGGGACTGGGTTCTTCTGCGGGGATGGTGCTTGCCAGAGCGATTGTTCGAGATATCTCCAGTGGAGTCGAGTCCGCGCGATTACTATCCATAATGGTTATGATTTTTACTGCCGCGCCTATGATCGCCCCTATGTTCGGATCCCTGCTTACCATGGCCTATGGATGGCGTGCACCTTTTGCAGCAACAGCAGCGGCTGGCTTACTTATCCTATACGGCATCCGATCATCGCTTAGCGAGACACATACACCTCATGCGCAACCGCAAATTCTTAGACAACTGGTAGAAAGCTTGCAGCAATTTTTATCACATCGTCAAAGCGTATTCGGACTGCTAATTATCACCGTCAACATGATCGGAATTATGTCTATAGTTAGTGGCTCCGTAGCATTGATAGTTGAACTTTACGGTTATCCAATAAAATACTTTGGCTTAATTTTTGCAACGGTTGGTATAGCTATACTCTTTGGTTCAACTATCAATAGGCGGCTGCTTGAACACTTAGATACTATGCAAGTGATCGGTATTGGAGTTTTTCTAGCCATCATCGCAAGCGGACAATTATTATTTATGGTTTGGCAGAATGATGCCAACTTCTGGTGGCTGTGGGGAAATGTCTGTCTCTTCATGGCAGCCACATCTTTCATGCTGCCAAATGCTACAGCACTGGCACTTGACCCGGTTCCAGAAATAGCTGGAGTCGCTGCATCGATCATCGGAACTGTTCAAAGTCTGGCCGGTGCTGCGAGTGCCATAATTAGTAGCGCACTGTATAACGGCACATATATCAACGTCGCGGTCATTGTTGCCGGATCAGGGATATTTGCGTTAATTATCTTCTCGTTAAGGGGGGCCATACTAGACAACAAACCAGCGATAAATCCTTGACATTAATATGTTTCGGTCAAGATTTCGTCTACATTCTTTCGAGACTGTTTGGGTAAGCTCCTCGGGTAACCATACCAAAACAAACCAACTACAAATTGGTCATCGAAATCGATGCCCATTAACTCAAAAAGGCGTGGATCGCGAGTAATGTCGCCAGTCGTCCATTTCATAGCGACACCTGCCTCTGACAAATACAGTGATAAATTCTGGACGGCACAGCAACAGCTTGCATAGTCCTCCTGCTGTCTCAATAAATCCTCCGAGCGTTTGCATGTAACCAACAACCAACCAGGCATCGCTAATGCTGACTCTTGCTTAAAATTAGCTAGGTGTTCATCTTCCTTATTCTCGCGAATAATCGTAGCTATTAATTCCGCTGCCTCAGTAACCATTTGAGGCCCAAGTAGGTAAAAGTGCCAAGGTTCTGTTAAGTGATGGTTTGGCGCCCAACGGGCTACCTCTACTGCATCCTTGATGAGTTGTTCACTAATTTTTCTTTTATGAAATAGCTTAGTAGTCCGTCTCGAACGAATCCTTTCCGCGATCACAGCTAGCCCTGCAGACAAACCATCCTTTTTTATTTCTTCTTTCATGTACCTTTACTAATTTATTGTTTTTGAGTACTGCCAAAAAGTAACAATGGCCATTAAAGTTAGTCCTACAAAGTATTTAATCTGATTCAAGTGCCTGTTTGTAAATCCGTCCGAGATATATACCAGTGATTGCCCAAAGTCCTGCGACGACGGCTGCTACAAACGCGACCCCAGTTAAGCTTAACGCAAACACTTCCCGTAATGCCGTATGAAACCAAGCCATAGCCATATCACCACCACGATAAACCACTATATCGATCACTGGTTTGGTTTTATAACGATCTTCATTGTTCACGAGTGTAAACAACATTTCCCTCCCAGGTTTAGTCACAGCATAGTTACCAGCCCGCCGCGCTATCTGGAGAGCTATTAATATGCCTAACACTGGTGCAGCAGCAACCATGACCCAGCCACCTACCATTAGAATCGGAATTATTGATAATGTCACGGCCATCCCAAATTTCGTTGTTAGCCGACTAGTAGCAAATAGCGCTGTAATAACAGCCAGTGAATTTACTGCTAAATCTATCCCACCCAGTATTTGAGCGCGTTTCGGTCGATCAAAAGTCGCTAACATCTCGCGCTGTTCCATATATATAAAGGTGCTCATCGTAACGTACATCAAAATGAATAACGCAATTCCCAAAAGGTAAGGATTATTAGCCAAAAGGGAAAAACCAGAGAATGGATTTCTACCCAACCTTTTTGCCTGAGTGAGGTTAAATTTAAGCCCTGAATTACCAAGCTCGGTCAACTTAAGTTCTTGCAACTTGCCAATAATTGGCACAGGTAATAGAAGTATCACTGATGAAACAAGCATCAGATTCATCGTACCAATATCGTCAGCAAAAAAAGCTGGTATTGATGGACCCAAAATAGCACCAATACTTGCGCCACTCGCAATTATGGCAAACACCCTTGGTGCCTGTTCTTTCGAAAACAAGCCCGACATGAAACTCCAAAACACGGACACATGAAATAAGCTAAAAACCGATAACCAGACATAAAAAATCTTGTCAACAATGGTCGAATCAGCAAGGATTCCGGAGCAAAAGAAAAATATCGCAAAAGTGACCGAGAAGAAAATATAAACCCCCGGCACAACATGGCTAAATTTCACCCTTGAGATAATAAATCCATAGGTAACTACAGCAACCACGCTAGCTAAAAATGTCATTGTCCAAAGTGCACTGGTTTCAGTTCTAGCCCAATCACTCGCCATGGCATCTCTAACCGGACGGATAATGAAATAGGCCATCATCAAGGATAAGACAAACAAAAATGACAATGCAGTAGCGCGAAACTCATTCGGTTCCAACTTTGTCGTGGCACGTATGATTTGCGCCAATAATCCGTTCGATTCTTTCTTCATGAATGCATCACACTATCTGGAACAATAGTGCATTTAGAGCCAATATAAGAAAATATACTGTCAGCTTAGCATCTGAAAGCAAATAGGCTAGTTGAGTGGGTAAAGTTTATTTACAGTTTTATCTATTACGGAGCCTTTTTACCCAGCTTTTTCAAGCAGGTTGACATCAGATCGATCGTCGCAATCTTGGTAACGAGCTTTCGCTCGGTACATCGCAGCATCAGCCGCGCGCATCAAACCTGTTAATGTATTGGCATGCTCAGGATACAGCGCCAAACCTATACTTGCCGCACATACCAGATCCCTTCCCGCGATTCTGTAAGGCTGCTCAAGTGTGCTAGTCAAACGTATGGCCATGCTTTCCGCGACTTGTGGATCTGCATCAGGGACCAGAACCACAAATTCATCGCCGCCAAGACGGCCGATAATATCGTTTGAGCGCAGGCTCTGCTGCAGACGTCCTACTGAAATTTTTAGTAATTGGTCGCCAGCGGCGTGTCCATATACATCATTAATTTTTTTAAAGTCGTTCAGGTCAATAAATAGCAGGGCGCCACTGGCATCATCAGAGCTGCGGCTCAATCGCTGTGCGGCTTCACGCTCAAAACCGCGACGGTTAAGGACACCGGTAAGTGGATCAGAGCTTGCGATAGACTCCATTTTCTCTTCCTTAGCTTTCCTGTCAGTTACGTCCACAAAGGTCATCGCAACGTCTTTTCCCATTGGCTCACTAATAATGCGAAGCCATTTAGAACCTTTGCTAGAGTCGATTCGGGTTTCAGTATCTACCATGTCACCTCTTTCAGCTGCATCGACAAAGCGCTTTCGAAGTATCACTGATTCCTCTGGGTCCATACCTGTCGCTGCAAGTTTAAGAAGTTCAGGAATATTGTGGCCAACAATTGCGTCGGGATCGCACTTCAAATACCTACCTGCAGCCGCATTAGCAAATATGCAACGAAGTTCTTTGGTAGCTCCAGGTTCATTGTCAATTACCCAACGCAAACGGATAATGCCATTTACAGAATGGTCAATAAGCGTTCGGAGTAATTTGTCATTGTCGCGCACTTCACGCTGTGCTTTCTCTACGTCACTTACATCGCGAAACATCACTACGTTAGCATTTCTTGCAGCAGCATTTTGTGTCCTTATTGGCGTTACCTGAACATGTAGAAAACGACCAGAATGCGTCAGCAATTTCTGGGGCTCACCCTTGTCAATTGCAGTATGTACTTCAGTCGCCTGATCACCGAACACCTTGTCGAGTGACTTGCTTAGCGCATCAGTCTCCTCCATGTTCAGAAGTGATTCAGCGCTATGATTAAGGCTAATGATTCTCTCTTCATGATCCACAACTATCACCGGATCTTGCATATTTTGAAATACCGTCTCATAAGCAAGTGGCGTAAATTCGATAATTCGTTGGCCCAGAATTAACCAGCCATATATTGGCAGCATGAGGGCGAGAGGTAAGGTAGCAAAGGTATTTGGAATAACGCCAATATCATAGGCGACAATTCCGATCAGTGGCACTGTCGTGCATCCTGCAAGCAGAAAAAAACCACGCCGTTGGCCTGCCCCCACAGCAGAGCTATGAGTCATAAGGGTAAGGACACTAGCCCCGATGACCATATAACTATAGGGCCTATGCACATATTTAAACCATGGACCGAATTCTGTCGGTCTAGCAATGACGTCATCAACGCTACCCAGCCCCGGTATCGTCCACATAAACTCATGCCAATAATTGGTGGCAGCTATGACAATCGACAAAACGGGAATAATCAAAAGCTCAATCGTCGTTCTTTTCACCGTGACCTTACCGGTAAATTCTCTGAAACAGAGCAACATTAAAACAGGCACCAGTGCTGTGCCGACGTAATGTCCTAATCTGCCAAATGTAAATGCTATCTGCGAAGTTGCCGTCATCTCCACAGCCCCTCCAAGTACCCAGTAAGCGATGACAAGGAATGTTGCGCCTAGGGGTAAACTGCCGGTTTCTCGTTTACCAGCTATCAGCTTCACGCCGAGCATAAGGTACGAAACGGCTGCGAAACCGATAAATATTGATATTGAAGCTGATAGATTCATGACATGGCCATTCTTGACCCGACATCGAGAATATGCTGAATACTAAAGACCTTCGACAAATGATTCCGGAACTGTTCCACAGCTTTTACGTATCAAAAGTAGGTTATTTTATAAAACAATTCTAAGATTATGTTAAATAAATGCCGGGTAACATAAAATCTTAAGCGAAATGTTGCTCCGCAGAAGCGCACACTTGCCTGAACAACGACCGAGCATATGCACGTGGAATGTCGCGTAACCGGCTCAAAAAGTTCCGAGCAGATCCCTGTCCGGTACCTCGTGCCGCAAGATAGGGATCTTCAGATCCACGTAAGGAGACGCGCCAATCCGGAATTGCTATAGATGCGCAAAGGCGAGCTTGGATTAATTCGAAAATTAAGTCAACTTCATCCAATGAAAGCGCCGTGACGCTATGGTAGCCAGAGATAAATTCGCCGATCAAAGCCAGCGGATTTCCATCAGCCGGACGCAGATAAGAGCTTGCGATTGCAACATCAGTAATGAGTGGTGCCTTAAGCATATCACCAAAATCAATAATGCCAGCGGGTTGATTATGATTACTTGGATCAACCAAAACATTGTCAAGGTTCATGTCATTGTGAATTACCTGAGCGCGCATTTCCAGATATGCAGGTAAAGCATAACGTTCAAAATCATCTAGAGCCTCTGTAACATTTTTCGCTGCGCCAGGTTCAGCAATATACTGCGATAAATCTCGGAGTTGCGGAGCCTGCTGCATATCCCAGAGTAGGCTATGTCCACTCCCCCGATGATCAAAGCCTCTTAATGCTCGGTCTAACCATGCAAGATAAATACCGAAATTAAGTGCAAATTTAGGAGAAGCTGCAGTTTCTTCCAGAATGCGCCCGGGTATATACGTGACTAGGCGTACAATATTTGTACTGTTGGGCAAAACATATCTAAAACTGCACTCATCATCGATCGTCCTTACGATTTTTGGTGTTTTAATCGGTATGGCACTTTCAGCGATCGCTTGGTCAACATACAATAATGCTTGCACCTGAAAATCAGTAACCTCTTCTGGCTCAGCTGAGTTGGCTATCTTGAGAACGTATTGGCTACCCGCACTGTCTGTTGCATGGTAATTCCGATCCCGCTCACTTACCAAACTGTTAACGGTTGCATCTAACCCATAATAATCCTTAAGCAATTTCTCAGCCTGCACACCACTGACCTCTGGTTGCTCCGCTGCTAGAACTGCTAAAGGATCTGGTCTTCGCAACTTAACTACACGCCTTCGTCACTTTTAGTTGCATGTCGCTCGAAACAAACATCATGGATAATTTCATGCAGTGCAGGCCTAAATTCAAGCATCTCTTTGGGATTCAGCGCATCTAATTCATGGGGAAACACAAGCCATGCTGAGGTTTCTCTGAGATAAAAATGTGGCTTAATGTCGGTCTCATTTCGTGATGGCTTGAACCAAGGGACCGCGATTCTTATATCTTCTGGTGTATTGCCACGAGCTTGCTGCTTTATCTCACTAATTACCGCCTTGACCGTATTCCCAGTATCAAAAACGTCATCCACAATTAAAAGTCGATCATCAATATCAACATTTTTGATGATGTAATTTAACCCATGCACAGTGACGGTACCACGCTGATCAACACCCTTGTAGGACGAAGTTCTGATGGCAATATGATCACACTGCAAACCGCAGTAAGCCAGCACTTCTTGCACGGCCACGCCAACTGGTGCCCCACCCCGCCAGATTGCAATAATCATTGTCGGTTTAAATCCACTCTCAAGGATTTCAACACCGAGCTGAAACGAATCTTTCAATAAATCCTTAGCAGAAAGTACAGTCTTTTCCATAGACGCCTTACTTTATCGTTATAATGCCCGCAGCAATATTACACTCATTGCCAACTCAGCTGGAAGAAGAACTATTAAATGGAAAAAAAGTTTATCTCCTCCAATGACCTGCTCCTAGATTCTTTTAAACTCGCTGTAAAGATTTATAAATCAGGATTTAAGCCCGACTTCTTGGTCGGTCTGTGGCGTGGTGGGAGCACGGTCGGTATATCAGTACAAGAAGGCTTAGATTACTTTGGCCTTAAAACAGACCATATAGCCATTCGGACGTCATATTCTGGACAAGCCACCTACAGGTCAATGGTTGATAGACCAACCAAAATGCGCGCTCACGGGCTAAGGTATCTCCATGAACGTGTATGCTCACACCATTCCATGCTTATAGTCGATGATGTTTGCGGTACTGGGTTAAGTGTTAATGCTGTTATCGAACAACTCAGGAAAAAATCTCGACGCAACCTACCAAGGGATATTCGAACAGCAGCAATCTGGCACCGACCCACGGACCGAACTATACGACGCCCCGACTATTTTATGCACGAAACTACTAATTGGCTTGTCCTGCCCTATGAAATTTCAGGGCTTTCGATCAAAGAACTACGAGAAAGCAAAGAAGAAATTGCACCAGTTATTGAACGGCTAGAAGCACTAGCTACACAATCTGGAAATAAATCAGCCGCGTAGCCTAATGCTAAAGTTCGAGCACAGCCGGTCGCTCAAGAATCAACTCCTCACAATTATCTTGCGCAGGACTTCGGTCAACGACCAGGAATTCCTGTCCTTCGGCCATAGCGATAAGTGGCATGTGCCAAGTCCCTCGATGATAATTCACGCCCTGCTTACCGTTAGTGACAAAAGCGTGCAAATCCTCCACCCTAACAAATTCTGCTGGGCGAGCAACGACCACAACAAAAACGAACTCAGTTAATGGAATAAATGCTTGGCTGCCTAACGGATGCCGTTCAACCATATCAAAATGATATGGGAACGAGGTCGGCGACTTACTCCTCACAATGCCGATAGACACAGCCCCTGCGGGGTCAATATCAACATTGGCTAAATTAGCAAACTGCTGGAACCGAGCCTCATTCATTGTCGTCATCGGTACCTGTCCCGCCACAATGACATCACCAAATGGAGCAAACCGCTCAGCGGTGATAGGCAATGCTTTGATAGTTCGTCGGGTCACTCTATCTCATTTGGTAAGGCTACGAGGGAACCGAACAAACGCAAACGACTTATTCCTCCGTCAGGATAAATATTCATCCGTATATGTGTTATCGGCCCCATATTCTCGAGCTCATCTCGGTAGCTATGCCTCCTATCGGGCTCAATTTTCGTAGAAGGCAAAAGAACTGGCCAATCCTTACTTTCATCTTTGATGCCCTCCATGCTATCAACTCTAGCCGCCAGAACCTCAACACGGTCGGGGTAATTACCTTTGAAGTGGGCCGTATTGATTTCGATGTTGTCTACAATACCGAGGTGACCAAGCGTCATAATTACCCAATCGTTTCCTGGGCCCCGACGCCTACCCGTTTCCCAGCCGTCCCCCATATTAAGAGCTGGGCCCGGCAAATTAAGATTATGCATAGTACCGAAATGCTCATCACTGCAACATAATGCCCGTCCACCATTTTCAATGGCCACCAAGTCAACATTAGTCGCTGAACCACAATCCGTAAAGTTTCGGTGTACCTCACCATACACCCTTAATCTGGCGACACCGCCATCAGGATAGATATTTAGTCGAAGATGGGTGATTACATTCTCACCAACAACTGGAAGGTAGTGATGAGAATCTCCGGCAAGACTGACCCGAGGCAATATTTCGTGCCAATCTTGGTCATCGGTTGGCCTGTCTTCATGACAAAAGCAAGCTTCTATCGATGCCTCAGGGGGAAAGTTCCCAGTAAAGAAACTTGTGTCAATATCTACCCCATGGATCATGGCCTCCATATTGAGTTTTATAACGCAATAATCATGACCACCGTCGCGCCGTCGCCGTGATTCCCAGCCATCCATCCACTTGCCATGGTCATCATATTTGTCCTCAATAAAAACAGGATCAGTTGGATCAATAAGTCGTTCCTTCGGAGCGAAAAAATCGTCTGTGGCAAAAACAATCCTTGCTCCTAATCGCGGCTGGGCAAGTTGGATCCATTGCTGAAATGGATTTTTATCCGAATTATTCATAATGAAAAAAGACGCATTCTAGCTATCTTGTGAATCTCATCTATAGCTAGGTTGAACTCGCTTTGCGGATTATTCTCTAGGCGCCTTTTGAAAACCTCTAGTATTTCCCGGCGACTAGAGTTCCTCACCGCCATCACAAACGGAAAACCAAATTTTTCTTTGTAGTGACTATTCAATAACTGAAAACACTTGAATTCAACTTCCGTGCACTGATCTAGGCTTGCACTGCGTTGTTCTTCTGAAGATTCCTTCGTCAGCTCCCCCGCAATGGCAGCCCGGCCAGCAAGATCAGGATGTGCGCGTATTAGTGCCAATTTCTGCTCCCGAGTAGAATCATTAACACAAGATTCGAATAAGGCAGCCAGCCTAGCACTTGGCGGATTACCCTCTCGATCCCAAGCCTGTTCCGCAACCCAGGGTGACTGTTCGTAGATACCACCATATATATTGACGAACTCTTCACGGCCCATGATGCTTTCGCCAGTGATTTGCGATATCAATACGTCGTGCTACCCAAACCTCATCGCGCGCGCACACATAGTCCAGAAATCTTTCCACTGCAGCCGCGCGGCCGGGTCTCCCCGCCAAGCGACAATGCAGCCCTACCGACATCATTTTTGGCCTGTATTCGCCTTCTGCATAAAGCGTGTCAAATGTATCTTTCAGGTAATCAAAAAATTGCTGCCCGGAATTAAAACCTTGTGGGGTCGCAAATCGCATGTCATTTGCATCAAGTGTGTAAGGCATCATCAATTGTGGAACCTGGAATGAGTAGTCCCAGTACGGTAGATCGTCAGAATAACAATCAGCGTTGTAAAGAAACCCGCCCTCTTCAGCAACTAGCCGATGTGAATTCGGGCTGCACCGGCCCAAGTACCAACCCGTCGGCCGTTCACCAGTTGTATCTCGATGAATTTCGATCGCGCGGAGCAAATGTTCCCTTTCAATGTTTTCGCCAATCGATTGATAATCAATCCAACGATAGCCATGACTCGCTATTTCCCATTCTGCGCTTAACATCGCATTAACAGCATGTGGGTTTCTTGACAGCGCCATTGCCACTCCAAAAACGGTAACGGGTAAAGCGCGCTGGGTAAATAGATGGTGCAGCCGCCAAAAACCACTGCGCGCGCCATACTCATATATTGACTCCATATTCATATGACGCTGACCAGAATATGGCTGGGCATTGATGATTTCTGACAAAAATTCTTCTGACGAATCATCACCATGAAGAATACAATTTTCAGCACCTTCCTCGTAGTTGACTACGAACTGGATTGCAATACGTGCACCATCTGGCCACGCAGCATGTGGCGGATCAGCTCCGTAGCCAATGAGATCACGGGGATAGTCATTCATTTCGCGAAAAATACCAAGTATCTATCAAGGCCCGCTCACTTTCATTCATAACTGTAAGATTACCTATTGGCATGGCCTTGAATACGACCGTCTGCTGATGTATGCGATCCGCTTCGGCTAAAATTTGTGTATCGGTGTCAAGCATTATGCCCAACGGGGCTACTGGAAACGCTATGTGTGATGGTGATTTTGAGTGACAAACTGTGCACCTGCTTCTGATTACCGGGCGGATAGTATCAAGGGTGACTTGAGCCGCGACCGTAGCCCTCGATTTTGGCATAATCGAAAATGCCACCGCCAAGAGGATGGCAAGAGCAATTACGATTAGCAAGGGTGATCCTTTTTTCTTGTGGCGGGCAACAAACCAGACACGAATAAGTGCGCCAGCAAGGGTGAATGCCACTAATATCAGCCAGTTATATTGATGGCTATATGTTAACGCGTAATGGTTGCTTGTCATGGTAAACAATACGGGCAGGGTTAGATAAGTATTGTGCACCGACCTCTGTTTCGCACGTATTCCATCTGCCGGGTTCGGTTCTATTTGGCTCTCGAAGGCTTCAACCATACGGCGCTGCCCTGGAATAATGACAAAATACACGTTGGCAACCATTATCGTGCCTAAAACAGCGCCAAAATGTATATAAGCGCCGCGCCCACTGTAGAGCTGGCAAAATCCCCAAGCGAGTAACACTGAGAAAGCAAATAAGACCGCTCCAAATGCAGTCTCGCTTTGACCAAGTCGTGACTTACAAAGAGCATCGTAGACGATCCAGCTACCAGCAATAGTGAACACTGAAATCCCGACCGCGGACAACTGACTTAAATCAGCAACACTACTATCAATGAGATATATTTCAGCGCCATACCAATAAACAAGCGCCAACAAGAACATGCCTGACAGCCAAGTAGTATAGGCCTCCCATTTAAACCAGTGCAGCGTCTCAGGAAGTTTATCTGGAGCTACCTGGTACTTCTCTGCACGGTAAAACCCGCCCCCATGCACTGACCAAACTTCGCCACCGACTCCTTTTTCCTTGTCGCTCAGGTCTTTCGGAATCTCAAGGTGATTGTCGAGCCAGATAAAATAGAAAGATGCCCCAATCCAAGCAATGCCTGTAACGAAGTGCACCCAGCGTCCAAGTAGATTTAACCAATCGAAAAAGAAGGCCTCCATTAGCCAAGCACCTCCAAAAGCGGCGCTATTCTCTTCTCCTTAAATTGCTGATCTCTTGCCATTAAAAGCTCTGCGCCAACAGCAACTGCAATCTCTGTAGGTTTCTTACCTAAAATGCCGGTGATACCGATTGGACAGACTAAATCCTGTAACCGAGCAACAGGAATACCCTGTTTCTTTAAAGAGCGCTCAAATCGTCGTCGTTTCGACTGTGAGCCAATCAGACCACAAAAACTAATATCGTCTCGGCGTAGAATTCTGTCACAGATATCCAAATCCATAGGATGACTGTGGGTCATAACGAGATAGTAGGCGCCAGACTCCACCATACCAATCTCATTTGCCGGATCGGGTCTCGTAATTGTATTCACATTCAGTGGCAAGGTATTTGGGAAAATATTTTTCCGGCTATCGATCCAACGGATATTGCAATCTAATTTGGATAAGACATCGACAGTAGCCGCCCCCACATGCCCAGCACCGAACAAAACGATATTAAAAGTACTTTTCCTAATCGGCTCAAATAGAAATTCGCCAGACATACAAGCTAACGCTCCTGCATTTAACATGGAGCGCGCGTTATCAACAACATTCGACGGACTCTCAGTATCACATTCATCCATAGTGACAACATATTTAGCTGATACGTCAGTCGTCGATGTCACAATGACTGCAGGCCGATTATTTTCTTGGTGCTCGATCAGCTTTTCTAGCCAGAGTATGCTCGATGTAGGAAGAAATTCGAACAGTACATCAACCACTCCACCACAACACTGCCCACAATTTGACCCCAGTACGTACCTGCGCTTCATAGTTGATTGCGACATATCTTTAAACTGCTTACAGGCAAACTCTGTACACTGGTACTCAAGCTGCCCCCCACCTATGGACCCAATAACTTCCGTCGGCGTAACAATCATTTTCGCGCCAATCTCCCGCGGTCCAGATCCTCGGATATTAGCAACGGTAACCAAGACGGCTACCTGTCCCTTGTGATTAACTGCAGCAAGTTCCTGAAGCCAGTCAAACATTTATATTTCTGCCGATGCTAATAGCTTCCAATATTGCTTCGGGGGTAGCTGGTGCCCTTAAGACAGGGACTTGGCCAGTTGGACAAGCAGCTATAACTGCATCACGGATGGCATGAAACACTGACAAACTAAGCATTAACGGAGGCTCACCAACTCCTTTAGACCTAAATATCGTTTCCTCGCGATTTTGCGTCGACTCAAGCATTCGAACCCGGAAGTCCACAGGAGCATCAGAACAAGTTGGGATTTTGTAGGTCGATGGTGCATGTGTTTGCAACTGACCGGTATTAGTCCACGAGAGTTCTTCGGAAGTAAGCCAACCAACACCCTGAATGAATCCCCCCTCAATCTGACCAACGTCTATTGCAGGGTTTAAAGACTGACCACAATCGTGGAGTATATCGACCCGCGTCAAGCGACTTTCGCCTGTCAAAGTATCAATAATGACCTCTGATACAGCCGCACCATAAGCATAGTAATAAAATGGCCTGCCACTAAATGTTGATCGGTCGTAGTTGATCTTTGGTGTACGGTAGAATCCTGTCGCCGATAGTGATACTCGCGCACGCCATGCCTCCTGCACAAATTGTTCAAATGTGAGTGTTGACTCGCCTACCTGTACCGCATTTTTTTGAAATCTGATCGCATCTTCTGCAACGTTGAAATGGGTACTGGCAAATGAGACAAGTCGCCTTTTAATTTTACGCGCCGCGGCTTGGGCTGCCTTCCCATTCATATCCGAACCACTGGAGGCTGCTGTCGCAGATGCATTGGGTACTTTACTGGTATCAGACGCTAGCATTTTTATACGATTTATATCGACCTGAAACTCATTGGCAACGACTTGGGCAACCTTCGTAAATAATCCCTGCCCCATTTCCGTTCCACCGTGATTAAGGTGAATTGTTCCATCGGTGTAAACATGCAAAAGCGCACCAGCCTGATTTAAGTGTGTCGCAGTAAAGGAAATACCAAACTTTACAGGCGTCAACGATATACCACGTTTTAGTACCTCGTTAGATTCGTTGAAATGGCGTATCTCGCTGACACGCCTTGCATAGTCCGCTGTCACGGTAAGATCATCGACGATTTCATGAAGTACATTGTCTTCAATCTTTTGATGATATTGCGACGTATTTCTTTCCTCCACACCATAGAAATTTATGCGACGTACGGCAAGTGAGTCTTTCTCCAACGTCCGAGCAATTTCTTCGATCACGTATTCAATACCAAACATGCCCTGAGGCCCACCGAAACCACGAAATGCAGTGTTCGATACGGTATTGGTCTTACACCGGTGGGAGACAATTGTGATGTTTTCTAAGAAATAGGCATTGTCACAGTGAAACATCGTCCGGTCATTTATCGATCCTGACAGATCTGCCGACATGCCACATCGAGATGCAAACATAAATTCGATGCCCTGGATCCGACCTTCTTCGGTGAACCCAACATCATAATCAATTACAAAATCATGCCGCTTACCGGTCATGATTATATCTGCGTCTCGATCCAGCCTGAGTTTGCAAGATCGTCCAGTGGACTGTGTCATGATGGCAGCAATACAAGCAACTAGTGCTGCCTGCGTTTCTTTCCCTCCAAATGCTCCTCCCATACGCCGGCATTCAACGACGATATCTTTTGAAGCCTGTCCGGTAGCTTCCGCAACAAGGTGTTGTATTTCACCAGGATGCTGGGTAGAGCTATAAATAAATAGATCGCCATCTTCTCGAGGTATCGACATTGCTACTTGTCCCTCTAGATAGAAGTGCTCCTGTCCGCCAAGGACGAACTCCCCTGACAGGCGGCGCGGTGCTGAATTGATCGCGGTACGACTATCCCCTCGTTTAAGTGTCTCCGTTGGCAATACAAAGCTTGATTGCTCTATGGCTGTTCGAATATCGAGAATCGGTTCAAGCTCTTCATACTCGATATTTGCTAGTAGTGCTGCCTTTCGAGCTTGTTCTGTGGAATCGGCCGCGACTGCAAAAATAGCTTGGCCAGCATACTGAACCAAACCAGGAGCGAAGATTGGATCATCTTCAACGATCGGACCGCAGTTGTTTTTTCCTACGATATCTTCCGCCGTCATAATGGCAACAACGCCAGGAGCGTCTTTTACTGCAGATAGGTCAATAGTCTTAATTTTCGCGTGCGCTTTTTCACTTACACCGACAGCTAGATGCAATAAATCGCGCGGTTCAGGAATATCATCAGTATACGTTGCACCACCAGTAACATGCAGCCGACTGCTATCATGCTGCTCGGCAGTACCAGGAGCTCCGATAATCGATTTACCGACCATGGGCATAGACCCCCGTCGGCAACTTGTCATTACAATCAAGATAAAAGCGCTGCAAAAGATTCCTGCATACCAACCGACGATATGCCGCAGACGCCCGCAGATCAGTTATTGGCGTGTAATCTTCATCTAGCGCATTCATCGCTAAGGCGATCGTCTCCTCGGTCCACTCTTTACCAATAATTGCCTGTTCGCAAGCAATTGCCCGTTTCGGAATCTCGGCCATGCCACCGCACGCGACCCGGATACCGGTTACAGTGGATCCCTCTAGCTGCAGCCAGTAAGCAACACATATACTTGATATATCCTGATCAAATCGTTTCGATACTTTGTAACTAGCTACATTAACGTGCTCTCGCGGAAGGGGAATCAAGATACGCTCAATGAACTCGCCTGGTTTGAGTATCGTTTGCTGATATCCAATGTAAAAATCGTTCAGGGAAACTCTGCGACTCTTTGTCCCCTTTCTCAACACAAGCAACGAATCCAAAGCGAGCAGCGCAGGCATTGAATCCCCTATCGGTGAGCCGTTAGCGATATTTCCTCCAAGCGTAGCAGCATTTCTAATCGGCGGAGATGCGAATCGTAGGAACAATTCTTCCAAACCTGGATAGTGATCAATAATCAATGGCATCGCATCTGTGAAACTAACAGCAGCACCAATATCGATATAATCAGGCGTTACTATTGCGGACATCAACTCGGCAACGTTACCAATAAAGATTATGGTTTTTAGATCGCGATATTGTTTTGTGACCCAAATCCCAATATCTGTGCCACCGGCAAGTATTACCGCATCGGGGTTTTCTTCTATCAGAGCGCTAAGGTCGCGCAGAGTAACAGGTGCATAGAATCTCCGTCCTTGCGATTCAGTATAAAGAATCTCGGTGCTTTTCAATGAACGAAGTCGATCTAACCGATACGCTTCATCTTCGCCCTTGCCAGAACCAGCGGGTAACCTAGTCCAGTTCTGATCCTCAACCAGGTCTTCATACATCTTATTAGCTGCATCTACGATGGGGCGATAACCCGTGCACCTACACAAATTCCCAGCAAGAGCATCATCTATTTCCTGCCGTGTTGGGTGCAAATTCGTCTTATACAGCGCAAACAAGGACATAACGAACCCTGGTGTGCAAAAACCGCACTGAGAAGCATGGCTGTCAATCATTGCAGTCTGAGCGGGATGAAGATCATCTTGCTCTAAACTTTCAACTGTAATTAGTTCCTTGCCGTCCAGCGTTGGCAGAAACTGGATACAAGAGTTGATTGCTCGGGCAGAAAGTCGCTCCCCACAAGAATCAATATCGGCTATAACAACAGTACAAGCACCGCAATCACCCTCGGCACAACCTTCCTTAGTACCTGTGCGCAACAAATCTTCTCGCAGATATTCAAGAACAGTGCGGCTAGGGTCAGCTCCATCGACTTCGATCACTTGTCCGTCTAGCGTGAACTTTATTTTATGTCGATATTTTTCCCTGCGGCTTCTACTCATATCAGCTACCGCGATAGGTCGAGTAACTCCAAGGAGACACCAGCAAAGGCACATGATAATGCTCGTCTTCAGACAACGTCACTCTGACTACTACCACATCAAGAAACGGCGGCGTATCCGTCTTAGAATCCCTCTCTAAAAAATAATTTCCTACGTAAAATTCTATCTCGTAGATACCTGGTCCGAAAGTATCGTCTTCAAGCAGCGCCTCTTCAGTGCGACCGTTGTCGTTAGTAATGGCAGAGGCCACCAAGCAACGATCATCCTCTAATTTATATACTCTGATACTAATTGCCGAGCCTGGTTTACCATTCGAGGTATCCAGCACGTGCGTTGTTAATTTTCCCATTACAGCACCAAACGTTTCAAGAATTATCTAATGATATCAGCAAGTCTGTAATTAAATAGAATCTAAGCTACTTCCAAAAATAATTAATAGAGCTAGCTAGTAAAGACTGTGCTACGTTTGCGAATCCAGCTACTAAGGAAGCATGTAATGGGCAGTGATTTTTTGACACGTAGGTTATTCATGCAGGGCTCTGGCACTGCTCTCGGCGGTGCGCTGGCACGAGCTAGGTTACCTGCTTTCATTGCTGTTTCTCAAGCGGCATGCACCGCGAAGAATGCTTCAAATCACTTCAAAAACATTACCAATGCTGAAGCCAGGGAAATAATCGCCATCGCAGCACGGATACTCCCAACCACTAACACACCAGGGGCAACAGAAGCAGGAGCCGTTTATTTTTTCGATGAGGCCTTCGGAACGATTTTCTCTGAAATGGCCGTTCCTGCTCGACTGATGCTTTCCGAATTCCAGAAAAATATCCCAAACATTTTTCCCGGGGCTCAGGTTTTCTCTGATCTCAACGAACTGGAGCAGGATACCTACCTGCAGAGCGTCGAGGAAACACCTTTTTTTCAAGGGGCAAGATTTATGACGCTTGCCGGAGTCTTTGGAATGGCTAAATATGGCGGTAACCACAATAACGTCGGCTGGCAACTTGCTGGCATGCCGGGACCACCGCAAGCATGGGCGCACCCGTTTGGTGATTATGATGCCGCCTACGAATCGGGAGAAACAGATGGCACTTGAAAATCATGTGACGTTTGGGCTTGATGAAATTGTGGACTTCGTTGTAATCGGATCAGGATCAGCAGGCGGCATTATAGCTAAAGAGCTAGCAACTAATGGCTTTAGCGTTATTCTTCTCGAACAGGGGGCCCTTCGCACTGCTGAAGACTTTACTCACGACAAACACGATGCTCTCTCCGTTTTCCTGAATGAAGAATTAAACGGCGGTGGAAATAAATATAGCCAACAGACCTTTAGGACAGACCATACGCAGACCGCAAAAGCGCCACAAATGACGCCAGCATTTTATTCACAAACAGTCGGTGGAAGCAGCGTTCATATGACTGCAAATTTCTGGCGATTCAGGGAAATAGATTTCAAAGAGCGCAGCCTTTTGGGACCAATCAGCGATACAAACTTTTCGGACTGGCCTATTAGCTACGAAGAACTGGAGCCATACTATAGCCGTGTGGATTGGGAAATCGGTGTATCTGGCGCGCCAGGACCAGATGATTCGTTTCGCTCTCGTCCGTTTCCCATGCCTCCATTCCCTATCAAGTCGTCCGGTGTGCTTATGGAAAAAGCCGCCGCACAGTTAGGCTGGAGTGTTCAACCAGAGCCTCACGCGGTGCTAACGAAACCACATAATGGCCGCCCACCCTGCATTAATTGTGGTTACTGCATGTGGTTTGGCTGTGAGACAAATGCTAAATCATCAACTCTCGCTGCAATGATTCCTGCTGCTGTTCAGAGTGAAAACTGTGAACTTCGACCGGAATGTGCCGTCTACAAAATTGGGACTAATGCGAGGGGCCGTGTTGAAGAGGTTGCCTACATTGACAGCACAGGTGCAGAAAAAGCGCAGAAAGCTAAAGCTGTAATCGTGTCAGCTAATGGCGCGGAGACACCACGCCTATTATTAAATTCGGCGAACAGTCAATTTCCAGATGGACTAGCCAATTCGAGCGGCTTTGTGGGCAGAAACCTGATGTTTAATAGTCATTCGATAGTGCGTACATTATTCGACCGACAACTGAATGATTATAAAGGCGTCCAAGTCTCAAGAATCATTCATCAGTTTTACGAAAGTGATCTGAAACGCGGTTTTTATGGTGGCGGTGGTATTGACGCTCGTCCATTTATGGCGGCTGTCCCTTTCCTTTTTGCAATGGCCGGTGCGCGTCCGAATGGCCCCCAATGGGGAACAGAATTTAAAGCTAATCTGGAGAATGACTTTACTCGAAGTATGTTCTTATTTGGCAGCGGGACGTCTCTTCCACAAGATAGAAACAACATTACTATCGATCCAACTCATAAAGATCAGTTCGGTCGCCCTTCGCTTCGAATCACGTATCGAGATCACGATGACGATATAAAACTGGCTAACTTCATGCAGGATCGGACCATGGAAATTGCACAAGCCGCCGGTGCTCAACATGCCTGGCGAGAGCCTATTACCTATCAGACCCGGGGTCCGCATCTGCTCGGAACTTGCCGTATGGGTGATAACCCTGCGACTTCCGTAATCGACAAATACCATCGTGCTCACGATATTCCTAACCTGTTTCTTTGCGATGGTTCAAGTTTGGTAACATCCGGTCGGGGGCAACCAACAATGACTATAATGGCACTAGCTTTTCGTGCTGCCGAGCACATCATGACAGCAGCTAAAAATAACAATATCTGAGTGATGCCTGGTACTCACGCGTAGTTTTACTTTTTACAAGGTATCTAACCCTCCGGTTTAAAATTTGGATCTATTAAATATGTCACGATCAACACAGGTTCTTGGGATCGGCAACGCCATAGTGGATGTATTGGCGCCCGTCGACAAAAAGTTTCTAGAAAATATAGGGGCACCACCAGGGTCTATGACTCTGATAAATCAGGAGCAAGCACATGAGCTATACGAACAGATGGGAGAGACAACCCAAATGTGTGGTGGCTCTGTCGCCAATACCATAGCCGGACTAGCCAATCTGGGAGCTAGCACAGCATTCATCGGGCGTCTTAACGACGATCCCATGGGTACAATCTTCGTGGATGATATGAAGAAGCTAGATGTCGAAGTGCGACTCCCGCCAAAAACCGCGAATTCTCCAACCGCTCGCTGCCATGCATTAATTGAAGGTGATGGACAACGGACAATGCAGACATATCTTGGCGCCTGCACAGAGCTCTCCATAACCGATATCACAAACACAACTGTTGGCAATCCATCAATAATACTTCTTGAAGGGTACATCTGGGATATCCCAGAGGGTCCGGCGATTGCAGCTAAAGCCATTAAAATTGCGCGAAATAATAACGCCGCTGTTGCACTATCCTTATCAGATTCACTTTGTGTGGAGCGACATTATGATGCTTGGTACGCGGCAATACACGAAGATATAGATATTGTTTTTGGTAATGAGGACGAAGTAGCTGCCCTTCTTAAGACCACTGGTCATGAAGCGACTATGGAAGCCCTGAGCGACTTTACAAATTTATTTTCAATCACACGATCCGATATGGGGTCAGTAACAAAACTCGGCAACGAGATTGTATTTCAGGAAGCAACACAAATTGAACAGATAGTTGATACAACCGGAGCTGGTGACGCATACACCGCTGGGTTTCTATTCGGATGGACCTCCGGTAAGCCTCTTCAGGAATGTGCCAGAATCGGTAACCAATGTGCCGCTTCAGTTATACAGCAAATCGGTGGCCGTTTGGAACCAGAGTTCGTAATAGACTAATAATAAAATTAGATATTAGAACGACATAAACTTCTACCTGTTAGTGAAATATTGCCGAGCTAATTCAAAGGCGTCGATACCAATCTGTTCTCCAATACGCCGCCCCGGGATATCATCAGCAGGTGGATGTATGCCACCCCATAGGCGGGACAAGCTAGTTTGATCCGCAGCATCCCTATAAGTTGCCCACTGTAGGGTCATATCGACGCTCGGGCCCTCCTCAAACACCAAAAATTCATTCGCTTCGATTTCAAAACTACTCATCCCACCTGGAAAGTAAGGGTCACCGGTTAATCTCGTTAAAACCTCTGCAGCAGCGCGCGAATAGGTCGAGTGGCCCGAAATGTAGCCAGCAAACGGTGGAGTAACGAAGGTTGGTCGTTGGTAAGGCCACCAGTTCTCTGCAAGTATCCATCCAACACCCGCCTGGTCCGTTGCTGGCTCATTAATATATGTCGGGCCTCTCCAAGCATATAATTTTATTTTTCCCACATTTTCATCGCTAACACTCGCAAGTGGGTCACCCGCAGAAACGAGTTCAATATAACCTGGCTCTAGAGGTATACCGTAAACTGAATAGGATCCCTGAAGAGGATCACTGCTTTGTCCCCGTTCAGCCATTGCGCGAATAGCAGACAGTGGTCGCAAATAGTCGTACCAGCCCTTTATACCCCACGCGACAATTGCAGCATCATGCATTGCTCCACCCAATGAGAAATAAGCTTTTACATCCCATTCAAGCGGACCTAATACCGCACCCATTCCTTCCATCCTTCTTTCAAACTCTGGATGATCAATAACTGAATTAAGAATTACGAACCAGTGACCAGGCGGTGTTTCAGAATCTGGGCCATCTGCCCAAAATTCTGCAAGCACGCGAGTATAATCGCCGCGAGGCACTAGCTGTGGAGCGTAGGGCTCCCCAGTTGCCGGGTTTAGAGCATGCCCCACACTAAAATCACCACCGTCCAAATAATTGAAGAAAGTACGATAATCAGGTAATTCGCTGGGCAAAGTTGAAATATTTCCTAGTGATGCTGGGGAAATATCTATCATTACCCCATCCGTTGAATCGAGATGCGAAGACCAAATAGAAACTAGTGAGAAACCCCACTTGTATTCTTCAGACCATGGTCCATCAGAAAGTGGCGGCAAGCCCGGATCATGATAAACCCAGTAGTCGAATCCTGTTCTTTCATAAATTGTTAAATCATTCGACGAGAGTGCAAAGGGCACGACTTGGCCCCATTCAGGACTAAGGAATTCGGGAATCTCGGTAATGGGGTTTCCCGCCTGATCGATAAAAATCGTCAGCGCAATCTGTTGCCATCGATCCAGATCAATAATATTCGGGTTACCTGTGTTTTCCGGTTCAACTGGCGGATTGACTGGTATATAAAATCGGTTTGCATAATTATCGGCTTCATTAGATCCATCTTGTAACCCAAATTCGATATAACAAGATGCTATGACATTCCCTATTGCCGCTGCAGAGCCCGAACGAGTATTTTTTGATGTGTCAGAAGTATCATAGCCAAGTGATTCCATTAGAGAATCGGCGTTGTCCTGAACAGCAGCAAAGCCGGGAGCCTCCAGAAATCGATGTAGGATAAGTCTATAGGCTGCAAAACTCATCGCTTCTTCCTGCGCCGAAAGCAAATCACGGTTATAAGCAACATAGTCTAGTGGGCAACTATAGTTGCTAACTGTTTTATCGAGAAGGAAAGTTCCGGAATTTGCATCGAAAAAAGCCCAGGCATCATACAAGGCTGCCGATATGTGAAAAATATTACGCGCGTGCACAGTCGGCCGCGCGAAGTCATTACGAATGGCATCTAGGAGCACTTCATTCCACAACCGAGCAACGGAGGGATCCCGCTGGTCATCGCTCTGAATCACCTGAGTACTCTCGCTACATGACGCTAACAAAACGATGCTAGCCGCCGCAAATGTAGCGATTCTGATTCCAGACAATTTCATTTAGTTACCGATAGGATGCCAGGTGGTTTTCGTTTCCTGAGTGTCCCGGATTAGATAGGGATTTTGATTTTTCTCACTTGACCAATCAATGGCGTTACGCGGAATGACACGCTTAATATTATTTGCTGCAAGACTTTCAATGGTTTTTGCAACACCACCGTCATCATCCGAAAAAATGATGGCGTTAACATCCATATGCGTCGCAAACTGTTCTGTTAATTCTTCCCTAAACCCGGTAAGGATATTAACAACACCGGCTGGCACATCAGAGGCATGAAGTACTTCTGCGAAGGACACCGAACAAAGGGGCATCGACTCTGACGCTAAAATCACCGAGGTGTTACCGCCTACTATGACTGGGGCTATATTAGAAATAAGCCCTAAGAGACCACTCCCTGTCGGAGCAAGAATAGACACCACACCTGTCGGTTCCAATACAGAAAAATTAAAATGTGAGGAATTTACGGGATTCACAGCACTAAAAACCTGCTGATATTTATCCGACCAACCAGCAAAATAGATAAGGCGGTCTATAGACGCCTCAACTTCCTTTCTGGCACGACGCTTGGACAAGCCTTGCAGCACAAGCTCCGAGATAAATTGGTCTCTTCTTCCCTCAAGCATTTCCGCAATCCTGTACAAAATCTGGCCTCGGAGGTAAGCACTAGCTGACGACCAATTCGGAAATGCTTTGCGCGCAGAAACAACGGCATTACGAAAGTCCTTTCTGCTACTGCGGCAAAGATTAGCGACAACTTGATCATCCACATCTTTAAGGGGAAAGTATCTGCCCGATTCCGTGCGCGGAAATTTTCCATCAATGTAGATCTTGTATGTCTTTGCGACAGGTACTCTTGAATGCGGCCCAACCATGGTCATTTAACCAATTCCACATAAGCATTCAGGCCATGCAGGCCACCTTCACTTCCAATACCACTTTCTTTGTATCCGCCAAAAGGTGATGTCGGATCAAATTTATTAAATGTATTCGCCCATATCACTCCGGCACGAACTTTTTTGGTTATCTGGAATATCTTCGAACCTTTGTCAGTCCAGACTCCGCCAGACAAACCATATGGAGTATTGTTAGCCTTTTCTAACCCTTCTTCTGGCGTACGAAATGTTTGGATAGCGAGAACTGGTCCGAAAATTTCCTCCTGTACGACACGATTCGACTGGGATACTCCTGTAAATATTGTCGGCCGGCACCAGTAACCTCTCTCTGGAAGCACGCAAGAGCTTTGATGCATTTCCGCACCTTCTTCTTCACCTATTTTAAGATATGACTGGATTGTCTGAAGCTGGCTAGCTGAATTGATTGCACCGATGTCAGTATTCTTATCAAGCGGATCACCGACTATAAGCGTTTCCATCCTATCCTTTAGCTTTGAGACCACTTCATCAGCAACCGATTCCTGCACCAGTAATCGTGAACCAGCACAACAGACATGTCCTTGATTAAAGAAAATACCATTAACAATTCCTTCTACCGCTTGATCGATCGCGGCATCCGCGAAAATGATATTGGCTGCCTTACCTCCGAGTTCAAGGGTATATCTCTTGCCAGTTCCAGCAATTGACTGCTGGATGATTCTGCCAACTTCGGTTGAGCCAGTGAAAGCTATCTTGTCGACGTCCGGATGATTAACAATCGATGCACCAGTATCACCTGCACCGGTTACGAAGTTAACAACTCCGGGAGGAAGTTCAGCATCGCGTATAACTTCAGCAAGCTTCATCGCAGTCAGCGGCGTAGTTTCGGCTGGTTTTAAAACAACGGTATTTCCACAAGCTAGTGCAGGTGCAATCTTCCATGCAGCCATCAATAAGGGGAAATTCCAAGGTATTACCTGTCCTACTACGCCAAGTGGTTTAGATGTTCTGCCCGGAAACGCATAGTCAAGTTTATCTGCCCAACCTGCATAATAGAAAAAGTGAGCGGCCGACAAAGGAATATCAATGTCTCGAGATTCACGTATTGGTTTGCCACCATCCAGGGACTCTATAACCGAAAATTCCCGAGCTCTCTCCTGTAAAATGCGCGCAATACGATATATATACTTGCCCCTATCTGCCGGCTTCATCTTCGACCAAGCGCCATTCTTTGCCTTACGTGCAGCTTTAACAGCACGACTCACATCAGCATCAGTTGCTAATGCAACGCTTGCAAGGAATTCCTCCGTTGCAGGATTTATTGTGTCGAAATATTGGCCTTCTGCTGGCTCGACAAATTCATTGTCGATAAATAATCCATACTGCTCATCAATAACGATGTGATCAGTACTCTCTGGCGCCGGCGAATATTGCCAACCATCATTGAAAGCCAACTTGGACGATTCGCTGGTCATTTGTTTATTCTTAGTCCCTCGAAAAATAATCTGCTGACTGATAGACGCCGCTAGCTTGTTTCTGCAGTTGCATTAAGACGTCGTTTGCTAACGAACTAGCTCCAAAACGAAACCATTCAGAAGTCATCCAAGATGTACCAAGGGTTTCTTGCAACATAATAAGATAGTGAATAGCAAGCTTTGAATTTGAAATGCCTCCCGCGGGCTTCATCCCTACCATACGATCAACTTGATAATAATAGTCCCTGATCGCATGCAACATGACGAGTGTAACCGGCAAGGTAGCAGCAGGCTTAATCTTCCCTGTTGAGGTCTTAATAAAATCGGCACCAGCATGCATTGCCAGCATACTGGCACGGCGTACTTGGTCCAGCGTACCCAGCTCTCCAGTTTCCAATATCACCTTGAGATGCGCTTTACCACAAGCAGTCTTAATCTCAGCAATCTCGTCAAAGACGAAGTGGTGATCTCCCTGGAGGAAGGCGCCACGTGAAATCACCATATCGATCTCATCGGCACCCTCGGCGACGGCGATCCGAGTTTCCTCAAGTTTGACCTGACGTGGCGTCATTCCGCTAGGAAAAGCTGTAGCTACTGACGCAACTTTAATTGGACTATCACCGAGTACTTCTCTCGCAACGCCTACCATAGTGGGGTAAACACAAACTGCAGCTACATTTGGCAGATCAGGAAGAGCATTATGCAAATGCAGTGCTTTTTGACAAAGCTGCCGCACTTTGCCAGGAGTATCCTGACCCTCTAGTGTCGTCAAATCGATCATTGACAACACACTACGCAGTGCTTCAATTTTTGAGCTTTTTTTGATACTCCGCGCCTGGAACCGCGCAGCTCGTTCATGTACTCCTACTTCGTCGACGAGAGGAACCTGATTTAGATCCGGAAAATCAATATTTTTCAATACTGCCGTGGGGCTCACAACTCCGCCAACCTTACTGTCTCTAGTGCAACGGTTATCATTTCATCAAAGGTCGTGGCCCGCTCATCAGATGTAAGCGCTTCCCCCGTTCGAATATTGTCACTAACTGTGCAAATAGCCAGTGATTCAGCATCGTGTTCTGCTGCAATCGGGAAAATACCAGCTGCCTCCATTTCAACACCAAGTACGTTGTATTTAGCCATCGTTTCGAACATATCGGTATCCGGTGTATAAAAAAGGTCGGCCGAAAATATATTACCAACGTGATAAGTGATACCAAGTTTCTCTGCCGCATCTACAGCGTTTTTCACCAAAGAAAAGGTCGCAAGCGCGGCAAGATCGTAACCACCAAAGCGCATACGGTTGACGCCAGAATCAGTAGACGCTCCCTGAGCAATAATCACATCACGAATTTTTACATGGGGATGGGTAGTACCACAGCTTCCCACACGAATGATACGCGTGACGTCATATGTTGTAATGAGTTCGTTCACATAAATCGATACGGATGGGATGCCCATGCCATGAGCCATCACCGAAACAGGTATGCCCTTATACTCGCCGGTATAACCCCACATGTTGCGCACGTCAGTAACCCGACGAGCTCCATTAAGATGATTGTTTGCAATGTACTCCGCCCTTAACGGATCTCCGGGCATAAGTACCGTACTAGCGAAATCGCCTTGGTTCGCATTTATATGATGTGTTGCCATAGTATTAGATATTAACACCTACCGAGAGACTTCCGTTCTAGAATATTATTGCTGTGACCCGGAGACGAACCTAATTGACAATGAAGGACCATATAAAGAAAGCTAGTAACTACGAAGAATTCTGGACCGAGGAACGTTGTTTCATACGCGAATTTGTTAACACAAAGACGATAAGTGATTTCTCGTTAGCCCAGAGTCGGGTTGAACCCTCTGTGACAACTCAGTTACACAAACTGTCCGTTGACGAGTGGTACACCATTCTGCGCGGTACTGGCCTAATCGAAATCGGTAATAGAAAGGCTCAACCAGTCCAGCCCGGCGATATCATACAGATAACCGCAGGCACATCCCAACGAATCACTAATAGTGGAAATGAGGACCTTATCTTCCTTTGCATCTGCCGTCCTCGTTTTACACCCGATTGTTACGCATCCCTTGAGGATTGACATGAAAGGCATCACAAGACGCAATTTTCTAAATACAGTAGCAGCTGTTAGCGCAACGGGCACCAGTTATTCGGCGATTATTGCAGGTCGTGAACCGATTATTCTTGCCACCGATATTGGCGATGACATCGACGATACTTGGGCATTAATGATGCTGTTGCGCATGCCTGAACTCGACGTAAAGTTGGTTGTCAGCGACTATGGTAATGCAATTTATCGTTGCCGTTTGCTTGGTAAGTTGCTGCAATTAACCGGCCGCACTGATATTCCGATCGGTCTTGGTCTCGATAAAAAAGACAAAATTGGGCAGCAAAGTAACTGGATTAGCGACTATCAGATCACAGACTATCCAGGAATAATCCATGCTAATGGAGTCAGTGCCATCATTGAGACCATTATGCGTTCACCCAAACCCGTAACTTTATTGTCCATTGGGCCAGCACCAACTATTGCCCGTGCCATAGAGCTAGAACCAGCAATCACCGAAAATGCTCGCTTCGTAGGAATGCACGGCTCTGTATACAAGGGCTACAACGGCGAAGATAAACCAGTCGCTGAATGGAATGTCCGAGCTGCACCCAAAGCTTTACAGACCGTGTTTGCTGCTCCGTGGGATATTACGCTAACACCATTAGATACCTGTGGAATTATTAAGCTTGACGGAGAACGGTACCAGCATATTTATAAAAGTCAGGACCCTTGGCTTAAAGCACTGATCGAGAACTACATAGTTTGGCTACCGGGAGCCCCATATATTGATCCGGCTACTGATACAGCCAGTTATAGCACAACGCTTTTCGATACCGTCGCCGTTTATTTGGCAGCAGAAGAAGACCTTTGTCACATGCAAAAATTGCCATTGCGCGTTACCGATAATGGATATACGGTGATCGACAAAGAAAACGGTCGCCCAGTCAATTGTGCTATCGCCTGGAGAAATCTGGAGGCTTTCAAAAGCCGGCTGGTGGAAATCCTTCTGAGCTAACCACTGATGCCACGTATGTCTCCAATAGGACGGCCCTCTTCCATTTCCCACTGTACCCCCCAAGGATCCAGCCAATAGAAAAATTTTATGCGGCCGCTGCCCAGGGCCTCCGGCGGCCCGTAATCTGATGATTCATTGATCATTTTGACGTCAGGCTGTTCCTTAAGGTAATCGAACGCTTTCTCAGCATCTGAAACTTCAAGAGCCACATGTCGAATCCCTCCGAGATCATTGGTGTTTCGGTATATAACCTCTTGGGACCCAATGGGCTGATGATATTTCATTAATTCAATGTGCATTCCAACAGTGGGATGTTTCAGAAAGCGAATATCAACCTTTACATTGCCATCCAAGAAACCAGCGTCACGGGCAAAACTAGCACCTGTATAACCTTTGTAGTCCATGGGTCCACGAACATTATGTGCTTGCACAAAGCCCAGGGTGCGTCCATAAAACTCCGTCGCATAATCGACGTCGCTAACAATAATATTAAGGTGCGATAGACCTACGATATATAACCCTGGGTTAGCTGTGCCAGCTGTAAAGCCTAGAGATTTAGCAACAACATCTTCTCCAACCTCTAACTCAGATGCCTCTTGGCTAGACGAACAGCTTGCTAAGAAGCCAAATATTATTATTGCCGTCAATCTGCTTAAAATCGTAAACATAGTCATTTCATCCAATCTAATTAAGTCCAATCCTTCCCATTACGTGCTCACCCTAAGAAGAGACACCTAATTAACCTTACTTTACACATAGTAGAATTTCAGCATAGATCGGCGAATAGCTGTGCAGTTTGCCTATCAACATGTCCGCAAACAATTAGTACGCTATTATCGACTTGCATTGCGCAATAAAAACTATGGGGATCCTTATGTGGCTCAGCAGTTTCAAAACTGTAAATAGAAACCTGAATTTAGCGTGGCTAATCAGCCTTTGCTTTACTATCACGACTTGCCAATTTGCGCATGCAGCGGAAAAGAGGATTCCCGTAAAAGTGATCATAGCTGCAATGTTTGAGATTGGAGAAGCAACCGATGATGAACCAGGAGAACTGCAGTTCTGGGTGGAACGGCTAAACCTCAACACTAAGTTGCCATTCGCCTTAGGTGAAAGAGATCTCTATATGAATGAAGATGGTGTGATGGCTATACTTCTCGGAGGTGGCATATCTAATGCAACGGCATCGGTCATGGCACTGGGCGCAGACCCACGTTTCGACCTAACTAAAGCATACTGGCTTATTGCTGGAGTAGCAGGTGGTGATCCCGCCGATATATCACTCGGTTCAGCTGCATGGGCAAAATTCGTTGTCGACGGCGACCTTGCCTATGAAATTGACGCGAGAGAGATGCCCGAGCATTGGCCTTATGGAATGGTACCGCTAGGTAGTGCGGAACCAGCCGACAAACCGGAAGATATCTATACCGTGTGGACACTTGACACAATTGTTTTTGAGCTCAATGAAACACTGGTCGACTGGGCCTATACATTAACTCAAGATGTTGATCTTGGAGATACAGATGGTATTGCTGACTATCGGCATCTCTTTAACGGTTATAAGAACGCGCAACGCCCCCCCTTTGTAACGGTGGGAGATACCCTAAGCTCCAGTACCTACTGGCATGGCAGAATTTTAAACCTGTGGGCTAACGACTGGATACGCGCATACGCCGGTCACAATGCCAACTTTATGACGTCAAATATGGAAGACAGTGGCACGATGACTGCTATTAGACGTCTTGCTCGATCAGACATAGTAGATGCGGACCGGGTACTTATCTTGCGTACCGCCAGCAATTACACAATGCCGCCTCCCGGGAAAGATCCTCATTGGAGCCTCACTACCCCATATCCAGATAATCTCAGACCAGCTCTAGAAGCTGCTTTCTCTGTGGGTAACGTTATCGTGCAAGCACTATTGAACGACTGGGATAAATACAAAGACCTTATTCCTAGTGTTGAAGCACAATGAAGTCATTAGAAACATTCTTTAAACTCCGCGAGCACGCTACAAATATCCGCATTGAATCAATGGCCGGCCTGACAACATTCCTCGCCATGGCCTACATAACAATCGTCAATCCAACAGTACTATCTAGCGCGGGAATGGATTTCGGCGCTGTATTCGTCGCAACCTGTGTAACCGCGGCATTTGGCTCCATTGTGATGGGTCTTTATGGCAACTACCCCATCGCACAAGCCCCCGGTATGGCCCAAAACGCTTTCTTTACATTTGGTGTAGTTCTCGGAATGGAACATTCCTGGCAAACGGCGCTTGGTGCGGTTTTTATTTCAGGCATAATTTTCGTAATCCTAAGTGTGTCCCCTGTTCGTGCGTGGCTTGTTAACGCAATTCCTCAAAATCTTAAACTAGGCATAGCCGCTGGGATCGGACTATTCCTTGGCTTTATCGCACTCAAAAATGCTGGCATCGTCGTGGCCCATGAAGCTACTTTCATCACCCTCGGTGATATTGTAAGTTTTGAAGCAATCCTGTTCATTACTGGCTTTGTTGTCATTGTGGCCCTGTCAGCACGCCGCATCATAGGTGCTGTCATCATCGGCATATTGCTCACAACACTGATCGCCGCAATATTTGGCAGAATTGATTTTGATGGCATCGTTGCAATGCCACCTTCGCCGGCGCCCGTCTTGTTGCAGCTCGATATCATAGCTGCCTTCCAATGGTCTATGGTCACAGTCATACTTTCCATGCTCATAATCGATGTTTTTGACACCGCTGGAACACTTATTGGTGTATTAACACGTACCAACTTGCTTGATGAAGATGGAAGGTTGCCAAGACTGCAACAAGCCTTAATGTCAGATTCAAGTGCCACCGTCATTGGCGCCATCGCGGGCACCTCTTCTACCACCAGTTACATTGAAAGTGCTGCCGGAGTAGCAGCGGGCGGTCGCACAGGGTTGACTGCTGTTGTCTGTGGCCTGTTATTTCTCGCCTGTCTTTTCTTCGCCCCGCTGGCACAAAGTGTACCTGCCTATGCGACGGCAGCCGCCCTACTCTTTGTTGCTTGTCTGATGGCCCGTAGCCTTGCTGACATCGACCACAATGACTTCACGGAAAGTGCACCGGCTATCGTTACTGCGATTGCAATGCCGCTTACTTTCTCAATAGCCGAGGGCATTGGATTAGGCTTTATAAGCTATATATTGATCAAAGTGTTAAGTGGACGAACCATGGATTGCTCTATCGCGACTTATATAATAGGTTTAATCTTCACTCTAAAGTATATATTTCTTTAATGCGGGATAATTAACACAAAACGTATTAATCTTTGCGTCAAATCCTCAAATGAGGATCAAACTCTGATCCATAGTTCAAGAAATAATAAATACAAGCAATGAGGATCCGGTTCACCAACATACAAAAATTGCCTAATTAGGTACGCTAAATGATAAACATCCGTAGATTCTTCCTTATATTTTTTGTCACGCAGATTGCCAATGCTGACTGGTTTGATGACATAAAAACCAACGGTAACTCCGAGGATTTGTATCGGGTCCTGTACTACATGCCAAAAGGTGGCGACCTGCACAACCATCTTACGGGCGCTGTTTTTTCAGAATGGTGGTATGACCTAGCGCTCAAACAAAAAAGCCGAGGCTACGAATACTACACCAAGGTTCGGATCGAAAATTGTCGTGAATACGGTGGCGATCAATTTAGTCGGGCGCCTTACTACCTAATGTTCCGCAACATCACTGCACATGACTATGCAAAATTGGACGATTGTGAAAAAACTGAATACAAACGGCTCGAAGAACTCAATCAAATTGAAAAAACGGCGTGGATGAATAGCATACGCCTTGACAAGCCGCATGAAGGACGAGACGAATTTTTCCAGACTCATTGGAACCGGCTAAATGCGCTAGTTCAAAATCCGTGGCTGCAAGCCGAAATAGCTGCTACTAATATTAAAGCTTATGCCGAAGAGGGAATGGCATACGTTGAATATCAGGTTAGCGAAGGACCTTACAGCGATTTTAATGGCGAACCAATTCACGCTCCGGAAGCCTTCCAAATCTTGCGTGCACGCCTTAACAAGGAAGATGTTGTAAATACAGGATTACTAGTAAAATTCCAGATTTCGATCCTGCGCTTTTTGCCAAATGCCGAAGACAGGTTACGAACTGCCTATAAACTGGTAAACGATAACTCGGATCTCTTCGTTGCAGTAAATATGGTTGGTAGAGAGGACAATGATAAAGGCTATCCGCTACGATTTTTAAATACTCTCCGAGAATTAAGACACCAGTACAGCGGTGTGAAACTCTCCATCCATGCAGGAGAAGTAGACGAACCAAACTTTCATATCAGAGACACGCTGCATTTTGGTGCTAACCGAATAGGCCACGGCATTAACCTAATTACCGATCCGGATACCATGCTCCTGATGCGTTATGGCCCCTATATGGTCGAAATAAACCTAATCAGTAATTTGCTATTGAACTATGTGAGCGACTACAAGGAACATCCGTTTCCGGAATACCTGCGAACTGGCATTCCTGTTGCACTATCGAGTGATGACCGAGGAATGTGGGACTCAACAATGACAGATGAATTTTTCGTTGGCACAACGGAATTTAATCTCTCATGGGACGAAATAAAGATGCTTAGCCGAACTTCGCTACAGCATGCCTTCATAGATCAAGAAATAAAGGAAGAATTGCTGGAAGACTATAACGGGAAAATCCAGCAATTTGAGCAACACATGCAACAAAAAGGTCTTCAAAATTTAGACTCGATGCCAAAAACTCGTGGATTCATTTGTAGGCATTACGAGTTATGTGCCCGCTGATGCAAGCTAAAACGAGCAACCACTAATAAGCGCAAGCTAAATAATTGTATGAAACTGATTTATATAGCAATTATAGTGCTCGTGGTGTTTATCGCCATATGGATTTTATTAGTCGTTTGTGTGATCCAGTTATTGTAATGGCAGAAGGTTCAGTTTTATTTGAAGGAACATCTGACCAAGTCAAAAGTAACGAAAAAGTTATTGAAAGTTATTTAGGACGTGGATCAAAAGTTAAAGGAGATGATAATTAATGGCTTTTTTTGAAGGAAAAGGAATGACAGGCGGATATGGAGGCCCAGACATAATAAATTCATGTACTATCAATGTTAATCAAGGTGAGATTGTTGCGATTTTAGGACCCAATGGAGCTGGAAAGTCTACAGCCATGAAAGCAATGCTTGGTTTGCTCGAACTTAAATCAGGAACAGTTGCAATTGATGGAAAAGATATATCGAAGTTAACTCCTCAAGATAGAGTTAAAAAGGGAATTTCTTTTGTTCCACAAACCAGAAATGTTTTTACAGGTTTAACAGTAAGGGAAAACTTAGAAATGGGAGCATTTTTAAGAAATGAAGATTTAAATAAAATAATAAATGAAATTTACGAATTGTTTCCAATTTTAAATGAAAAAAAATCTCAATTTGTTGGCGAACTATCTGGCGGACAAAGACAACAAGTTGCACTAGGAAGAGCTTTAATGACAAAACCATCAGTGCTAATGCTTGATGAACCAACAGCAGGTGTTTCCCCAATAGTAATGGATGAACTATTTAACCATATACTAAAAGTTAAAAAGACTAATGTTGCCATAATAATGGTAGAGCAAAATGCAAAACAAGCGCTAAGTATCTCTGATCGAGGTTATGTTTTGGTAACAGGTGAAAATAAATTTCAGGGATCTGGTGAAGAATTACTTAATGATCCTGAAGTCAGAAGATCATTTTTAGGAGCATAATGTGGATTTTGTAAACGCTATAATATTATTATTAAATTATATAATTGTTCCTGCTTTATCCTACGGTTCACAGTTAGCTATAGGAGCTATTTTCGTAACTTTAATTTATGGAATTTTAAGATTTGCAAACTTTGCAACAGGAGACATGA
>CAJWFK010000007.1 GCA_913031125.1 uncultured Woeseia sp. | reverse complement strand
TGCTGTTTACTTCATTGAATAATTTAAAGAATTCTTCTTCTGCTTCATACAGCTCATGACGCAACTGAATTAGCGATTTATCGCCGTATACAATGATTTCTTCCACCGTTTCGGAGGAAGCTAGCTTGTTTTCGTCGGCAGTCGTGATCTGGGAGATACCCACCTTCATACTTCCCAGAAGTACAAAGGCCAAACAGAGGACGAGATACCTTTGGAGGGCCACTTTTTTTGCCTAGAGTATCACCGACACTTAAGACCCAAGGAACCTGATCAATTCCGCATTGAATATATCGGGCGCTTCTTCGTGAGGGTTGTGACCGATATTCGGAATCAAAAACACCTCGCCTTTTGGAAAAATGCTCGCAGCATGTCGAGATTCCTCCGCGTAGGTCGGATAGTCCTCTTGGCCACCCAGGATTAGGGTTGGAGTTTTGATATGCTGCCAGTCATTGACTATGGTATCCATGTTCCGCATGTGTCCGGTTAGCCTGCTAATGTATGTCATACGTGGCCAGTCACCACTCAGTCGCTGGCCGTAGCGAATACGCATGTGTTCAAGATAATCCGAATTCCATTTCACGTAGTTTCTTTCCGCCCACCTCAGTAAAGAGGCATAGACAGCGTCCATATCCGGATTACCATCAACTTCACCGGTTAGCGGTTGAAAGCCACGGCCTCCGCGACGATCTGTCAGGCCAATCTGGTTTACGGTAACCAGGTGAGTAATCCTTTCAGGATAGAGAAAGGCAAAGCGGGTGACCATCTGACCCCCGATCGAATGACCTACTAGGCCAGCCTGTTCAATACCAAGGTAATCCATCAACCTAGCAGTATTAGACGCCCACAGGTTAATGCTATAGGGGATATCCGGTTTGGAGGACTTGCCCCATCCAAGACGGTCCTTGGCGATGACCCGGTAACCCGCTTCACTCAGTGCTCTTATCTGGTCCTTCCAGTACCAGCTGTAATAGTAACCGCCATGATGGAAAATAACAGTGCGGCCATTTGCTGGGCCGGTTGGTGCGACGTCCATGTAGGCTACACGCACGTCTTCACCATAGACGCTGAAATTCATGTACTCAACTGGGTAGGGATATTCATACTCTTCCAAGTTTATCGATACCGGACCCCAGTCGGCGGGTGCCGAGTCAGGCGGAGCTGACTGGGCTGAGACTAGGCTTGAAGTGAGAACAGCAAACGCAGTCAGCAGGAAAAGCGAGCGATAAGAACAAAGGCACATTATTGTGATTCCTCTTGGTTTGAACTCCAAAATATAGGTTAAGTCAGAGAAAAAATAAAATCACTCTAAGTCTTTATACCAGTTATCCCAAAAGCCCTACCCGCTTACATTGCGTAAACCAGACACTTCTCCGATAATAACTTCGAGTACAGCCGGAAGAAAAAGCAGTCCAGCGATGTCATTCGAATAGTAATTTTCAACAAAATTGAAGTAATTATGAAAACAAAGTTCCCCTCTTTGCCAAATCCACCGGATTTGTCGGATGTATTTTTAAAGTTTCCTCGTGGTTCGAGGGCGTTGCTTGAACTGCACGATATTGTGTTACGCGGCGAATCTCCCCTTTCCCCAGGTGAGCGAGAGATGATTGCGGCACATGTGTCCGGAAAAAATGCTTGTGATTACTGTTACGGCGCGCATTCCATGATTGCAAGCTCATTCGGCATTGACAGTACTGTGTTTGACGACATGCAAAAAGACCTTCCAACAGCCAATGTTGACGAAAAACTGAAACCACTGCTCGCATATGCGGCCAAGTTGACGAACGAGCCTAGCAAGGTAACTGCGAGCGATGCCAAGGCGGTCTACGATGCGGGGTGGAGCGAACGAGCCCTGTACGATGCCGTTACCGTTTGTGCGCTGTTCAACTTTATGAATCGAATCGTTGAAGGCACCGGGTGCTCGCCGGAGGCGGAAGCAGCAGGCGAAGATGAAGACGAGCCCTTGATGTCCTATCTGGAGTGGGGAGAACACGTAGGGTTTGTAGACTAATTGAATAGATATAAAAGCGAGTAGGTTATGAGTACAGTTGACACGTGCACCGTAGGCACGGCTCTGCGGCAGACTCGCCGGGTGCGAGACCGTCGACCGAGGGTCAACATTCAGTAATATTAACCGGCACTTCCAAAACATTAAGTGCCAATCCACCCCTGGCAGTTTCCTTATATCTGTCCTTCATATCTCTACCAGTATCGCGCATGGTGCGAATGACCTTGTCTAATGATACGAAATGAGTGCCGTCACCTCGCATCGCCATTCGCGCAGCATTTATAGCCTTTACCGAAGCCATAGCATTACGTTCGATACAAGGAATCTGGACCAGCCCACCAATGGGATCGCAGGTCAAACCCAGATTGTGCTCCATACCTATTTCTGCAGCGTTCTCGACCTGTTTAGGCGTACCACCCAAAACAGCAGTCAATGCACCTGCGGCCATTGAGCAGGCAGAGCCCACCTCTCCCTGACAACCCACCTCTGCACCACTGATGGATGCATTCTCCTTGTAGAGAATACCTATCGCCGCAGCAGTGAGTAGAAAATCTACGACACCTTTCTCATCAGCATCCGGACAAAACTCTGAGTAGTAATGCAGGACGGCTGGGATGATACCTGCGGCGCCGTTAGTGGGAGCAGTGACAATTCGGCCACCCGCAGCATTTTCCTCATTCACGGCTAATGCATAGAGGGTAACCCAATCCAATATAACCATCGGATCTTGTGTTTTCTCCTGCGGATCCGCAAGAAGCTGTTTATGTAATGCCGCAGCACGACGCTGTACCTTCAACCCCCCGGGAAGCTGGCCTTCCTGCTCACAACCGCGTCGCACGCAGGCTTGCATTACATGCCAAAGTTCAAGTAACTCCTCGTGCACTTCTTTCTCTGCTCGCCAGGTAATCTCATTTGCTAACATCAGCTCACTCATGGGCATAGAGTGTTGCTCACAAAGGGCCAATAGCTCCTCGCCTGTTTTAAATGGATAAGGTAACTCTGATTGTTCCTCTATGACCAAATTATCCTCGGTAGCAGATTCATCAACCACGAACCCTCCGCCGACTGAGAAATAGTTCTTTTCTGACAGTATTTGGCCTTCTGAATCAAAAGCAGCGAACGTCATACCATTGGAGTGTAAAGAAAGACTTTTCCTCCGGTGTAACTTCAGATCACAGCTTTCATTGAACTCAATATTGTTCTGGCCTGCCAGATTCAGGGTGCTATTTTTCCGGATATGGCCCAGGCGACCAGGAATCGCCTGCACATCAACTTCCTTCGGTGTCTCACCTTCCAAACCTAACAAAATCGCTTTAGGACTACCGTGAGCTATACCTGTAAGTCCGAGTGACCCATACAGGTCAATTTGCACCCGGGCTACCTTGGATATTAACCCTAATTCAATTAGATTGAGCGCAAAAAGACGGGCAGCTTTCATAGGTCCCACTGTGTGAGAACTAGAAGGCCCGATACCAACTTTAAACAAATCAAAAGTGGAGATAGCCATTCTTAAATTACCTCCCGCTTATAATTCCAGAGTTTCAGAATACAATAACTTTAGATTTTGCACTCTAATATCGGGCATCGCTGAAAACCAAGCATAGCGAAAGTCGTTCATTTATTTGTGTGGCTCGCAAACTAAAGTGTGCTGCTCCAAAAGATCCGCAATTGAATCGGGGTCGCGTCGACCTAAGCCACATTCGGTCGCCACACCATACCGATTAAGAACACGTGAAGCTGCTGCTATGCGTCTCTTTGTTCCATCCGTGCCACCGGTTTGATGAACTAGGCCAAGCATTAAGTCCGTCGAATCCGGAAGATCAAAGTCTGCTAACGGCAAAAAATAAGCATCATCATGACGTTCTTTTGGCACCGGCAGATGTATCCAATTAATTTTTCTATTCGCCTTTTGCACAATCCTGCCCGCAACATTTGCCAAATAACCAGTATCCTCCGGCTCACAGAAGTGCTTGCCCTTTCCGTCTTTAGGTGAATCTCCATAGCAAAGATGAAGACCCACATCTGCTAATTTAGGCACTATATCTACAAGTCGTGCCACCCGATCCGTTATATTTTCTGTTATATCCCCCTCTAAATGGTTTTCCAATAATCCTTCCAATAGTGCGAATTCACTGACCGTTTCGTACTGAATAGCCAGCTTTTTAACAGGGATAACGTCCAACATTTTTTTTAATTCATCCTGCAACGCATTCTCGTATGCTTTCTCAAACATTGTCCGAGAACCCGGTGCGACGTACAACAAAGCCACCGAAAGGGGTGTAGGTAACCCAACTTGAAAACGGACATATCCTGGAATAACGCCTTCTTCCACCAGTGCTTCAAAAATCCCGAATGAGTCAATCGCCGCATCAGCATAACCAAGACTAGGGAAAATAATTTGTTCCGCCGATTTGACATTACTTCCAATCTCAAACGGTGCAACTGGTACGTAAATATTTTTCTTTTCTGAGGGGGTCAGTTGTGGGCTACTAGCGATTTTTGCATATTGCCACCGAATCCATGTATCACGTTCTCCGACTTCTCCGTCCGGCATACGTTTAAGGTACCCAGACAAATGAGTGGCTGCTAATCGAAATGCGTCTTCTGCTGTTGATACCGGAATACTACCAACAAGGTGCACGCCTATCGGTTTTCTTGAGCTACTCATAACTAAATATCTTCCCAGCAAATAAAAATCGGATTATCAACTTTCGTCCAGACAGCACGATGAATGGAGTAACCCGGCTCCTCTTCACTGTAAACATACTCAATGGAACGGTCACACTGCGAAAGATCCGAGAATGTCATAACAAAAAAGTATTCGTGGCTACGCTCATCATCCGTGTCCATGATGCGATAACGTTTCCGGCGGCCAATATTGCCGGTTGAGTAAAGCATATTGATATCCTTTAAGTGCGCATCCAATATAGCTAGCGCCTTTTGAAAATCATTTATCGTTACACCTGACTTGAGGTTGAAACAGCTCAACATATGGAACATATTTGGTTACTCTTGTTGGTGAAACAATATCTTTCACTACAAACGGATAAGAATAAATTAGTCGTACAGCACAGGGTTTAATAAAATTTTCAGCCCAACCAAAATTCTGTATGGCGCTAACAACCCCCTCCTCCATCGATTATTTGTAATTTAAATCTTCCAGGACCGGTTTTGGGAAGCGTCAACCACCTAAAAGTAAGGAGCTACCAAATGTATAACAAAACTGTGATCAAATCTTTTCTGCTTTCTTGTGTTTTCACCGCATTCGCGGTTTCGGCAGAGCCAGCAATGAATCTGGTAACCGTCAATACCCAAGATACCGCAGGCTACGTCGCTTGGCTAAAAGGCAGCAGCAAAGCTATTGCGAATGCTACTAATGCTTCTACCGCTGGTATTTGCCGACCAATCGCTGGAGCAGAAGAGGAAGGCGATTTATATGTATGGTTTATGGCTGATTCTCAGCAAAAATTAGCAGCGGCTGACCCACAAAGCGACGCAATTATGGCTGAAGTAGCGAAAATCACAGTCAAGCGCACTATTAAAACCAGAGATATTTGGCGTGTTGTCAGGACTGAAGGCGTTGCAAGTAATAATGGAGGTTCATTTTCAGCATGGAATATTTTAGTGAAAACTTCCGATATAGGCGGATATCTAAACGCTCTTAATGACTTAAAATCCTCAATGAATGAAAATGGCCTCGAAGACACTGTGCTTAATGCCTTTATAGCTGACACCGGAAAGTGGGCCGGAATGGTAATGGTCTCGCTACAAGCCCCTACAGGTGGACGCCTCGGAGCGGCGATGGATGCAAGAACCTCGCCTTGGTTTACTGAGGCATTATCTGATTTACAAGGAATCAGGGAATATGTTCACGGGTGGGTTATGTCCTGTGAAGTAACATACGCTGAATAAGCTAGTTAGTTACCGATCAAGATAACAAAGGGCCTAAAATACGGGCCCTTTGTTATAAACAACGATTTTTTTAATTACATTAATGGATCTCGAACCCCCAAAAATTGTACCGCTATCAAGCCTATTATTCCGACAAATATGAGGTAGTAAAGAGTTGGCAACAAGGTACGTCTCAAGGTCCTTCCCTCTTGGCCCAGAAGTCCTACCGTCGCAGATGCGGCGACGACATTATGAATCGCAATCATATTTCCAGCTGCCGCGCCAACTGCTTGCAGCGCAACCACCATTGCCATCGAAATCCCAAGGTTCTGCGCGACACCGAACTGAAATAGCACAAACATAAGGTTACTAACTGTATTACTACCTGCTATGAACGCTCCGAAAGCACCAATCGTTGGTGCGAACATCGGCCAAATCTCACCGACATTTAAAGACACCCATTGCGCCATGATGATCGGCATACTTTCCAAATCACTTCCGGTACCGGAATTTATATATATGCGTACCATCGGGACAGTGAATATCAGTACGAACCCCGCACCGAGTAACAAACGTGACGACTCATTGAAAGCCTTTCGAAACTGGCCAGATGGCATCCGATGCAGCAGAATTGTTAAGGTCGCTACAACCACTAAAATCGTGGCCGGCAAATACAAAGGGGTTGTTACTGCTGAAATACTGGTACCAAGTATTGTATCCCAGGCAACATTGACCGATTTCAATGCGGAACCCAACGGAAGATTCGGTAAGCGTGTGAGCACGAGTAAAACAGCAACTAATAAATACGGTAACCACGCTCTTCCAAGCGACATCTTATCCGTGTGATCGTCGAGGTTAATTCTAAGCCGTCCCGACCAACTCGAAGGCCATTCAGACACGGCAGGGAAATCCCAATGCGCTTTGGGCATTAAAAACCCTCTCCTTGCAGAAAAGGTAACGATGCCCATACCAACCAATGCGCCCAAAATCGATGGGAACTCAGGGCCTAGTAGGACCCCAGTCAAATAATAGGGAACAGTAAATGCCAACCCGCCAAATATAGCGAATGGCAAGATAGCCAAACCTTCTGACCAAGATTTTTTGCTACCAAAAAACCGGGTCATCATTACGCACATAAAGAGTGGCATAAATGTACCGGCAATCGCGTGCAACGTAACGACATTGGAAGTTATCACATGCAAGTATTCAGTCATTTCTATGCCACTTGCAGACAACTGCTGAAGAACCTCCGGGCTATCCAATCCGCCCCTTACACCAACCAGAATAGGTGTACCGACGGCTCCAAAAGTTACCGGTGTGCTCTGGACCATCATTCCCAACATTACGGCACAAATAGCCGGGAACCCCAGCGCAACCATCAAAGGAGCAATAATTGCTGCGGGCGTCCCAAATCCGGATGCTCCCTCAATGAAGCTGCCAAAAAGCCAACAGATAATAATCACCTGAACCCGTCTGTCAGGACTAATCTGGGAGAATCCCTGCCTGATAACTGCTAAGCCCCCTGAATACTTAAGGGTATTCAACAGTAAAATAGCGCCAAAAATAATCATCAGGATGTCGAAAGTAATGAAAAGCCCCTGTATAGATGCAGCAACAACCGCTATACCGGGCATCCCCCAAATAACTATCGCTATTATTGCGGTAACCGCATATGTGACTGGCATCGCTGTGCGAGCTGCAACACGAAAACCAACGATAAGGGTCCCAGCAACAATTATGGGTGTCGCGGCAAGTGCTGCCAGAAAACCTAGGGACATGGTCTAGTTACCCTTTAAGGATCTTAATTAAGCAGCAAGTCATTCTGCTAAGCGGTGCCTCACCGTGTGCTCATGACTCGTTACCCCACCCTTCTTTCCTATGACAAGAGCATCCTCATCGGATGCACCATGAATACTTGCCCGCAATGCCAGCAATGCTCCTACCCGATTACCGCTCTTGCAGTGCAAAAATACAGGGCCATCAATAGTCTTGAGAATTCGATCAAGTCGAATAGCATTTTCAAAAGTCACGCCCCGCGCACCATCAACCGGTAATGAGTAGTAATCCATACCGAGATCGCCAACCAGAGCCGGCTCATTAAAGCCTCGATCTTCCAATAACCTTCTCATATCAATGACAGCTTTATAACCCGCTTCTTTTAAAAGTACGAGAGTAACTGGATCAGGTTGCCCGCTAGATATAGGGTATCCTCTTTCAACTAACTCTGATCCTTCATGGATAGCCTCAATACTGAGTAAAATAGCATGCTCCTCCATAGCAACATCAGTTCCTGAAACAGAGGTAGAAACCTGCAATGCAATAAGGCTTACGATGAGGTTAAAGATTGTTCTATTGCTCATCGGACAAATCCTTGGCACGAGGATAATGTGGTATCAAGATTGTTCATAACCGAGCATTCTTTATATTAGCATCAGCTTTATGGGCAAGATGTTTGCCAATCATATAAGACGATGTAGCAGCAGGCGAAGGTGCATTTAAAACATGAATCGCTCCGGGTTCTTCCTCGATATAAAAGTCATCTACTAAATTTCCTCTGCGGTCTACTGCCATTGCCCGAACACCCGCGCCACCTCGTTCGAGATCATCCGCCGTTATAACAGGCACAAGTTTCTGTAAACTCTCCACAAAAATCCTTTTTCTTAAAGATCGATTTATCTCCGATACACCAGCACGCAAATTTTTCCTTGCCAGATTCCAGAATCCTGGATAACTAAGCGTCTGCCAAAAGTCTCTTGCCGAAAAATTTTTCCATGCATAACCTTCCCGCATCGTTGCAAGTACCGCATTCGGTCCAGCTTCAACACTACCGTCAACCTGGGGTGTCAAGTGAACATCAAGAAACGGGAGAGATGGATCGGGTACCGGATAGACCAATCCATTCACCAAATTACGGCTTTCAGGACGAAAAACATAGTACTCACCACGAAATGGAATAATTTGTATATTTGGCTTGCTGCCCATTTTTTTTGCAATAAGATCCGATTGAAGACCCCCGCAATTAATAACTAATTTAGCTGTAAGTAAGCCTTCACTCGTAGCTACTTTTTGACCATCGTCAGCCACTGAGGCCGATAAGAATTCGGTATTAAGCAATAATTGTCCGCCCCCACCCTCGAAGATCTCAGCATACACGTTAGCTATTTTTCGATAATCAACTACTGCCGAATGCGGCGCATAAAGCGCCTTTTCTCCCCTTACATTAGGCTCAACTTCCTTTAATTCAGTTTTTGTAAGAATGCGTAGGCCCGGGACACCATTGGATGTCCCACGACTCAACAAGTTTTCTAAGCGTTGTATCTCTTGATTTGTGTTGGCAACGATGACTTTTCCACAGCGGACAATTGGCAATCCAAACTCGCCACACAGCGCAGCTAACTCTCTATTCCCGTCAACGCAAAACCTAGCTTTCATGGATCCGGGTTCATAATATATCCCTGCATGCAATACATTAGAGTTGTGTCCGGACTGCTGGCCACAAATGGTACTGTCCTTTTCAAGGACAACAATCGACAAATTCGAATCCATCTTCTGCAGATGCATGGCCGTCGCCAACCCAACTAATCCAGCACCAACAATAACTACCTCGGTATCCAGAACAATTATCCTTGTATGATTTTATACATAACGATTATCTACGCCTGGTATCCAATGTACCACTAGCAATCTATTGTAATTGGAGCGTTCCAACCATACCCTAACCCTATGTTAGAAAACGATATAAAAGAAGATAGGGAATTCGACATTATTGTCTGGGGTGCTTCAGGCTTTACAGGGCAATTAGTAGTCCAATACTTAGCCACCAAATATTCTACAGATGCAATGATCAAATGGGCAATAGGCGGCCGTAACCGGACAAAACTCGAAAAAGTCCTGATAGAAAAGCAGAAACAGGAAAAATTACCAGAGATAATTATTGCAGACAGTCACGATCGGGCAACTCTAGACCTAATGACCGCACGTACCAAGGTAATACTTAGTACTGTCGGTCCTTATGCTAAGTATGGAAGCGACTTAGTAGAATCCTGCATTAAAAATGGCACCGATTACTGCGATCTAACGGGAGAATCCCAATGGATACGTCGCATGATTGACAAGCATGAGGATGATGCTAAGAAAAGCGGCGCCCGCATAGTTATGAGCTGTGGTTTCGATTCAATACCCTCGGACATTGGGGTTTATTATCTAACAGAGCATGCACGTGCGCAGCATGCACAATCTTGTGCATCAATAACAATGTTAGTTCGGGCAATAAAAGGAGGTGCCAGTGGAGGCACCGTATCAAGCATACTAAATATCATTGATGAAGTACGCGAAGACCGTTCAATAGCAGGTATTTTAGCCAATCCCTATACATTAAACCCGGTCAACATGCGGCAAGGTCCGGATAGTAAAGACCAAAACGGTGCGATACATAACAGAGAAGCTAATGTCTGGACAGCTCCCTTTCTCATGGCCGCAATAAATTCACGAATAGTAAGAAGAACCAATGCCTTGCTTAATTATCAATATGGAAAAGAATTTAGGTACGCTGAAGCGACTATTACAGGTTCGGGACTAAAGGGTTGGCTAAGCGCGATAACAATATCAGTTGGGTTGAAATTATCGATCATCGCAGCAGCCATACCAGCTATTCGCAGAATTATCATTGAGCCAAAGGTACCTAAACCAGGTGAAGGCCCAACAAGCGAGGAACAAGAGAATGGCTACTTCAACCTTCTCATGATTGCCAAACTCACTGATGGGCAGATTCTACGATTGCGCATTAAAGGTGACCGTGATCCCGGATATGGATCTACAAGTAAGATGCTCGCAGAAAGTGCGATCTGTCTTGCCAAGGATAAACTCGCTACTAGGGGTGGTATCTGGACACCAGCAGCAGCCATGGGAAACCATCTATTGCAACGAATGAGAAATAATGCAGGCCTTACCTTTGACCTGGAATAATCATGCAGGAGTGTGATGAATCAACACTAGCATTCCTGAATCTGCAGCCCGAGCAAATTCTTTCAACTCTCGAGAATCTCGGATTTGATTGTGATGGACGCCTGCTGACCTTAAATAGCTACGAAAACAGAGTTTACAAACTAGGCATAGAAGCAGATGATCCAGTCGTTGCCAAATTTTATCGGCCTGGACGATGGTCAGATGAACAAATCATCGAAGAACATGAATTTAGTGCGGAACTTGCCGCAATGGATATTCCGGTCGTTGCGCCAATTAATGTCGACGGGTCCACATTGCACCGATCAGGATATTTCCGGGTTTCTATTTCACGCTGCTGGGGCGGTAGAGCACCCGACCTAGATAACAAAAAGTTGATGCGCCAACTTGGTCGACTCATCGGACGGATACATCTCACCGGTGAAAAGCAACCTTTCATATACCGTGACCAACTGGAACCCAGTGATTATGGAGTCAGGTCAGCCGAATTCTTGCTAAATAACGACTTCATTCCTCGCGAAATGGAAGAAGTCTATGAGGGAATCACTAATCATTTATTTAGTGAGATTGAGCAACGTTTTCAATATGCAGATGATATTCAAAATATCCGGCTCCATGGCGATTTTCATTGCAGTAATGTTTTAGTAAGTAATGAACAATTGCATATTGTAGATCTTGATGATGCTCGCACCGGACCGGCCATCCAGGATCTCTGGATGTTCCTTTCGGGAGACCACACAGAGCAAGAACCGCAACTTGAAAACCTATTAAAGGGCTACACAGAATTTCGGGATTTTGATGCTCGAGAATTACAATTGATCGAAGCATTACGCGGATTACGCATCACTTACTACGCCGCATGGATTGCGCGCCGATGGCAAGATCCCGCGTTTCAAATCGCTTTCCCATGGTTCAATTCGAGACGCTACTGGGACGAACATATTCTTAGTCTCCGAGAACAAGTCGCGTTGATGAATGAAGCGCCACTAAGTTGGCTAAAATAATAGTAAAAAAGTTTAACTCTAAGCAATTATTGGCGATAGCTGATCGATTTATTAAAGCAGTACATAGCTAACACTATCTACTGAAAGCGTACTGGAATTAATGCTGTCTGTTACACTAGCTTTCACTACGATCTAAAACCGTTAACATACTAATATCGGCATGTTGCAAGATTTAACCTCTGCAGAAATACTCAATAACTTGATAATTCCACAACGACTTACTCACATTAGAATCAACTAAATAAATGTATTGCAGACTCAGAATTCTCTTTTGCCTCACTTTGTTTATTTGTGGATGTGCAGGTGGATCGGCTGTGGTTCTCGAAAATGCCACTATACCGGTACCGCTGATAGATCAAATACCGCTGAAAGTCGGTGCACGTTACCCGGAAGTATTCAACCATTTCATGCACGAAGAACAAATCATCGGCAAAGAGAAATGGTCTATTGATTTAGGGCAATCTAATCGGTTGCTATTTACACAACTCTTTAGCTCGATGTTCAGTGATTTTATGGTGATAGATGCAGACTCCGACCTAGATGCACTTATGCTTGATGCCATAATAGAACCAAGCATAGACGCATTCGAATTTTCTGTGCCAAGTCAAAGTCAGACAGATGAGTTTGCTGTATGGATCCGGTATAGGATTAAGATCCTCGACACCGCAGGTTCGACAGTTGCTAATTGGCCTATTGCGGCCTATGGTAAAAGTCGAACGGCAACTTTCGGTAACGATGCAGCACTTCAACGGGCGGCCGAACTGGCAATGAGAGATGCCGCGGCACTGATTATCTTGCAAATGAATAAAGCGACAACTATTAGAAACCTTAACTCACAGAGAACGGCCAGGAGCACCGAATCTAGCACCCCTTTACCTGAATAATAAAGAACAATCCACATTAGCCAATAATACTTAGATGAATCGATTCAAATACCCAAAAATTACAAGTCAATTCATGATTTGTATTATCGCTATGTTGCTAAGCGCCTGCGTAACTCAGCGAGTCGAAAACGTACGCCAAGGAGGCACAGGTATCAATGAAGGTGAAGGCATCGTAATCATGGCCAAAAGCTATCACCTCGGGAACCAAACCGAAGCAAAATTTATTTCATGTGTCGGTGATGCCGTAAGTCGCGGACAATCCGCACTTCGAGTCATTCCAAACCAAGAATTCGTCGATGCACTGTTTCCATGGTTTGAGCCACGCACGGCTCCAGCAGAAACCAAAGGTTTACCGGCTTTGATGGCGAGACCCCGAGTTGCCGAGCAGATCGAGTCCGCCGGCGTACGGTACATCGTTTGGCTAGATGGTGATACGGATAGAGTAGATGGTGGAGGAAGTATGTCATGTGCTGCAGGCCCTGGAGGGGGCGGTTGCTTCGGTTTTGCCTGGTGGCAGAATGATGCTAACTACGAAGCATCAGTGTGGGATCTAACTGGACTCGAAGATACCGGTACCGTGAGTGCTGATGTCAGTGGCACATCTTTTCTGCCAGCGATAATTGTGCCAATTCCGTTAATTGCACGTGCCCAAAACAAAGCCTGCAATGCCCTGGCCAATCAGTTAAAACAATTCATCATTTCAGAAGATGTGACGTAGAACAGTATATACAGCAAAAGGCACATTGATCCCAACCCGCTTCGAGAACGATCAAAATAAAAATGAGATTTAAATACTCACAGCTATGAAGAAAGAAATAACTCTGTTCTTGATCTCAGTACTTGTAGGAATAACTGTTCTGCCCATTGCGATATATCTAGTCGGCGACTTAGTATTTGGTGAATACGGCGAAGGAGGTTATTCCGGATTTTTTATTGATATCCTAACTGACTTACTTACAGGGACTGGAACAATATGGTTTCTTACTCTCTCCCCCTACATTGTCCTGCAGATTCTTAGACTCACGCGCCACATCTTAAGAGTATTTAAACAAAGCCAATAATTTCCCTTCAGCCATCGCTTAATCGCTATAGTTACACTTACATAAACTAATTAAATACATAGCATTACATTAGTTTTATAGAAAATACCTCAATAAAAGTGCATTATGTTCAGTTATAGAGTACAGGGCACAATAGGATGGCAACAACCATTGGTAAAATTACTAAGGCCACGCAGCTTGCTGCTAGGTTCAACAATAGGAGCTAGCCTAATAGATTCATGACTAGTGTTGGCACAAAATGAAAAAAAAAATTACCAAACCTCACAAGACTCCTCTTTTCACTGCCGAAGTAAGTGGCCAAATCGAAGATATTGGACCCGGTAAAAACAGGCTTCTTCGTAAAAAAAATAGCCAGGAGGAATCGGGCACCTATAAAGAACTGAAAATCCTCGATTTGACTACTACAGAATCGGATCAAGAATGCGATATGGATCCGTATAATAAACGCCCCGATCTACCCGCGTAATTTGTTATATTTCTATTGATATAAAATTGGAACAAACAGTATATTGTTCTTGATCCTGCACCATATTGTTAACAATTAAGTAACTTATTAAAATTGCCAAATTCGTCCTTGATCGATGCACTGGTTCAATCTAGCCTTACGGACCTCGATTAAACTTACACTAAAAGCTGGTATGGAGAATGCTTTGACAATAGCCGCAAATGGCACCCGCAGTCCCATAAATGTTGCATTTATTCTGGCCGGGATAGTAACAATCAATCTATCAGTCTTTGCCAATCCGACTTCGGATGAACTGGCACCGCTGCCACGACATGAGGAAGTAGGCCAACTAGTCACAGAATTTATTCAAAAATCACATTACCGGCATGCAACCGTAAATGATGACCTTTCATCCCATATTCTAGATGGTTACATCAAGGCTTTGGATAACAATCGCATGTATCTTCTGCAGTCAGATGTAGAAAATTTTGAGAAATACAGATACAAGCTAGATAACATGGTTCGTTCAGACCCGTTGAATCCGATTTTCGATATGTTTAGTGTATATCGGACGAGAGTCCGCGAACGGCTTACGTTTGCCCTAGAACTTCTGGAAACTGAACCCGATTTTACTATTGACGAAGACTACATCTTTGATCGAGAACTATTGCCATGGGCAACGACAAATCAAGAGCTTGATGAAATTTGGAGAAAACGCGTCAAAAATGACGCCCTAAACTTGGCGTTAGCGCAAAAAGAATGGGCCGATATTGGGGAGGTGCTCCATAAACGATATACACGATTCATCAAACGCATGGACCAGGTCAACAGTGATGATGTATTCGAAACTTTCATGAATGCCTTTGCACATACATTAGATCCCCATTCAAATTATTTAAGTCCACGTAATTCTGAAGAGTACCGAATTCAAATGAGCCTCTCTTATTTTGGGATCGGTGCGTCTTTACAAACAGAAGATGACTACGTAACGGTGATAAACATCATTCCTGGAGGTCCGGCATCTATTGATGGCAGCCTGCAGCCTAAGGACAAAATAACAGCCGTAGGACAAGGTGATGATGGCATTTTGGTTGATGTCATAGGCTGGAGGCTTGATGACGTGGTGCAACTGATTCGCGGCCCCGCAGATACCGTAGTAAAACTCCAAATACTGCCGGCAGGAACGCTTCCGGGCTCAGAAGAAAAAGTCTTAAGTTTGACCAGAAATCAGGTCCGACTAGAGGAGCAGGCGGCGAAAAGCGAAATTATTCCTATCCAAAAGCAAGGGCGAGAATGGCTAATCGGCGTGATTGAAATACCGAGCTTCTATCGTGATTATCAAGCTTTAAGTGCCGGCGATAAAGATTACTCAAGTACAACAAAAGATGTTAAACAGCTAATCGGTGAGCTTGAAGATAAGGGTATCGATGGGCTAATCATCGATCTTCGCAATAATGGCGGAGGTCATCTCACCGAAGCAACAGCGTTGTCTGGTTTGTTTATCGACAATGGTCCCGTCGTACAACTTAGAAATGCGAACGGAAGAATCAGCCGACTAGATGATCCGGATCCTGTGCCACGCGTCTCATACAACGGACCACTCACTGTATTAGTCAACCGCTATAGTGCATCAGCATCAGAAATCTTCGCCGCAGCAATTCAAGACTATCGCCGTGGAGTGATTATCGGTCAGCAAACCTTTGGCAAAGGGACTGTCCAGAATCTATATTCACTCGACCAATACGTCCGTCGCCCAGATAACGAAGGCCTGGGTCAACTCACATTGACGATCGGGAAATATTACCGGGTAACTGGTGAAAGCACACAACATCGAGGTGTAAACCCAGATATCACTCTCCCCTCATCAATAGATGCAACTGTCGTTGGTGAAAGCGTTCGTGATAGTGCGCTACCGTGGGATACGATTCGTACCACAAGATTCCGTGCCGGTGACTCCCTGGACACAACTATTAATTCACTGGTATCTAACCACTTATTAAGGTCGAGAGAAGATCCAGATTTTCAATATCTGCTCGAGGGTATTAGTGATATTGAGGAAGCACGTGCACGCAAAACGGTGTCCCTAAGTATGGAGAAACGTCGTTTTGAGCGCGAAGCCAACTTGCAAAAGCGACTTGACCGAGAAAATGTCCGCCGTTCTGCATTAGGATTAGAACCTGTAGATACATTTGATGCTCTAGAAGCTATCGAAATGCCGGATATTCACCTAGATCAAGCTGCCGCGATAGCAACTGATCTAGCTATACTGCGTGAGGTCAAAGCATTACCAACGCAAATTGCACAAAACAAAGATTACGCAAATATCAAGGAAGCTACTAAAAACTAATTAAGCCTACTTTTACGTTCCATCCGTAGTGGTACGGTCTGGTGAAGTTCTACAGCGCAGTCTTTATCTTTCGAGCAACAAATGGCCGTGGTCAATCAAGTAATCTAACCACTTATTGAGAACAGTATTGCGGCGCCAACGCTCATCCAGTTCATGTCGATGGCAGTGACTAAGTCGCAGCAATTCCGCATGTCTATGCTTACCGGTGAACGCACTCGCCTCTGCCAACTGACCATCAAAATACACACGAACTTGCATATCCGGATCAGCCATTCGGCGCCCGTTATCATTAAAGAAATAGGATAGAGATAGAGTAGCTGTGTAACGGGAACGGTCTATAATTTCGAGATGCAGATCCAGATCACCAGCCACACTAGAACAATAGTAGCCATCAAGTCGATGGAGTTCCGGCACTAACTGTAGTAGGCGCAAATAATTACTTTCATACAAGGTTATCAACCCAGCAAAGCTCTTAGGTTTGATAATTGTCTCTGGAACTAATTGAAAATCCTGCAACATCAACCGAATATAACATACCGGGAAAATCTTAAAACCACGCTATTTTTTATCTAGCAACTACCATCGAATCACAAATTAAGGATGCACACGTCTTTCAACACCGGTGCTATTCAGTATACGGCTAGAGATTTCTTCGATAGAGAACTCAGTCGTATCAATTTGAGGTATACCGTACTTCTTAAATATTTTTCCTGCCTCTCTTAGTTCATAGCGCACTTGCTGCGCTGACGAGTAACGACCAAGTGCGCGTCGCTCTTTTCGAATTTGTTGCAAACGACTTGGTTCAATAGTTAAGCCAACCAATTTTTCTTTTTGCTTCAAAAGAAAATCTGGCAAGGTTGCGCTATCGAATTCTTCGTCTGTAATTGGAAAATTTGCCGCATAGACCCCATATTGAAGCGCTAGATAAAGGCAAGTTGGTGTCTTGCCAGATCGGGAAACACCTATCAGAATGACATCAGCCATTTCGTAATTACGAGTAATTCCACCATCATCATTTGCCAGAGCAAAGTTTGTTGCCTCTATACGCTTCATATAGCTCTCCACATCGCTCATACCATGCGCGCGCCCTGCTTCTTGCGTCGGCGTCTGCTGAAGCTCATCTCCAAGTGGCTGTAGAAAAACGTCAAAGATGTCTAGAAAAAGACCATCGGCCTCTCTGACAACAGCGCGAGGTTCATCTTGAACAAGGGTAGAAAAAATAATTGGCGAGTATTTATCTTCTTTTGCTGCACTATTGATCTTATCAACAGCCTCTACTGCCTTGTCATAACTATCAATAAATGGCAAAGTCACTTTGCGAAAATGTTGGCCATCAAATTGAGTAAGAAGGCTGTGACCTAGTGTCTCCGCGGTAACCCCAGTCTGGTCAGACAGGAAAAAGACGGTACGTTCGTTCATATTAGGAAGACCCCAGTTCGTATTCTGGATATTATCGTTACGGACTTTGAGCTAGAAAAGCCGCAGTTAGTGATATTTGATTGTCCATTTCCTAGAGAATAAAACAAGGGAGTTATGTCTTTGACCCCATATGTCATCAACTTGGACCAGGTCGGTATACAAGATATCGAGACCGTAGGCGGCAAAAATGCTTCTCTAGGTGAAATGATTAGTAATCTAACTAGTCTTGGGGTTAATGTACCCGGGGGCTTCGCAATAACCGTAGCGGCATATAACGAATTTTTAAAAACCGATGGCCTGGATCAACGTATTTATGCTGTTCTCGACAACCTCGATGTAGATAACATTGAAGCTTTAACTGCTGCTGGGGAAAATATACGTAAATGGATTGCGTCGACAGAGTTACCGCAAGACCTTGTCAAAGAAATTTCTGACGCATGGCACACAATGGCTGCAGGGACTGATATTGCAGTAGCAGTGCGATCGTCAGCAACCGCTGAGGACCTGCCCGACGCGTCTTTTGCCGGTCAACAAGAAACATTCCTGAATATACGTGGTCTGGGCTGTCTATATGACGCGATCCAACAAGTTTTTAAATCCTTGTTCAACGATAGAGCAATTGCCTATCGCGCTCATCAAGGGTACGAGCACTCCGAAGTGTCCCTGTCCGTTGGCATCCAACATATGATTCGAAGTGACATTGGCTCAGCCGGTGTGGCGTTTACACTTGATACAGAAACAGGGTTTCGCGATGCCGTGTTTATAACGTCTGCGTATGGACTTGGTGAAGCTGTCGTGCAAGGTTCTGTAAACCCCGATGAATTTTATATTTACAAACCCGCATTAAAAAATGGGAACGATCCGATTTTGCGTAAAAACCTTGGTAGTAAACTTACCAAGATGGTCTATAGCGATGACTCTAATGTTGGAAAAACAATAAAAACAGTTGATGTGGAAGAAACTGAAAGCCTACGTTTTTCGTTAATCGATGACGACATCATTACGCTCGCAAAAACGGCAGTGACGATTGAGGAACATTATGGGCGACCCATGGATATTGAGTGGGCAAAGGATGGGGCCGACGGACAGTTATACATTCTGCAAGCTCGTCCTGAAACTGTCCAAAGCCGCAGAGGAAACACAATTGATCGATTTCAGCTAAAAGAAACGTCAAGTGTCCTTTCAACAGGTAGAAGTATTGGTCACAAAATAGGGCAAGGTACCGCAAAGATTATAAATAATGTTAGTGAAATGTCGCGTATCCAATCCGGAGATGTCCTGGTCTCTGACATGACTGATCCTGATTGGGAACCAGTGATGAAACGTGCTTCTGCAATCGTCACTAATCGGGGAGGAAGGACCTGTCATGCAGCAATCATCGCAAGGGAAATGGGCATCCCCGCAGTCGTTGGCTGCGGGGATGCTACCGAAGTAATTATAGATGGAGCAAAGGTCACCGTGAGTTGCGCCGAAGGTGACGAAGGTTATGTTTATGCTGGAGAACTGAAGTTTGAGGAATCGCATATAGAGTTGAATACCTTACCGGAGATTCCAGTAAAAATAATGATGAACGTTGGCAATCCAGACCGTGCTTTTGACTTCGCAAACATACCAAATCATGGGGTAGGACTCGCTAGACTGGAGTTTATTATTAATCGCATGATTGGTGTCCACCCGAATGCTTTACTTGAATATGAGAGTCTTGACAGCAAAACACAAAATGCTGTTAACGACCAAATAGCTGGATATGATGATCCAGTACAATTTTTTGTCGATAAACTGGCTGAAGGGATTGGCACTATTGCTGCTGCATTTTCACCGAAGCCCGTAATTGTAAGACTGTCCGATTTTAAATCTAATGAATATGCGAACCTTATTGGGGGCGATATTTATGAACCCGACGAAGAAAATCCTATGCTCGGTTTCCGTGGTGCTGGACGTTACACTGACAAAAGTTTCCGTCAGTGCTTCGACCTAGAATGTGAAGCATTAAAAAAAGTTCGTAATGCAATGGGCTTCAAAAATGTGCAAGTAATGGTTCCCTTCGTACGAACTGTGGATCAAGCCAAAGAGGTTATAGAAATTATGGCTGAAAATGGGCTGGAGCGAGGTAAGGAGGAATTGTCTATCATAATGATGTCAGAGTTGCCGACCAACGCCCTACTCGCTGATCAATATCTTGAATATTTTGATGGCATGTCAATTGGTTCCAATGATATGACCCAACTCGCACTTGGGTTAGATAGAGATTCAGCTTTGGTAGCAGATATATTTGATGAACGCGATGAAGCAGTCCTAGCGCTACTGTCGATGACAATCACAGCCTGTGTTGCTAAGGACAAGTACGTCGGTATTTGCGGACAAGGCCCTTCTGACCACCCGGATCTCGCAAAATGGTTAGTAAATGAAGGCATCCAGAGTATGTCTTTAAATCCAGATAGTGTCGTCGAAACCTGGCTTTTCTTAGCTGGAGAAACGGTTTAGAAAAAGCTCAAAACTGATCATAGCGAGTGCGTCGCTGAAATTTCATATAGGGTAAAACTAAACCCAAAAATATGCCGCCCAATAATACCAGTGCACCAATAAAGAACCATTTTCGATCAGACTGATTAAGAAGCCTGTCCTTTTCATCTTCAAGCAAATTTATTTGAATTTCTGCTGTAGTTAACTTCTGCTGTAAATCAACGTTCTGACTATCAATGGCAATTACATTTTCAGCTTTGTCAGTTATACGTTTAAGCTCAGATTCAAGGGTAATTTTGTCTTGCTGGAGGTTATTAAAAGCTCGTGTCATATCGCCATACTCAGCACGAATCTCATCTAGTTCTGCGGCCATGCTCTCGCCATATGCTTGGCTATTAGTTAACTTTTGGACCATACCCTCTAATTTCTCACGTGCCGAAGGCTCATCCATCAAATAACGCGTGAGCACCCATCCTTCTGTGCCACCAAGTGTTTGAACCAGAGTGTAAACTCCGTCTTCCTCAAGCACCGTAAGCTCTGTACCGCTCGGCACCACCATCAAAATCACATTGTCAGAGCTAGGACCAGTACGCAACGTAATCTCGAAAACATCACTAACCCATGCAGGTGCTGCGCGCAAAGAAGAATAGTTGAGAGCACCATTAAGAAGTAGTGCTACACAGAGCCAAGCAAACTTTCTGGTCATAACATTATTTCAAATAACTATAACAAGACTATATGTCATGCTAGTCATATGCACCAGACTAGATAAGCCACACCTCAGTCACTTTCATCATAAAGTGTCCGCATGCGTAATTCGTGAACATTTGTTTCCCAATTCTTGCCATCAAAAGGTATAACTTGTATAGAAGATACCGTTTCTTGATTAAGACAACGCGCATTCACACTGATTCCGTCGGGATGTGACCTTGGAACATAGAACGATTTAACGCCGCAGTACGGGCAAAAATAATGTCTGGCCACTTTAGTATTAAACTTATACACAGCGAGCACATCTTTACCTTCTAACAAGCGAAATCTCGATTTCGGAACATGAATGTGCTGAAAACCAACCATATAGCAGATGCTGCAATTACACTCGCTAATTTCCAGATTAGTCGGCGCGTCTACTTCAAACTTTACCTTACCGCAGTGACAACTACCCCTGTGCACAACCATTAGCCTCGTGCCCCCTGTCGCCAGATCACAATCATATTATTTGCTGGCATCGCATATCGATTTCCAACTATAAGTCCGTTTTCTAAAGCAAGTTCGTTTAATGTCTCTAAATCACGAATACCCATTTCTGGATTTTGGCGCTTTAACATCTGGTTAAATTCTTCATTACTCTTGCTCGTAAATTTCCCACCCACATTAAAAGGACCATAAAGACAAAAAACGCCATGGGCTTGGAGCGTTTCGCCAATCAACCGAAACATCTTCTTTACCGCGCTAAAACTCATAATATGAGCAGTGTTTGCTGAGAAAATAGCATCATATGACGCACTCACCCTATTCGTGGTTGTAACATCTAGGGTCAGGGGAGGTTTGACGTTCGACAATTTTTTATCCGCTAGCCACAAACTTATACCCTCATGATTTTCCGATCGATCACTCGTTTGCCACTCCAAATTAGGCATAGCTCCACCAAAATAGACCGCATGTTGCCCAGTGCCTGATCCTATTTCCAAAACAGAAGTTGCATCTACAAACTCTGTTTTGAGTACAGTGAGAATAGCATCACGATTTCGCCTGGTAGCAGGCGCATCAGGTTTCATCTGATCACTCTGCCCCATCTACATTGATCAGGTGTCGCCGGTAAAATCTGAGTTCCTCGATCGAATCTTTTATATCATCCAGAGCACGGTGAGATGGGTCCTTAGCAAATCCTGCAGCAACATTTGGTGCCCAACGTTGAGCTAAAATTTTTAAGGTACTAACGTCGAGGTTTCGATAATGAAAATATGCTTCCAGGTCGGGCATAAGTCTTGCGAGAAACCGACGATCTTGGCAAATCGAGTTTCCACACATCGGGGACATACCCGGCTCTGTATGTGAATGTAAAAATTGAAGTGTAAGCAGTTCAGCATCCCTAACCGACACCTCACTCTCCAACACACGCGCAGTAAGGCCAGATTCTCCATGGTGACGAGTGTTCCATTCATCCATTTGATCCATAATTTCAATCGATTGACTGATGATGACCTCTGGACCAAGCGCTACTATATTTAACTTTTGGTCAGTAATTATCGTCGCGATCTCAATAATGTGATCAGACGTCGTGTCAAGGCCAGTCATTTCTAAATCGATCCAGATTAAATTGGTACCTTTCCCATTTTTATTTAAGTCTTCACGCATCAGCATCTCACATGCACTATTATTTTGATCTCTAATTGTAACAAGGTCATGAAGTCCAAGTGCAGAAACGAGTCGACATAACATATCCTGTGGGATACTTAAGTTTATGAAAAGACATGCCTCACATGAAACCTTAGTTACTGCCACATTCGGCACGAGGGTGACACTTAGGACGCCAGATGGTTTAGAAGTCCCCGCCCGCCTTAAAGGTAAAAAGTTGCGTCCAGTTTGCGGGGATTATGTCATTGCAGATCCAATCATTAATGAATCAGACTGGCTAATATCATCTATTAGACCGCGGAAAAATCAACTTTCACGTCCCAACTCTCGTGGACATAAGGAAATATTAGCAGCAAATTTAGACTGTCTTATCGTTATGGCTGCACCGGAACCTAAGCCTGACTGGTTTATCGTTGATCGTTATCTTGCGGCAGCTGAAAATATAGGTTGTTCAGCCATCGTGGCTTACAACAAACTCGATCGTCAAACCTCGGTTTCAGAGGAACTTGCTGAATACCGTAACTGTGGCTACCCAGTAATCAAATGCAGCGCAAGAACACGGCACAATCTGGACACCTTAACTTCTGCACTGGCCGGCTTAAATGGTATTATCGTCGGTCAATCAGGTGTCGGTAAATCAACCGTTATCAATGCTCTTGTCGAGCAGCAAGCCAGGACTACAGCGCCCCTCTCCGGTAATACCGGCGAGGGGCGCCATACCACTGTAAATTCAGCACTTCTTTTCCTGCCAAACGGTGGCGCAATTATAGATTCACCAGGCGTACGCGATTATACCCCTGCCATTCAATCTGTAGAGCAAGCCATTTCTGGCTTCCGTGAAATTAGCATAATGGGCGAACATTGTCGGTTTGCTAATTGTCGGCATCTTCGGGAACCGGATTGTTCTGTCAAAAATGGAGTAAATGAAGGAACAATAAGCTCTCGCCGCTATCAAAGTTATAAAAGATTAGTAGTGCTCACCAGAAACGCTATCAGCAACTAAATTTAACCGGGTGGCCAACCCAGTTCTCTTCCCGCGAGAAGGTGAAGGTGAATATGAAAAACTGTCTGTCCCGCGGCAGCGTTACAGTTCATTGCGACACGATATCCGGGCTGAGAAAACCCTTCCTGCTTAGCAATATCACGAGCAGCGAGAAATAATTTACCAACTATTTCCTTATCCGTGTCTTCCAGCTCATTGATTGATTCAATATGCCGTTGAGGGATAATCAGTGCATGGACAGGTGCTTGAGGATTAATATCAGTAAAAGCGATCACATCCTTATTGTGAAAAATTATATTAGCGTCAACATCGCCAGTAATGATGTTACAAAACAGACAGCTTGTTTTCGAGCTATTCTGCCCCACTAATCTACGAGCCTTCTACCAAAAAAGGCATGAGATAGTGTCCCTCCATCAACGTACTCGAGCTCTCCTCCCAAGGGCACCCCGTGAGCAATCCTGCTTGCTTGAACGTCATGCCTTACTGCTAACTCAACCAGAAAATGGGCAGTAGCATCTCCTTCAACTGTTGGATTCGTTGCTATTATTAATTCTTTTAACCCATGTGCGGCAAGGCGCTCTTCTAATAAGGAGATACCAAGCTCTTCAGGCCCTATCCCATCGAGTGGGGATAAATGACCCATTAGAACAAAGTAGAGTCCTCGATAACCTGTAGCATCTTCAACTGCCATAACATCGGCAGGCGATTCAACTACACATAATTGTGAGTCATCACGTCCCGTTAATGAACAAATATTACATATTTCATCCTCGGTAAACATGCGACAACGAGCGCAATGGCCTATTCTCCTTACAGCATCAGAGAGCGCCTTTGACAAGTTCGCCGCCCCACTACGATCACGTTCTAATAAATGAAATGCAATTCGTTGGGCAGATTTTCGGCCAACCCCAGGCATGCAACGTAAAGTATCAATCAAGCTAATTAGTAAGGGTGAATATGACATTAGATCGGACTACATTTTATAATGGTAATTTAATACTCGGAGGCAGACTAAAACCCGAAGCCATACCTGAAAATTTTTCCTGAACGGTTTTTTCAACGCGACGAATAGAGTCGTTAAATGCAGCGACAATAAGATCTTCGAGCATCTCCTTATCGTCATCAATCAATGTTTCATCGATTTCCAATGATACAACTTGATGCTTACAAGTCATTGTTATTTTTACCATGCCGGCTCCAGATTCACCATTCACCGTCATATTGGCCATCTCTTGCTGAGCTTCTTCCATTTGTGCCTGCATTTCCTGCGCTTGCTTCATTAGTTGACCAATACCTTTCATCTTATAACTCCCAAGTCATTCCGTAATGTCTACTTATCCGACAATGTCTGCACAGAATCCGGTTGTAACTCCGCATCAAACATATCTTGAAGGGCCTGCACATTGGGGTCAGACTCTAGCCCCTCCCGTGCAGCATCGAGTTCCTCAACATCCTTACGCATTTCCGCCTGCACCGGAGTTTCATCCTCGATCGCACCAATTGAAATATCTACTTTAATTGGTCCACTAAAATAATCACTCAACGCTTTTCCAAGTATTTCTTTACGTTTAGCAGTGAGATAAGAAGCAGCTCTTCCGTCGAGACGAAGAAACACAGTGTCATTATGATGTTTTAAATATGAACAGTTACTCACTAACTGGTTGTTCACTCCCGTCAGACCCAGTTTTGGAACAAGTTCTATCCAATCACTTCTTTTAAAATTTGAGAGACCAGATGTTGGTGAACTAGCTTCGGAATCTTCATGGCCTGTCGAACCAGTTGAAGATGCAGGACGAGGATTATTTTTCATTGGAACGGGCGTCGATTCTCCTGAAACTTTTAATGATGGTGGCCGAAAAGTAAGCATACGCAGTAAAGTCATTTCTGCGCCGCTACGTGGATCAGGTGCCAAATGTAGGTCACGTCGACCAATGACAGCAATTTGATAAAAAAGCTGTATATCTTCTGCCGAAATTTTATCAGCAAGCGCGCGGAACTCTCTAGCATCATTGCCGTTGTCCTGATAAGCCACACCAGTAATCTGGTAGACGGACATTCTCTGCAAAGTTCGAGCGATATTTTCAAGCAACTGTTCATAATCGGGAAATAATTCATCAATTTCAGCAATGAGGTTCATGACCCCAGAAGCATCATCCTGCGCCAGTAAATCCAGGATCCTTTCAATATATTGACGATCGATAGTTCCTAGCATCATTTCAACCGGCTGCGCAAGTACCTCTCCACCACAAAAGGCAATAGCTTGATCTAATAAACTTAATGCATCGCGTAAACTACCGTCAGCGACATGAGCAATCATATCAAGTGCTGCGGACTCAGCTTTAACGGCTTCCGCCTCACAGATTTTACATATCTGCTCTTGAATAAGTGCCGGGGTCAAGCGTTTAAGATTGAATTGCAAGCACCGGGAGAGAACCGTAATTGGCAATTTTTGTGGATCAGTTGTTGCGAGCAAAAATTTGACATGAGCTGGAGGCTCCTCAAGAGTTTTTAACAACGCGTTAAATGAACTTTTAGACAACATGTGTACTTCATCGATAAGGTACACCTTAAACCTTCCTCGAGCTGGAGCATATTGGACGTTGTCAAGTAACTCGCGTGTATCATCGACTTTGGTTTTTGAAGCCGCATCGACCTCAATTAGATCAACGAACCGCCCCTCAGTAATTTCTTTGCACGAACTGCATTTACCGCACGGGTCAGAAGTTATACCTTTTTCACAATTAAGTGCCTTCGCCAAGATTCTGGCAATCGTTGTTTTTCCAACCCCACGTGTCCCAGCAAAAAGATAAGCATGGTGCAGTCGCTCGCTTTCAAGCGCATTCGTTAAAGCTCTGAGAACATGCTCCTGCCCCACAGTTTCATTAAAGTTTTGCGGTCGCCACTTGCGGGCAAGTACTAGGTAGCTCATACCAAAATCAGTAAATTAGATTCGTGTTTTTCAAGTTTAGGTCTATACAGTGTAACAATGTGACCATGCATACACAGCTTTTCATTAAAGTGGCCCGCGCCAGCCAAGCCCCGGCACCCGGCAACACCGCTGCCGCTGCTCCCTTCCAGGCCTGACGGGATTCACGGATAGCCGTCGCGAGGACGCCAACGCGGACCGTACAAGATTATCGCCGCTAACCCCATACATTGCTATTCTTACGGGTAAGATATTCTAAAATCCTATTATTAACTGTAAACAGGAGTTAAAAATGGCCAAAGTGCCCACATTTGCTTCAGTAGATCCATTCAACGGAATGACGTCTGAGAGTCCAGAAACTTTACAAAGCCTTATGGGTGGCAGGTGGACTGAACATAATGGGAATTTTGTGGAACTGCCAGATCCTATGACGGGCGAAACATTTCTCCTAACGCCCGACACTAAAGACCTCACAAAATGTATAGAAGGATTGAAATCCTGCCCCAAATCAGGATTGCATAACCCGTTAAAGAATCCTGACCGCTATGTTTACCTTGGTGAAGTTTGCGCGAATGCCGCGAGACTTCTGGCTGATTCGGAAATCAGTGACTACTTTACAAAGCTCACCCAACGAGTAATGCCTAAGAGCTGGAATCAGTGTCTAGGGGAAGTAGAGGTCACTCGAATTTTCTTAGAAAACCTTGCAGGTGATGGAGTACGTTTCCTTGCGCGCGGATTCTCGAATCCTGGGAATCATATTGGACAAGAATCTAGAGGTTATCGCTGGCCATATGGGCCCGTAGTAATCATTGCACCCTTTAATTTTCCACTGGAAATTCCAGCACTGCAGCTAATGGGTGCCCTGGCAATGGGTAATCGCCCACTCATTAAACCCGAAACCAGGGTCGGAGTCGTGCTAGAGCAGTATGTTCGACTACTCATTCACGCTGGGCTAGATCCAAATGATCTGGATATGGTGCACTGCAAAGGCAGTGTAATAGGGAGCATGATCGAATCAAACAATGATCAGATTCGGCTTGTGCAGTTCACTGGCTCTAGTGGAGTTGCTGAACATTTGACGGAGTTGATGCACGGTGCAGTCCGGATTGAAGATGCTGGCTTCGATTGGAAAGTTATTGGTCCTGACTATCATCCGGAGGACTTAGATTATGTTGCCTGGCAATGCGATGAAGATGCTTATAATGCTGCTGGACAAAAATGCTCTGCTCAAAGCATCATCCTGAGTCACGATAATTGGACTAGTACATTAATTCCCAAACTTAAAATCCTCGCAGAACGCCGTAGTCTTGATGACCTAACTTTAGGTCCAATTCTTTCTTGGACTAATGAGCAAATGCTCGGGCATATCGATGCTGTTCTAGCGGTACCTGGCGCAGAATTACTATTTGGAGGAAATGTCCTTGAAGGACATACTATTCCGGATTGTTATGGGGCAATAGAAGCAACAGCAATTCGGGTACCAATTGACGCTTTGGATGACGACGATAATTTTGAGTTAGTTACCACAGAGCTATTCGGTCCGTTTCAAATTATCGTTAGTTGGAGTGATGGTGAGTTGCCCAAAGTACTGCAAATACTTGAGCGGATGTCACATCATCTGACAGCAGCGGTTGTCAGCCGGGACATAAGCTTCCAGAACAGTGTATTAGGAGCAACCGTAAATGGCACCACCTATTCCGGTGTGAGAGCCCGGACTACCGGCGCGCCGCAAAATCACTGGTTCGGACCGGGCGGAGATCCTCGCGGTGCTGGCATTGGTACGGCCGAGGCTATCCAGATCACCTGGAGCCATCATCGCGAAGTCATCATGGATCAGGGTCCTATTCCAAACGAATGGAAAATTCCGGAGCTTAAATGACAGACGGTATGCTAGAAAGCAAACTGCCATCGACTGGCACATCAATTTTTTCTGTCATGAGTGATTTAGCTCAAGACTGCAAAGCGATAAATCTGTCTCAGGGATTCCCAAGCTTCAATCCAGACCAAGAACTCCTAGACCTTGTCGATAAGCACATAAAAAACGGTGCGAATCAGTATGCTCCTATGCCAGGCGTCTCTCCTTTACTGGATGCTATAGCACAAAAGGTACAGAACCTATATGGCCGCAGTGTTGAGATGCACAATGAAATTACTGTGTGTAATGGTGCAACAGAGGGAATTTTCAGCACTATTCAAGCGATGGTGCGCGCAGATGACGAGGTCATTGTATTTGACCCGGCCTACGATTCCTACGAGCCTTGCATAGATCTTGCTGGTGGGAAAACTATCCACATTCCTTTAATAACATCACCTGAAAACCGAGACTTTCATATTGACTGGGAACGTTTTAAACGCGCAATTAATAAACGTACGCGACTAGTCATCTTTAATTTCCCGCATAATCCGACGGGCGCAATACTATCGGAGAATGACCTATCAATATTGGCTGAGATTATTCGAGGAACTAATATTTATCTGATGTCAGATGAAGTCTACGAACACATTGTTTTTGACGGTAATGTACATGAGAGTCTTCTCAAACATGATGAGCTATGGGAACGGGCCTTCGTGATTTCTTCTTTTGGGAAAACTTACCATACTACCGGCTGGAAAGTTGGTTACTGTGTTGCGCCTAAACTTCTCACCACCGAATTCAGAAAGATTCATCAATGGGTATGCTATTCGGTAGTCACGCCAATACAACATGCCATAGCAGACTACATGATACTTAACCCCAATCACTATTCCGAACTACCGAAGTTTTACGAACGAAAACGTAATTACTTCTGTGACTTGATGGCTAAATCACGATTCAGGTATACACCAGCGCAGGGTACTTTTTTTCAGATCTTAGACTATTCAGAAATAACGAATGAAAATGATTTGTCTTATGCTAAACAATTAACTCAAGACGTCGGTGTCGCATCGATACCGGTATCAGGGTTTTGTAAAGAGGCTTTTGATTATCAACTACTCCGTTTTTGCTTTGCAAAAGATGATATCACTCTAGAGGAGGCCGCAGCGCGGCTATGCCAACTTTAGATGTCACAATAATTCAGCCAGATCTTCACTGGCATGATGTGGGAAAAAATATCGCCAAGTTCGACCAGACCATCCGGTCTATCGAAAGTAAAACCGATCTAGTCATATTGCCGGAAATGTTTACGACCGGGTTTTCAATGGACGCACCCCAATTAGCAGAGCCTAGCGATGGTCCTGCAGTGCGCTGGATGAAAGAAACCTCCATATCCATCGATGCTTCGATATGTGGAAGTTTGATCATTAATGAAGAAGATAAATTCTACAATCGATTTATCTGCGCAATGCCGGATGGTAGAGAAATCATCTATGACAAACGTCACTTGGCTCGCTTGGCAAATGAGCAAAACCATTACACACAAGGACACTCTCAAGTAACGTTTGAACTAAACGGATTTCGAATTTGTCCGCTCGTATGTTACGACTTACGTTTTCCTGTTTGGAGCCGAAATCAAAATCATTATGACTTGTTAATCTACGTTGCTAATTGGCCAAATCGGCGTCATCACGCTTGGCAAACCCTGCTGCGTGCACGGGCAATAGAAAACCTGGCTTATGTAGCCGGCGTTAACCGTGTTGGCATTGATGGAAATGATATTCAGTATGACGGTGGGAGTGCATTAATTGACTATCTTGGACAAGACATTCTTGATCTTGGAGATCAGCCTAAATTTGCTAGTTCTAAACTAGAGTTAGACAAATTGAAAAGTTTTCGGAAACATTTTGCCTTTGACAAAGACTCAGACAAGTTCAAGATCCTAAAATAATGCCAGCTGAAAAATTTCGTTTTACAACGGTAACCGCTGTAGTAATAGCCAACATGGTGGGAACTGGGGTATTCACAAGCCTCGGCTTCCAGCTACTTGATATTCAAAGCGGCTTCGTCATTCTTTTACTCTGGGCTATTGGCGGACTAATCGCAGTATGCGGGGCCATGACGTATGCGGAATTAGGTGCAGCAATGCCGCGGTCAGGTGGTGAATACAATTTTTTAAGTCGCCTCTACCACCCGGCTGCTGGATTTGTTTCTGGCTGGGTTTCCGCAACAATTGGATTTGCTGGACCCACCGCATTGGCCGCTATTACATTCTCAGCCTATGCCACTTCGATCACACCAGCCTTGGATGACCCTGTAGTAAAAAAGCTATTAGCAATCGGCCTAATAGTAGGTTTAACCATCTTGCATAGCGGTAGTCGACGCAACAGTGGTGGCATCCAAATACTTTTTACAATTTTAAAAGTAGTGGTCATCTTGTTGTTTTGTATTACGGCATTACAAGTAATAGAAACACCGCAACCAATTAATTTCGTGCCGATAAAAGGTGATAGCTCTCTCATTATGAGCGGTGCATTTGCCGTTTCGCTTATCTACGTCAGTTATGCATACACCGGTTGGAATGCAGCAACATATTTGAGTAGCGAACTTATTGATCCGCAGCGGACACTGCCCGGGATTCTTATAACTGGAACACTCATCGTTACGATCCTATACGTCGCTCTTAATTTTGTATTTTTGTATGCCGCGCCTGTTGATTTGCTGCAAGGACAAATTGAAATAGGTTATGTTGCGGCGCAAGCCGCTTTTGGCGATATCGGAGCACGCTTCACTGGCCTGATTCTTGCGCTGCTGCTGGTTTCTACTGTTAGTGCGATGACAATAGCCGGTCCACGAGTGCTACAGGTGATTGGTGAAGATTTTAACGCTCTTCGGTTTTTAGCAAAGAAGAATGGCGATGGCATACCAACAACGGCTATTTATCTGCAGTCTACTATCGCAATTAGCTTTATTTTATCCTCAACTTTCGAATCCATTTTGATATTTGCCGGCTTTACACTTGCCCTAAATAGCTTCGCCACCGTTTTATCTGTTTTTGTATTGCGCTGGAAACAAACACAACTCGATACACCGTACAAAACGTTCCTATTTCCAATTCCCCCAATAATTTACCTAACGCTAACAGGATGGACTCTCTGGTTTGTCTTAATAAATCGCCCGATAGAGGTTTTGTTTAGTTTCGGAATTATCGGCTCTGGTCTCATCGTGTATTGCTTGTCCCGTACACGCGGCCCTGACCAAAACAAAATATGAATTTATCCATCATCATCGTAAATTATAAGGCTTGGGCTCATATTGAAAACGCGCTAGCACACCTAAAACAAGGCTTCCCACAGGACTGGGAAATTATTGTCGTCGACAATGAATCAGATTCCCACGAGCTTGAAACTTACCTGACCAAATATCCGGAAATAACAATCATCCCTAATCCTATAAATAGCGGCTTTGCTGTCGGCTGTCGGATTGGTGTCGAAAAAGCAATGGGTAAAACACTACTGTTTATGAACCCAGATGTTATTGCGACCGTTCGCGACATTAGAGAACTTATCACTGAAAAAGAGTCAAATCCTGAAGTCGCCCTATTGACGCCAAAACAGGTAACCAGCGCAGGTTGCTCTCAAAAAACTTTCGATGAATTTCCAGGGTTTCTTAACCAAAGTAAAATATTGAAATACCTTCGATCTTTTATTTCTCCCGGGAGAGCACCTGACCCGAGATCAAACCATAAAGACTTAGTTTTTTGTGACTGGATAACCGGCTCTTTTCTCCTTATAGGCCGTTCCGATTACGACCTGATCGGAGGTTGGTGTTCGGATTATTGGATGTATGTTGAAGACACTGATTTGTGCAAACGTGCACATGAAGCTGGTCTGAAAACTGCCTACACCCCACGCGTGCAAGTCACCCACGACCATGGAGGCTCAAGCCGAATAAATATCGATATTCATTCGATGACTAAACTCGAGGTCATAATTTCTAAGCATGTGTACACACAGAAGTATATGAATGGGCTAAAGCGACTTAATACACACATTTTAATTGGACTTCTGCGTCTACCGGTACTAGCAATACCGAGCTTTGTCGACGTAATAACGTTTGGAAGAAGCACTACACTCAACGTGCGTCGAAGAGTATTCTGCGGTCTTCTGCAATATTATTTTAGGGTACTACGCACAGGCTCCTGGCTGAGTCCGCGCGCCGAAGCCAACCGAATCGCAGACTGTACATGACATCGGTATTCAAAGGTAGCTACCTTCAAGTCTTCATTTCCACCAGCTTACATTATCGATCATCCAATCAATTGTACGTATCAATCCGGAATGCAGATCTTCCTGCGGTGCATAAGTAAGCTCATTCATCGATTTGGTGATATCCAGTGCATAACGCCAATCATGGCCTGGCCTATCTTTTACGAATCGGATAAGTGACTCAGTTTCGTTACCCTTAGCAGCAGGGGCATCTGGAAAGGTTTTCTTCAACTCTGAGCGGCTATCAAAGAAATTGTCTATTTCTGCACATATTTGTTTAACAACATCGATGTTAGCGCGCTCGGTATTCCCCCCTATATTATAAGTCTCGCCAGCGAGGCCTTTGTTGATTATAAGATCAATTCCCTGGCAATGATCCGTTACATATAACCAATCCCTGCGATTAGAGCCGTCACCATATACAGGGAGTACTTCACCTGTCAGGGCATTAGCAATAACCAACGGAATCAACTTCTCCGGAAACTGGTAGGGCCCATAGTTATTCGAACAAGTGCTCGTTGTAACATTTAGCCCGTAGGTTTGATGGTAGGAACGGATGAGATGATCAGAAGCAGCCTTACTCGCCGCATAAGGGGAATTTGGAGCATACGGCGAGTGCTCGCTGCACGGTGGTTCACTTAAATCCAATGTTCCATAAACCTCATCTGTCGACACATGATGAAACAGATGATTTGAGGGACTATTGTCACGACCTAGCCACGCCTCACGGGCTGCACACAGAAGCGTATGCGTCCCGACAATATTAGTCTGGATAAAGCAATTCGGTTCAATTATAGATCGATCCACATGCGATTCAGCAGCGAAATGGACAATGGTATCGATTCGGTTATTCGTCAATATTGAGATAACCAATTCTTGCTCGCAAATATTACCTTGCACGAACTGTATTCTTGAATCGGCTTCTAACTTAGCGATATTTGCTCTATTGCCAGCATAAGTCAGAACGTCTAAAACAATTATTTTATCTTCCGAATACTTATCTGCCCAGTAGTGAGTGAAGTTAGTTCCAATAAATCCAGCCCCCCCGGTAATTAATAATCTGCGCATCAGATAACACTAAAGGTGGGTATAGGAATGATGTACTTGCCTGAAAACTCTTCGGTACTCTCTATGATCTCTCTAGAAAAATTCCACGCTAGAATTAATAAATAGTCAGGGGGATCAGCTTTCAAAACAGAACGATCTACTATTGGAATACCGGTACCCGGTGAAAACAGACCAATTTTTTCCGGTGTATCATCAACAATATAGCTAATCACTCGCCGGTCTAATCCGCAGACGTTTAACAGCGTATTACCCTTTGCCGATGCTGCGAATGCCGCTATTTTTGCGCCGTTTTTTCTCAAGGTACAGACTTTATTAGCCAACTCTTTAATACTCTCCTCAATTTTCTGGCTCCAATCTAAGTACCGACCCGCCTGATAAAACCCTGCCTCCTTCTCTCTCTCAAGGAGGTTAGCCACAGAATTATTGATCTCCCGCACACCAATGTTGGCAATAAATAGCCGCACAGTACCCCCGTGAATATCATACTTTTCTACATCAAATATCCGGAATCCTATTTGATCAACTAATTTCATCAGAGGCCAAAGGAGAAAATAGTTGAGGTGCTCAAAATAGATGGTGTCGAACTCTCGCTGCTCAATAAAATCAACACAGTATGGAAATTCAAGTATCAAGACCCCATTTTCGTCTAGGCAGTGCTTTACAGACATTAAAAATTCCTGCAAATCATCTACGTGTGCAAAAACGTTTGTCGCTAGTACAAGCTTTGGTCTCTCATACTCGTTAAGAATTCGGTCAGCCACAACCATTGACCAAAACTCATTGATAGTAGGTATACCCCGATCTTCTGCCACTGCCGCAATATTTTTAGCCGCATCGACGTTTAATACGTTGACCCCCAGCTCATTTTTAAATTCAGTTAGCAAGGTTCCGTCATTTCCAGCAATATCGAGGATCAAGTCATCGCTAGTAACACCAAATTTTTCTTTGACTAGATCAGCTAGTTCCCGGCAATGCCGAATATAACCCTTATTAATCGATGAACGATACGTGTAGTGGGCAAACATTTCTTCCGGATCAATGATCGTTGTCAATTGTGATAACGAGCAATCGTTACAGTATTGAAGTTGCAGCGGAAACCGTTCCGCTTGAAGCGCCAGTAATGCTGAATCAGACAAATTATTCGCTATCGGCATCATGCCTAAATCCAAATATTTAACTAAACTGGGGCTTTCACAAATACGGCACTCCGTAACCGATCGAACCACTCCCTTAGCATTTCGATAGTCACGCCAACGCCGCAGATCAAGTGAAGTATCTGCCGGCGTGTCATACTCGTTATCCACTCGTTCGACGCTCCTAACCTGGCGGTTGCGCTTAACTGCAAAATCATAAATCGTCCTGCGGGGTCCTCCAATATTGATCACTCCGGTGAGCGGACTCACAGTCGCCTCAAGAACCTCTGGTGCAATAACATCAACGTACTCTTTTGACGACCATTTATCAGAAAATGCAATGGGATAGGGAAATATATTTGGTCCGAAGCTAGTACGAATAATTAAATGATTAGGCACAGCTCTAACCGCAGCTTCTCCTGCGAGCTTGGTCCACGCATACAAATTAGTCGGCTGGAGTTCATTGTCCTCACTATAATGCCCCTTGTTACCCGGATATACGTAGTCGGTTGATAAGTACACAAGGCGTATACGCGTCCCCAGACAAGCCCGAACAACATTTGCAGAACCCTTAATATTAATATCTAGCGCAGATGCTGGATCGCCCTTTATTTTTTGGTTGTCTGTAACCGCAGCTGCATGCAAAACAATGTCAGGCCGAAATTCTCGAATATGATGAGCAATAGCAGATTCGTCCCTCACATCGAGTTCATCGCGTGTTGGGGCAACTATATTTTTACTAATTTTTTGCAGTTCCGAACCCAGTAGTCCCGAACCGCCCGTAAGCAATATCTGCAAGCCTTTAATCCCGTCTTATTAGTGGCTTTTTTCAGTCAACTGGATGGTACAGTTCAAGAATCAAACTGTCTAAAACAGATAAACCCAAGCTACCTAAAAATTTGGTATCTTTTGTAATGTTTGAAAAACATACAATTAACAAAATGCATTCTTCTAAGATTAAAAAAGACCAAACAGCGCAGACTTTTGATCTATATCCTGAAATAAGGGAGATGTTTAAAGAATTCCCGAAATTTAAGGAGGAAATACTACCTTCGAGATACTGGGTAGAGCTGAATGCTAAGAACCTTGAACAACTTGCTAATAGTGGTTTCGAGAATTTCAAACGCACGGTGGCGAGAAACTACTTCACATGGATCGTCAATCCGTTAAACAGTCAAATTCGTTTCCTTGTGAAAGAAACGGGTTACCTCAACTCGATAAAACTTTTCTGCCAACTAATATTCCGTCAAAAACATGAACACCTGACAAAAAGACAATCTTTTTACTATGACACACTGACACACCTCTTGTGGTCTTATGTCGAAAAATATGATGAAGAGCACCTTCTTGAAAAATTGATTGAACCATCATTGGGAAATCCTCCAACATTGACACAGAATGGACACTTAATATCACAGGATCTCGCAAACTCAATTCTGGAATACAAGGCAGTATTAAAGTTAGGCGTCAACGACAGTGAACTAAAAACAATTCTTGAACTTGGACCAGGTTATGGGCGTACAGCATACGTGTTTCTCACGTTGCGACCCGACCTGCGATATATTCTCGTTGACATTCCGCCAGCTCTTTACATATGTCAGCGCTATTTGACATCTATCTTCCCTAATCGCCGTGCTTTTAAATTTCGGGCATTTTCGAGTTTCGAGAACATCCAGGAAGAACTCGAGAGCGCAAGCTTAATCTTCCTAACACCAAATCAAATAGAGTTATTACCAAATAAGTCTATTGATCTGACACTTAATATTTCTTCGTTACATGAAATGCGAATGGTACAAATTAGTCACTACTTCACAGAGATAGAGCGTCTCACACAGAAGTACTTTTATTTTAAACAATGGAAAAAGACGACCGTACCCAGAGAAGGTGAAATAATCTGTGAAGCTGACTACCCGGTCGGACCTCGGTGGAAGCTTCTAAAGCGTCAGCAATGCGAAATACAACACAGATTTTTCGAACGACTTTACGAATTACCCCAAAATTAAGGGCACCTAAAAAGAACCACATGTGATGAGAAAACTATTGAATAGAGTTTTGATCAGGTTTGGTCTTCTTATCACTAAGGCGCCAACTATCCTAGTAGAAAAAAAACTGCCACCGTCGAAATTAATAGCGCCTTCCCTCACCGAAAAGGTCAAATTACAACCTGCAGTTGAAAAATCCAAGAATGAAATATTTGATATCTTTTGTACCGAAACCAAAGTACATAAATGGCACCATTACTTCGATGTTTATGAGCGCTATTTGAGTGGTTTCCGTAGCCATCCGATCCGGATGTTAGAAATCGGCGTTTTCCGTGGCGGATCGCTAAGAATGTGGAACCGATATCTGCATCCTGATTCGATTATTGTAGGCATAGATATTGACAAAACATGTGCTCAGCATGAGAACAATAATCAGGGAATCCATGTTCGTATCGGTAGCCAAGCTGATCTGAAGTTTTTGGCAGCTGTAAATGAAGAATTTGGGCCGTTCGATATCATCCTCGATGATGGCAGCCACAAGACACATCACCAAATTTTCAGTTTCAACGCACTTTTCCGTAACGCTCTAAGGGACGGCGGTTGTTACATTGTTGAAGACTGCCATACGAGTTATTCAGCAAAACATGTCGATAGTCCAGAGACATTTATCGAATTTTCAAAAGCGCTAGTAGACACGATTCACGAGCCCTATTTAGGCCGCGAAGAAAAAGCTTTCCGCCTGGGCCATATGGACGCACTGCAGGAAATCGAGCTGTCATATTTATCCGCACATCTGCATTCCATAAATTTTCACGATTCGATAATAGCTTTCCAGAAAAAACGACGCGCGTTACCAACCTCTGAGCTCCGATGAATAAGCCACTGCGCATTCTTGCGGTCAATGGTGAAAGTGACCCAGCCGAAACTGGGGCTTTTATTGAGATGCGGAAACGCGGAATCGATATAACTGTTATTACTTGGCCCGGTACATTTAATTACGAAAAACTAATAAAAGCCGATGTTCCTACCATTCCATATGTATTAAAAGGAAAATTCAGTCCTGAAGGTATACGCGTCATCCACCAAGAGTTGATGCGTAAACGTTACGATATCCTGCACATGTGTGATAAGCGAGGAACCATGAATGGTCTTTGGGCATCTATTGGCCTTGATATAAAAAAAGTCGCTTATCGCGGCATTGTGGGTAACGTCAGCTATTTTGATCCACAGATGTGGTTTTATCTACTCAATCCGCGACTGGACCACATAATTTGTGTTTGTGAGGCTATTAGACAAGATCTGCTGTCTTTAGGCTTTGGCCGGCTGCAGATCCGTCGTGATGTACCGGTAACTGTCTACAAGGGTCATGATCCTGGCTGGTATGCTCCTCCTTTTGAGAATCTTAAACAATTTGGCATCCCTGATAATACTTTTGTTGTTGCCTGCACCGTCCGTGGTGTGAGGCGAAAAGGCGTTCCGGTATTGCTGGAAGCAATCGACAATCTCCCCCCCAACCTGAACATACACTTCCTGCTCGCAGGCACAAATATGGACAATTCGCATCACAAAAAGCTCGTCAAAGAAAATAGGTACCGAGCAAATATCCACCTGCATGGCTTTCTTAAACGAATGCCCTGGATCTTGCCAAACTGCCACGTATCGGTCTTACCTGCTCTTCGGCGTGAAGGACTACCCCGCGGCATCATCGAGGCAATGATTGGAGGTACGGTGCCGATCGTTACACAATCAGGTGGCAGTCCAGAATTGGTTGAGAATGGCAAATCAGGATTTGTGGTGCCACCCGGCAAATCAGAACCGATTACAAAAGCAATTTTAGAACTCTATAACAACGAAAATCTATACGGTGCAATGCAATGCGCTGCGCAAGAACGTATTAAGAACAAGTTTCGAGTAGAAGATACGGCCAAAAAATTGATAGCCCTGTATCATGGGCTTGTTGCATAAAAGTTTGGGAACATGTGCACGAAAAAGAAAAGCAGCCCGAGGGCTGCTTTTCATGTTTGAGGACGCTTTAAGGTAGGTCTGCTCGTCCCTTCTTTCTGACTCTTCTGCATTCCGCCTTCCTTTCGGCCCGCTTCCTGCTTCTCCGTTCCACTTTCCTTTTGGCTAGCTTCCCGTGTCTGCATTCCACCTTCCTTGCGGTCGGCTTCCTGCTTCTTCGTTCCACTTTCCTTTCGGTTGGCTTCCCGTGTCTACGGTCTGCCTTCCTTTCGGTTGGCTTCCCGTTTCAGAGCCCAAATCTGTTCTTGTATCGGGCTACCTTGGCATAGCGTTATCCGGTTCTTTCCGAGTTCCCCGGGACGTTCCTGCTGTTAAACTGATCCACTTGCGCTTCACACTTTCCCGGCAGGTTCTGCCTTTGCGTCCACCGCCCCCGACTACTGATAGAACCTCGGTGCTCCTCTGCAGGGCGGTTGTCAGCAAGCGAACTTGCTAACGTTGAGGCTATTGCCTCAGCGTCAATCCTAATGTCAATCGACATAATTGCAAACATTTTTCACCGGAAAATATGGAATCATAATTAACTTCCAAATATGTCCGTAAGTTCTATTACTAAGTTAAAGTAATTTGACATATTAAATATAGAAGTCATAGTGCAGATTTGCGCAAATTCCTATCTAATTTTGAACTGATCGTTGAATAAATTGGAAAGGCAAATGATAAAATAATCGCAACTAAAGAGATTATAAACTGATGAACCAACAATTCTTAATTTTCCTAGTTAGTGGACTGCTGGCTAGTTCCTGTACTTTAAACGAAGAACCCGCTGACACCATATTAACGGGCGGTAAAATATTTACCGTCGATAACAATAACCCGTGGGCAGAAGCAATCGCGATTAGAGGTACACGTTTTCTTTATGTCGGCGATAATGCTGGCGTTGAGGCCTTCGCCGGACCTGATACAAACAGATATGCACTTAACGGTAAATTGGTTATTCCTGGCTTGGTCGATGCTCATACCCACCCTGGTGGCATGGGCCGTTATGCACGGCCAGGTCAGCTTCCAACTGATACACAAGAAAATATCCTTGCCGCTGTCAAAGAATATGCTGAAGAGAATCCTGATCTCGAGTGGATAGAAATGTGCTGTTTCCCAATGCGCCTTTATGACAGAGGATTAACAGGACCCGATCGGAAGGCACTGGATGAAGTTATTGCGAACCGCCCGGTGTGGCTAACCAGTGATATAGGACACAGTATATGGGTCAATTCAAAAGCCTTGGAATTGATGGGTGTAGACCGCGATGACCGAACTCCGGATCCACATCCGGGCGTATCGTTTTATGTCCGAGATGAAGATGGGCGAGCGACCGGTTGGATCAAGGAAAAAACCTATCGTCGTTACCGGCTTGATTTTTTTCCTGTCGATACAGATAGGAATGAACAAGGAATCAACACCTTTCTTGATTTCCTGGTTTCTCATGGCGTAACCACATTAATGGATGGCGGTAACACGTACTATTCAGATGAGGTGTATAAGTATATAGCTGGACTGGACCGCAGTAGCGAGCTTCCGGTGCGTGTTGAGGGGACCTATCACATCTTCTTGCCCGGGCAGGAAGACGACGCTATAGAGGGCCTGAAAAGCTTAAGAAGTAAATATGAAGGTGATCGCCTGAAACTACGGACTATCAAGATTCACTTCGATGGTACTAATGAGATCAGGACTGGCGCTGTTCTGGAACCATATACAGACGACAGCGAAAATCGGGGCGACACGGTGATGGATACAGAGCAGCTGAGGGATTTTATCCTTGCTCTCCATTACGAAAAACTGGATCTCCACGTACATACCGTTGGAGATAGGGCTGTTCGCATCGTTTTGGATGCTACAGCTTTAGCAAAAGCGGCCCTAAAAGATGATTTATACCCGCGTATCGCCGTCAGTCACCTCGATATAATTGACCCAGCTGATTATCCGCGGTTTAAAGAACTGGGAGTAACTGCACAATACACACCATCGTGGCATGGAAGTAACTTTGACGATCCTGTACTGGCTGCGCTAGGTGAGGAACGCTACGAACGTACGCTGATACTTCGTCCCTTGATCGACGATGGCGCTAATGTAAGTTTCTCGAGTGATGTTACCGGCAGAACCGGGATGAATAGTGCAAATCCTTTTCTCGGTATGCAGACTGCACATAACCGTCAATACCCTCAGGGAAACACCAGGGAATCTAATGAGAACGCAAAAATACGGGGGCCAGATTCCGAGCGGCTATCGATAGAACAGGTAATCCGGGCGTATACGATGGGTGGAGCCTATCAGCTACGTATGGACGGCGACCTCGGGTCTATCGAACCTGGAAAATTAGCTGATCTCGCTATCCTCGATCGTGATTTATTTACAATCGACCGCTACGACATTCGAAATACCAGGCCCGTCGCGGTATTCATGGAAGGTGACATGGTCCGGGGCAAGTTATAGCCATAAAACTATTGGCTCAACCACATATCCCGTTACCCTTCTGAAGCTAGGCGATCATTGGATAATTTTATAGAACCCTCGGCGGGTGCCTGAGGCAATGATGTAACTGGAACAAGCTGCCTCACCAAATCGTGAAAATGATACAGCCCCTCCTCTTCCCTTGAGAACGGTCCAGCCGAATAACCCGTGCTTTTGAGACCCTTTTGAACTCGCTCACACAATAAGCGATCTTCCTCATTTACTGGCTCGTTGACTTCGATATTCAGGCGCCTTAGTTGTTCTTCCTCTAGTGTCGGGTTTTGATGCCCATAATAAACAGTCCGAACCAACGTTTGTTCTGAGCTCAGGGGTATAAGTTGGAAAATATCAAGAAACTCCGGATAGAGATCGATACCGAGATTACCGCTCACGCCGAACTGTACCCACTTACCTCTTAACTGACGAGGGATTCTCTGCGCCGCCACATGTAACTGTTCTTGGTAGCGTCGTTCTGCACTAACTGAGGAAAGTTTATCCTTTACGCTAAATACCCCTACACTAACCCCGCTAGTGAGCTCCTCAGCCTCGTCCACTAAATCAACAAGCAGGCGATTAAGGCTAGGGTGTGCCACTGGAATATGATAATTCTCCAGATAATTGTCCCACGCCACCTTCCAGTTAGCTTCCCAGAGCTGCGTTGATTCTTTAGCACATACTACGTAGTTCTCTACGTCATACATTTGAAAATAGTCTGCGGTATGAGCAAACATTTCAACAAGACTTTCACCATCTCCCTGCACCTTCACAAAAACAAATCCATGAAAAATTTCCAACTGGATTCGATGTAGACCGTAATTGCTACGATCGAAATCCGGAAAATTATCTTCCTGTGGAACACCAAGCAATTGCCCATCAAAATTATACGCCCATCCATGATATGGGCATTTTATAACTCCCTGGCAACTTCCATTTCCTTCCAACAAACGAGTTCCGCGATGCCTACAGACATTCAGGAAAGCATTCAGCGAATCATCTTTATCACGGATCACAATGACGCTATCCCGACCAATTCTGGCCGTCATATAATCGCCGGGTTCCTTAACCTGACTTATATGTCCAACAAACTGCCAACGCCTCAGAAAAAATGCTTCGTACTCGAGATCGAATACCTCAGTATTAGAATAAGTCCATGGGGCCAGCGGTATATGTGGGGACTCCCCTATATTTACTTGTCGGGTAACCACAGGATTTATTGCTCGTCTCTCAGCTGCTGGTCTCGACGATGATGGTCATTCTCTTTAATTTCTTCTTTCTCCCGAATCAATTCCGGGTGATCAGTCAAATTCTTGTCGATCACAATGTTCTCAAGTGCCAATAGCCAATGATCATAATAGCGGTGACCTGTATCGTACTCTCCTTGCTCCTCTGCGGTTTTAAGCACCTTGCCAAGAGTGTCTGCCCATTCCTGTCGGGTAATTTTTCCTGACTCAACAAGTTCCGCAACAATAGCGAATGCCTGTGCCTGCCATGGTTCCTCAAAAACTGGGCCGTCAATATCCCTTGGAAGTAACGGCAGGTCTGCCAATTGTTCACTCCGGTGCTCCGCTGAAGACACTAGCTAACAGCCTCTAGGTGAAATTCGGTCAATTCAGCAAAAATACGATCATTTTTATTACCGCGATCGCCCCACAGTTCCTTCGACAAAAACATGACCGTATATAAGTGCTGCGGACCTGGATGCTGAGATTCCGGCACCTCATCTCCAAAAACATGCATACCGTGATGTTTATAAATCACACCACTATGTCCCCGCACGTAGCGTGGTACTCGAGTATGCCAAGTGGGGTGCTCATTCCTGACCACCACCTCGTCACCAACCGAAAACCCCGACTCCTTCGTTGCGGTTACTTCATACGAACTATCCGATGTAAAAAACTCTACTACAGCCTCAGGGCTAGCTGGCTGAATACCAACCGCCTCAGCAGACTGCATAGGCCCATTCGGATTCTCAAGCTCCTCACGGGTAATCATCCCGCGGTTCAACAATGAATTTTCCTGAGTTTGCAGCCACTTAGCGTAGTATGGCATGCGCAGATAGAGGGCCGGTGGAAGTCGCTCAATATCCGCTCGAGAGGGCCACGAACGACTTGCCCACAAAGCTAGCGCGAGCCCCCAAATATCTCGTTCCCACTGCTCCTTTAAAGGAAATCCCTTGTCCCTCTCCATCAATGTAAAACCGTCCATACCGCCGAGATCATGAATCGTATTCATGCCTCCTCCCCTGCACTCGACGAATTCAATATTTCCGCACCGACCATCGAATCTCTTGTAACCAGTTTTTCGAGTTGCTCAACCGACATGCCCTCACTGCCCAAGGGTCGCTCAGGGATAACCAGGTATCGTACTTCCGCAGTACTGTCCCAGACACGCACCTCGATTTCATCATCAAGAGCTAATCCAAATTTCTTAAGCACCCCACGCGGATCAATAACTGATTGGGCCCGGTAAGCGGCATCCTTATACCAGGTCGGGGGCAACCCAAGTAACGGCCAGGGGTAGCAAGAACAAAGTGTGCAAACGACCAAATTGTGCACTTCCGATGTGTTTTCAACAGCGACTAAGTCAGTGCCTTCGATGCCGGTCAGGTTATCCTCTCTGGCCACTGCTCGTGCATCTTCAAGAAGCCTCTGGCGATAGTTCTCATCTACCCAGCTTCTCGCTACCATTCGGGCACCTATGTGGGGACCAATCTTGGTTTCATAAAGATCGACTACGGCGTCCATCGAGGCCGGATTGACCAGATTTTTACGAGTCAGGACAGCAACAAGTGCCTTGGTTCGCAGCGCGTAATCAGACTGTTCATGTTCATGATGGCCGTCTTCCTGGGCATGATCTTTCGCCGTACTCGAGCCCGCAACAACTGTTGATGCAGCCATGGTAGATTTGCTCAAAAACTCCCTTCTTGACACTTTGTCCTCGGACACAGAGTTAATCTCCTTAAATAGCAATACCTGTTCGAACGGGATACAACGTAATTATGTTAGAAAACGAATTCTAAAACAGCACGGTAACTATATCTTTCCTGAGTTTGCATGAAAATAGCTACCGCTAGCTGTATTAAGTTAATGTAGGATCATAGCCTCATGAATAAGGAATTGTGAATGCCTGCAAAAGCCCCTTTCCGTGCTGATCATGTCGGAAGTCTACTACGACCTGCTGAAGTTCAATCCGCACGCATCAAATACCAGGCAGAGAATATCGGTCCTGATGGGTTCCATAGTTGTGACAATCTGCGAACCATTGAAGATGCTGCAATAAAGAAAGCAGTCCGCATGCAGGAAAATCTGGGGCTGCATGCGGTAACCGACGGCGAGTATCGACGATCATTTTGGCATTACGATTTCATGGGCGCGCTCGAAGGATTGGAGCTCGTCGAGCGAGATACAGGGGTCCAGTTTAATGGTGTGAACCTGCGTCCGATCTTTCCCACTATAACTTCACGACTGGACTTTCCGGATAATCATCCAATGTTGGATCATTTCCGCTTTATCGCTGGAATTACAACAGTCATTCCTAAACTCTCAATTCCGGGCCCCAGTGCCTGTCATTTTAGGACTGGTCTTGATGATATTGCGCCTCCCGAATACAAGGAACCTACAGTCTTATTCGATGACATTGCCAAAACCTACCGCAAAGCCGTGCAGGCTTTTTACAGTGCCGGTTGTCGTTATCTGCAAATGGATGACATCTTCTTTGCATATCTCTGTGATCCAAAACATCGTGAAGAAAAAGCCGCTCAGGGTATCGATCCAGACTGGCTGATTGGCCAGTATGCCAAAACAATTAATACCGCAATCGATGGTCGTCCCGAAGACATGGTCATCGCAATGCATCTATGCAGAGGTAACTTCCAATCTACCTGGGCTGCCGAAGGAGCGTACGACCCCGCTGCGGATGCTGTTTTTAACCAAACCGGAATCGACGTATATTTCATGGAGTACGACACTGAACGTGCTGGTGGTCTGGAACCACTCCGCTTATTGCCAAAAGGCAACAAGCGTGTGTTGCCCGGTTTCATTACCACCAAAACTGGTGAGCTGGAGTCTATTGATGAACTTAAGCGTCGCTTCGATGAAGCATCGAAATATGCGGACATAGACCAGCTAGGCATTGCCCCTCAATGCGGTTTTGCATCTACCGAAGAAGGGAATACATTGACCCCGGATGATCAGAAACGCAAACTCGAACTTGTCCTGAAAACAGCTGAGGCAATCTGGGGCGGTATCGATAATTAATCTATGATCAAGTGTCAATTTACACAACAAGGATATAAAAAAGGATGCGATCTTTGAAGAGTACTCAGTATCTAGTCATAGCATTTATAACCACGCTGCTGGCAGCGTGCTCCGCAGACAAAAAATATCCATCCAAAATGACTGAAGTTTGGATCGCAATGCCCGACGGTATAAGACTTGCAGCAGATATATACTGGCCCGATGGAAGTCATGAGAATGAACGATTCCCAGTCCTCCTAGAATATCTGCCTTATCGCAAAGATGAATCCCGGGGCCGCAATTTTTCACTCTATTCTTACTTTTTAAAGCATGGCTATATTGTTGCTCGGGTGGATATGCGGGGTACCGGAAATAGTGAGGGGGTCACTATCCCTTACGAGTACTCTGATATTGAACTGGATGATGGTGAAAAAGTCATCGAATGGTTATCCGAACAGGAATGGTCCACTGGCAGTGTAGGCATGTTCGGCATCAGCTGGGGTGGATTCAATTCAATTCAAATGGCTATGCGGAATCCGCCTGCGTTAAAAGCATTCGTCGCGGTAATGTCGACAGAATACTTATACCAGGAAGATGTGCATTATATGGACGGAATCATGCATACGGACTCGTGGATGATGAGCCATGATCTCTACAATTCATTGCCTGGTGCTCCTGATTTTGTCCTTGATGAGGACTGGATAAAAAATAGATTTAATATTAAACCAAGTGTCTATACGTACATGCACGAACAACGTGACGGGCCATTCTGGGACCGCGCATCGGCCCGCGGTCAATATGAAAAAATTAAAGTCCCCGGTTACCACATTGGCGGGTGGTATGACGCCTATCGAAACAGTCTGCCGAGAATGCTTGAGAATGTTGCGGGTCCTGTTAAGGCATTGATCGGCCCATGGGATCACGATTACCCCCATAATGCATTTCTCGAACCGAGGATGGAATGGCGTCATGAAGCTGTTCGCTGGTTTGATCAGTGGCTCAAAGGAGAAGATACTGGGATATTGGATGAACCCGACTTCGCGGTTTTTATACGCGACTACCATCCGCCCGATCCTACCCTGGAAGTCATTCCGGGCCGCTGGCGGCTTGAAGATGGCTGGCCTATCCAGCGAACAAAACATGAACACTGGTTCCTGCATGATGACCATAGCCTGTCCACTGATGCACCGCCTGAGGAAGCGGTGCATGCCAGCACTTACAAGCCCTCGATGGGCTTGGAAGGCGGGGGACCAACCATGTGGTGGGGCAGCCTAATTCCGGATCAGCGACCAATGGATGATTTGAGCCTGGTTTATGACAGTGAAGTGCTAGCTGAGCCAATGGAAATTCTTGGCAGACCCATCGCCCGTCTGTCTGTTTCTGCCGATGCGCCTCGAGCCAACTGGGTTGTAAGAATCTCAGACGTAGCTCCCGATGGACAAGTGACACAGGTTGCCGGTGCCGGCTTTAACGGTACCCATCGCAATTCAGCTCGCGAACCGGAGGACGTTGTACCAGGCGAGGAGTTTCCTCTCAATATTGAACTTCACTTTACTTCGTGGGTGTTCCCGGAAGGCCATAAGGTTCGTGTCGCCATAAGCAATGCACAGTGGCCAATGCTATGGCCCTCCTCCCTGCCCTTTAGCTCAACGCTCACCATTGGGGGAGAAAGAGGTGCATTGATCGAACTACCGGTAATACCGGCTGGTATAAACCGGACGCCTAAGTTCGAGACACCACAGCCCGGCCCACAGGTTTCTGGTTATAAAACACTGGATGCCGGCAATTCAACTGGCTATGCGGCAATTACCAAAATTGAGCATGACCCCGAGACCGGTGAGGCTTTCGGCCTTGCCACAAATACCGGGGCGACCCAATACCCGTGGGGGATCGCACGATTCGAAGAAGAAATCGAGCACCGGACATCAGATGCCAATCCCGCCCATACTTCCGTAGTCGGTCGTTACAAAGTCACGGAAGAGTTAGAGGATCGGACTCTGGAATTTGAACAAACAGTAGATTTCAAAAGTGATGAAAATAACTTCTATTTGAAATTTCAGCGCTGGGTGATGATTGATGGAGAACTCTTCAAGGAAAAAACATGGGAGGAATCAATCCCGCGAGATTTTCAGTAATCCGTGAACAGCAAACCTGGTGCAACAACATAGAGCCATGGAATTGGGTAAAACATGTAGGGCCCTCGGTAGTTTTATTTTCATATTGCTCGTGTTGATAGGAAGTAGTGCCCTGGCAGAAAAATCACAAAATAACCGCACCGATGAGAGAGTGGCGCAACAATCCACAGACGAATATCCCTTGAGTACTAATACTGAAGACAACACTATTTTTTTTGAAGCAGGCGATGCTCCAAAAAAAGCCACCGCTAGCTATCCGGAATGGTTTAGAGGGTATGGAGCAAATGGTTTGGCCGACAAACATGCCCTGTATTGGCACAACTCGTTAATCACACCAAAACAAAATGTGGCTAAAAATCCAGAAGCGGAAAATCTTTATTTCGGACTTTTAGAGCTAAGGCCCGGCGTAACATACCCAGCACATAATCACCCTGCCAATGAATTGTATTTCGTTTTAAATGGTGAGGCCGATTGGTACGTGAATGACGAAAAACAACACGTCACCGCAGGCTCAGTGATTCGACATCGTTCTTTTGATGCGCATGGCTGGGTAAATACGAATATAGAAGATACCCTACAGCTCGTGTGGCTCTGGTGGCTCGAGGGTGAAGACACACTAGATATGTTTGAGCATGGTGCCCGTTTTACCAATCCCGAGCTAACTGAAAACATTAATACAATAAAGCCCTACGCTGTGCCTCTTCCGAGGCCCTGTCCCCGAGACCAGAAATGTCCCCAAAATTACCCGGGCCCATATCCTATCTACGGCCGGCCGGAAGGAACTACTGCATTCTTCAACGAAAAAGACGCTAGAAAACAGTCCGATGAGCATTACCCGGAGTGGTACCGGGGCAAGGCAAAAAATAATTTAGCTGATGAGACCTCAATGTACTGGTACCGGGAACTGGTAACCCCCAAAAGATATGCCGTCGGTAACCTTGAAGCGGAAAGTTTGTATTTTGGGACGCTCGACCTGCTCCCTGGGGCAACCTATCCAGCACAGCGCCGTCCGTCCAACGAATTTTATTTTGTTGTAGAGGGTGAAGCTAACTGGTACGTAAATGACAAAAGCAGGAAGGTCAAGAAAGGCTCATTAATCCGGCACCAGCCCTATGATGTTCACGGCTTTGTGAATACGCATAAAACGCAATCGTTGAAAGTTGTATGGGCTCGGTGGCTTGAAGGCGATAATGCGCAAGAAGTTTTTAGCCAGGGTGCTACATTGATGAATCCTGATCTAGTCAAATCAGCCAAAGACATAAAACCCTTTGCAGTCCTGCCACCAAAATCGTCCGAAGAGTCCGGATAAACTACCCGTGCTGCTATAATTTTTGTCTATGTCGACCATTATTAAAGATTTGCCAGTGGGGAGCTACGCGGTAATTTTCCCTTCCATCAGCAGCGGTATTGATGAAGAAGGACATGAAGCTGTTTTAGCCAAACTCTACGATGAGGCACAGAATGTACCGGGGTACCTGGGCCTTGAAACCGCATCAGTCGGCAATTTTAAAATATCGATTGCCTATTATGAGAATCTCGAAGCAATCAAAACCTGGCGCCGTAACGGCGATCACATCGTCGCAAAAACCAAGGCTAGATCAACGTGGCTGGAAGACTGGCAAATCAGAATATGCAGAATTGAGGATATCTACGGAAAGTAGTTGCTGCGAATTACTCGCCGACTTTTATGACCACTGCCATTGCGGTGTCCCCCGCAGCACATCCATGAAACAGACCGTAGCCGCCACCTTTCATTACTAATTCTTCGATAAGTTCGATAATCGCTCGCATACCCGTCGGCCCCTGCGGATGCCCCCAAATTAGCGAGCAACCGAAGTTATTCATTGTCTCTAGGTCTGCTCCTGTTTCCCGGGCAAAAATAATATCGTTCACTGCAAAAGGATTATGGGATTTTATTGCCACAACATCCCTAATAGTGATATTGGCTGCGGATAAGGCGTCCGCTGCCGCTTTTATAGGTGCTGACGGCATGAATGTCAGCTCCACACGGGACTGGCCAATGCTCATTAGTCGTATTTTTATTCCGGCGTCCTGAGACAACTCCTGCGCTTTATCGCAGTCTGTAATCACCATACCTGCACAACCATCAGCCGGATGTGTTTGAGTGCCATAAGTGACCGTGCCGCTTTCCCTAACCGGCTTGAGCTTATCAAGGCCTTCCTGGGTCGTTGGGTAGATCCCCTCGTCACCTTCTAAAGAACCTATCGTTTTCTGAAACCTCGCATCAGGAATATCCAACGGCCTGAGCATATACCTGTCCTGGAAACACCCATCTTCACCGATGACCAAGGCATCCTCGTACTGCTCATAACGTCTCAGTACAAGCGCATTTTGTTCCTCACGGGATACCTGCCAACGTTCTGCACAATTTTCAGCAGTCTGCAGCATGTCGCATTTAGCGAGAGGATCATGTGAAAAGTTATCCAGCACCCAATTCTCATGTGCACCTGTCCCACCGGGAGCCTCCGGAGCAGGATAATAGATATGGGGCCCGTTAGAGGTGCGGTCAGTTGTAACAGCTAATACACAGCTACTGCGGCCCATCTCTACCTCATCGGCTGCACAAGCCATGACCCTGGCACTGGTTGCGCAGGCCTGGCCAATCGTTGGCCCGCTAATCTGAGCAGCACCTAGCAATCCGGCCATCCAGGGTAATCCATAGAATGAATTCTGCTGCGGGATAGTCAATCCCAATACACCATAATCAAAATTCTCAGGATCCATCTCACGTGCGCCCAGAGCCTGCTGAGTCACATGTGCAGCCAGCCGGACACTATGCAAATGTGCTAGAGACCCCTGCCATCTTGAAAAGGGTGTGCACCAATAAGCTCTGTAAGGGAGATATACATTTTCAATCATGTAATTAGCGTACCTGATTTTTTGGGTATCTGGAAAACAAACGAATAAAGTAATCTGAATATCAAACTGTCAGTTCTCAGCCCCTGCTTCCACTGCCTTTTCGTCCAGGATTCGCCTTAGCTCTACCAAGTTAATTTTTCCGACACTTGTTTTTGGCAATGAAGTGACAATATGTATTTCAGCCGGGATTTTGTAAAAAATTAGAAAGTTTTTACAAAACTCTTTTATATCATTGTTTTTACAATATTTATTATCATTAATTATTACGAATGACTGAATCAATTCACCACGATACACATCTGGCACACCAATGGTTGCAGCTTCCACAACTTGAGGGTGCTGTAAAAGAATTTCATTTATTTCACGTGGGTACACGTTGTAGCCACTGACAATAACCATATCCTTTTTCCGATCACATATCGTCAGATAACCATCTGCATCAAAAAATCCGACATCCCCCGTAAAAAGCCAGCCATCACGCAATGCCTCAGCATTTTCCTCAGGCCTGTTATGATAATTTTGCATTATCTGGGGTCCCTTAGCGCAAATCTCACCTGCTACGCCTGTCTCCTCCAAAGGCTCGGCAGTATCCACATCGACAATGCGTAACTCTGTCTCCGGTACAACAATACCGACCGTGCCCGCCTTTCTCTCGCCATCCCGAGGATTAAATGTCAGCACCGGGCCCGCTTCTGTTTGCCCGTAACCTTCACAAATTATGCTGTCGGTCATCCGCTCCCATGCCTCCAGCGTTTCAAGCGGTAATGCTGCAGACCCGGAAATAACCAATTTAAGATGGGACAGGTCGTGCTCCTCAAATCCTTCATAACCCAATAAACTGATCAGTGCAGTGGGACCTGCAGGCAAACAGGTAACCTGATCCTTTTCAAGTGACTCCAGAATTGAAATCGGATGAAATTTGTTTTTTATAATCAATGTATTACGTGTTTGCACTGCGCCCTGAACACACAGAGACATGGCAAACGAATGGTACATTGGCATAAAACAGAGGATTCGTTCATTTTCCATCTCCAGCGGAACGAGCGCCTGTCTTTGCTCCAAGTTAATCGATAACTCTTCGTGCGTCTGGTTGACTCCTTTAGGACGCCCGGTAGTGCCGCCGGTGTACAAAAGGTTAGCCAGCCGATCCGATTCAGGAAGATAGATTTCCCGCAGGCCTCCCGGCCCATTGGTGTCCGCGTTCTCAACCAAAGAAGCACTCCCTGATCCGGTCTTCTGGATCAACAACTCACCAGTCACATTTGAGCGTGCGCTTTTAAGTTTTCCGACTGCTGTATCACTGTCGGCAATACACACTACCGGCGAGCAGTCGGCAATGATTGTTTCCAGTTCATGCGCCGTGAATGCGGGGCTTATTGGCACTGCCTGTCCGCCAGCCGCATAAATACCGTATAAGGCAATCGCAAAATCAACAGAGTTCTCACACAAAAGGATAACCCGGTGCCCTGCTACACCCTGCGAAGACAAGCGTTGGGAAAAAGCATTAACGGAGCTCACATAATCTCGATATGAGACCCGCATATCATCGTCAATAAGAGCTATGCGATCGGGACAAGCCTGGGCAGCAGCATCCAACATATGCAGCACACTTAACCGACCAAATGCGGTTTTATACGCAAGATCCACAATCAATCACTCGTGAAAATAATCGGAAACCAGTCTTCCCTTAAAGGTTCCCCTTCAGACATATCATGACCAGGAAACGGCGGTGATGTGCGGCCCGAGCGCTCAACATAATGAGCATCGTCCCCTACAAACCGAAGGCTAAAGGCGCGACGACGCACAGTCGTATGATTACCGCGCGCACCATGCAATGTCCTGAAATGGAAAGCTACCGCATCCCCTGGCTCCATTTTCCATTCCAATACACGGTAGCCATCGGACTCGTTATCCGGATCAGGAACAGGCAGATACGCATCTGCATCCGGATAAAAATTTTCTTCTGATAGCCACCGAGTCGGCAGCACGAGTTTCTCCCATAGATGCGAGCCTGCTACGCAACGCAACGTTGCGTCCCTTACAGGATCCATAGGACACCAGAAACTCACGGTCTGGCTACCACCAACAAAGTAATACGGCGAGTCCTGGTGCCACGGAGTCGCTTTCTCGGTTCCCGGTTCTTTCACCAGCACATGATCATGAAACATTTGCGCAGACCGGGAACGCATCAATTCGGCAGCGATGCGGCCGATCTCGGACTCAAATATAACCCTCTGGAACTCTGGAATTCGATTCCAGTTACAGTAATCATCAAAGAATCGTCCAGGCTCACCCGGCTTTAAGTAGTCAGCTGCATAAGGCCCCGGGGAAAAAATGTTCCTCTCAATACCGTCACGAATTACTTCGATCCACTCAGAGAGAAGTCCTTTGATCAATACCGCACCATCAGCGTGAAAAATTTTAACCTGTTGATCCGATACCTGCACTGTATGTTTATTCCTCGCGTGAAACTAAAGGGGTATCTCAGAGCACCCTTTTATTTTATTCGGGAAGGTTGCTCCATTCTTCAAAGGAAATAGCACGCCCTGGATAGCCCGGTCGCTCAAAAGGCCACACGGAGTCGATCCACGTTGCAACCGAGTGATATAGCTCATCATCCAGGTCCAAATGCGAGGCGCGAATCCACATCGTAATTCGGGCATCATAATCCGGTTTTTCACTCGGATTGATGTACATACATCCCAGGCACATCGATTCATCGAGCGACATCACGGTATATGCAAAAGAATAACGTAGTGTAAATTCTCGCTGGTGCCAACCGAGGTCAATCAGATCTTCTTCAAGCGTTAAACCGACTGGCCAACCGCCCTGCTGGCTGTAGGTGGCCTGCAGATGATCGGAGCTGGTCATGACCGCATCATAGTCCTTGATGAGGTCGTTAACCGTCAGCATACGTAACCTGAACTTATCTGTTTCCAGTACGGCCGGTACTTCAAAGTCATCAGGTACCAGAGTTTTTCTTCCCATCATTTCAAATTCATCCTTTCATATGTCTTATGACTCAAGGCCAACCCATCCAGAAACAGTCTGTCACATCCAGAAACATGTGCAGTAACAGGCCGATACCTATCAAGCGTAACTTAGGCACCAACAATAGCAAAGCATATATTCCAATCATCGGGTACTGATGCAATGGATGAAAACCTATACTGCAGCGCCCTGCATCATATATGGGATCGGCAATCAAGTGATCCAGGTCAACCAGCATGGTTGCCGCCATAATCAGCCACGCCCTGGCGAAGTTATTTGGGTAAGCAATTCGCGCAATTACCGCTGGCGCCGCAAAGTGCAGGATTATATGAATTATCGGGCGAAGCATAGGAATATTAGTTAGTGGTTCTGTTTTCCTCGATCCAAGCCCGGATAGATACTTCCAGCATCGGTAGAGTCATGCTGCCAAAACCCACTACCCGGTCATGGAAGGCGTGCAATTCAAAGGTTTCACCAAGCTCATACTCTGCTAGATTCCTTAAACGCCGAATCTCCAGCATCCCCAACATGTAGGAGGTAGCCTGCCCCGGCCATGCAATGTAACGGTTAATTTCATTTTGGATATCAACCGGTGCCCAACCGGTATTATCCATCATATAGTCCACTGCCTGCTGCCGGGTCCAGTCTTTGGTGTGAATACCACTATCAATGACCAGCCTTGCAGCGCGCGCACCCTGATCTGAGTACAAACCCATGTAATCTAGGGGAGTCGCGTAAAGATCGAGTTCTGCAGCCAATCGCTCAGAATATAGGGCCCACCCCTCCCCGTAACCTGAATTCCACAGGTAACGTGCGATCGGATGAACTTTATCCCCAAGCTCAAGGGCTATTGCGCCCTGTAAATGATGCCCGGGATACGTCTCATGGTAGAGCGTGGAAAGCTGGTTCGATCGAGAACGTGCCTGCGGGTCAATCACGGCAATATAGAAAATACCTGGCCGGGTACCATCTTCAGATGAGGAGTGATACTCGCCTGAACCGCTGGCCGCAAAATCTGGGTAGGGCTTAACCAGCACGTCAGCAATCGGTAAGGTCCCGAAAGCTTTCGCCATCGCATTCTTGGCCGCATCCAATCCATCAATCGAGTACTGCAAGACGTCAGCTTCTGTGTCAAAGGTGAATTCCGGGTCGTCATTAATGCGCCGCATAAAATCAGCTATCGATTCACCACCGAAATGCTCATCGATAGTGACGCGCATCTCGGCACTTATATTTTCGATTTGCTCAAGGCCTACCATATGAATTTCATCAGCCGAGGGCTGTATTGTGACGAATGAGCGCACCCTCGCCGGATAACATTCAGCTCCATTCGGGTTGGCAGTGACAGCAAGCTCCTCTCGTGCCTGGCCGAGATAGACGTTTTCTATGAAATCTGCGAAACGATTAATCGCCGGAATAATCTCTTGCCGGTAGATATCACCGACAGCTGCAGCAAAGACCTCATCCCCGCTCCTGATGGCAGGACTGAGAAATATACTGTCTTCAGCGATTAAGGACCGAACCTGGCCCGGAACCGCCTCAACGGTAACCCGCGGGGAACTGTACCCCATATCCAAACCGATTCTCAGGTTAGCAATTTCAGTGTCGATGAAATGATCTACTGCGCTAAGCCGATCCAATGTTTGTTGACGGTGGGTTTCGGTATCGACAGGTTGGATATCAAACAGAAAAGGTAGGTCACGATGCCAACCGGTCGCGTCACTGGCCTGCCAGAGCGGGTCACGGCAAACGCGCAACGCAACCGCACTTTCAAGTGACTCACGCAAAATACCGTATGAAACCCAATCACGGCTGCCAATATCACTCGGCTCCTCAATCCCTTTTAAGGTTGCCAACCAGGTATCTTCTCGTTGCTGCCACTCTGAAAGCGCCTCCAGCGAGTTATCGGGCAAACGGTCATGGCGGGACCCTTCTATAGAATAAAAGGTCCCTAGGGTCGGCTCTCTTTCGAATAAGGCCGCAAGATACTCATCGGCCAGTGCTTCCACCGCACTGATCTCTGGCTCCGGCGACTGCACGCTGCACGCACCGGCAAAAGCCACCAAGAAAATAATGTTTAACGTTCTCATAAATGGACTAGTGATTGTTCCAGCCCTCCCCTGTTAAATAATCTTCAACCGTCAGCAAATCCGGATGTTGGTCACGCAAGCGCTCAATATCCGCAGCATAGCCCACCTCATCAAACCATCGCACCATTTCAGTTATCTCCCTACCGGCCACCGCTTCATAATCTTCCCAACTGACCTGAATGTGCTGCACATCTACCCTTAGGGCATTTGATACGGCCGCGGTAAATTCATTTAAGGTCATTTCAACGCCCGCTATTTCCTCCGTCACACCTATCCAAGTAGCCGGGTTATCAAACGCCTCCCCGACAAAAAATCCGATGTCGCGGGCCGCTATCCATTGGTGACTTTTATCACTGTCACGGGGATCAACGAAGCTTCCAGCCATAAGCTCTGCCCGTTGGTCCCGCAAGTTATCTAGGAACTCAACTGGCCGTACGATCGTGTACTCCACTACCGAATTGTCCAGGTAGATTTCAATCTGGGCCTTGCTTTCAAAATGCGGTAAATCGGAATCGGAATCAGCACCGGCGACAGAGGAAAAAACAAAATGTTTAACGTCAGCCCGCTCCGCAGCGTCAATCAACTGCCTGCCATGTGCAATCTCACGTTCGAATCCATGCTCCCAGTAGTTAGTAACGGCAAAAACACCATATACATCTTGCATGGCCGCATCGAGTGATGCCGCATCATCAAAATCACCTTTGATAACCCGGATTCCGAGTGCGGTGAGTTCTAAAGCTCTTTGGCTACTCGGATTACGGCTGAGTCCCTGGACTGAATAACCTCGTTTAACAAGCTCTCGCGCAACCGCCCCGCCCTGGGTACCGGTCGCACCAGTCACTAGAATTATCTTCGAGCTTTTACTAACCGGAATTCCCGAATTATCGCAGGCCACAACCTGGATCGATACCAGCCCTGCCAAAAAAAGTAATCTAAGTTTATTCAGGATTTACTCCCATAAAAGATGCACTAAAGCCATGAATAGGTTAACAACCAGAGCTCAAAGGTTGCAAAATATTACCGCTAAACTCCCACAACATTGAAATCGAACACATCGTTTATGCATTTTTGTTAGCACTCGATAATTTTGATTTGAAAAGCAGAAATACCTAAAAGGCAATATGCTATGTTGGCACAACGATGAAACCTACCAAAACTCTATATCTGGGCTTAGCCGTATTCCTGTCAGCCTGTCAGCAAGCACAGCAGCCTTTTCTTCCGCAGTATGACGGCATCGATCTGTTTATCGAGAACGGCCAGGTCTTTGATGGCCTCGGCAATGCCCCATTTAATGCAGACATAGCAGTAGTTGGTGACAAAATTGTGTTTGTTGGCAATGCCTCCTTTTCAGAAAAAGATATGAGTAACCGGATACGGCACCATATCGATGCAAAAGAACGAATAATCGCGCCCGGGTTTATTGATTTGCATTCTCACGGTAACCCGCTTCAGACCCCTGCCATGAAAAACTTTCTTGCGATGGGGGTCACAACAATAACTCTCGGCCAAGACGGCTATAGCCCCGACTTTAACCCCCTCTCTACTTGGCTGGACAATGTTAGTGCTAAAGGGATTGGAACAAATCTTGCGATGTTCGTTGGGCATGGTAGCTTGCGCAATCAGTCCGGCATCGGAATATCTGATTCACCTGAACAAGAGCATATGAATCAAATGCTTGAAATGCTCGATGACACATTAGAGTACACATTTGGTTTAAGTACCGGACTTGAGTACAACCCCGGATTAAATGCAAAACTTCCAGAGTTAAAGGCGCTTGCGGAAGTGGTTGGTAGTCATGATAAGCTGATCATGAGTCATATCAGAAATGAAGACGACCAGCATCTGGAGGCGTCTATCGCCGAGTTGCTCGAACAAGGTCAAAGCTCTCGTGTACATGTCTCACACCTAAAATCTGTATATGGCGCGGGTACGGACCGGGCGAATGAAATTCTGGCTATCCTTCGCGAAGCACGCCTCAAAGGTATCGATATAACTGCCGATATCTATCCATACAATGCCAGCTATACCGGAATTGGAATACTATTTCCGGTATGGGCGAAAACACTGGAACAATTTAATTTGGCTAAGAAGAATCGCCGCGCCGAGCTCGCCGAGTATCTCCGCAATAGAGTTAATCAACGTAATGGCCCGAGCGCCACTTTACTGGGTACCGAGCCTTGGACGGGTAAGACGTTAGCCAATCTTTCACATGAACTTGAAATGTCTTTTGAAGATGTCCTGATTGATGTAATTGGGCCATCTGGTGCCTCAGGGGCTTATTTTGTCATGGATGACGTTTTGCAAACTTCGCTTATCCAGGACCCTATCATTGGCATAGGCTCCGATGGTAGCCCAACAGGTTTCCATCCTAGGGGCCATGCAACTTTCGCTAAGATTATCGAAACCTACGTTTATGATAAGCAGCTGCTATCTATGGCTGAAGCCATTCGGAAAATGACTTCTTATGCTGCTTCTATTCTGAATATTTCCGACCGGGGCACTATAAAAGTCGGGATGGTTGCCGACTTAATAGTTTTTGATCCTGAAAACGTAAAAGCGAACGCTACCTACCCACAGCCATTCCAACTAGCTGATGGCTTTGACCTCGTTGTCGTTAATGGAAAAATTGCGCGGCAAAATGGTGCTCTAAGTGAGCTATTAGCAGGCAAAGTTCTAGTCCCGGAATGATGTGAACCAAATTACTGCAGAGCTACTAAGACTTTTTACTATCTTTACGGCGCTGCTCTTCCTCAGCTTTTAGATTTTCATAACGAATGGTGCGGCGCATACGTTTAGATCGCCGCATCGGCACATAACCATCTTCTGTCTCACAACACGGATCACATTTTGCAGGCGGCAGATCGAGACATGGCGACGTATCAAAGAAACCCGACGGTTTCAGCATAAAACCCAATTTTGCAGTCGGCATCATCGGCCAATCTTCCAACCTTGGGACATGGTGGTGGCCAAAACAATACCAGACCACAATATCTTCGTTTTCTATATTACGGTTTTGCTCTGTCCATTTAGGAAGCCCGTCCGGCCCGGGATTCTGGTTGGGATATTGCCCGGCAGGAAAGTACTCTTTTTCGTTGTAGGGGGTTACCCAAAGATGATTCAGCAGAAAACCAGCACGTCGATGAATAACTGAGCCTTCCTGGAAAAAAGGAGATACAACCTCCATTGGCTGTATCCGGTAACCGGGGTTTGCACCCATACGATTCCTGTTATTTGGATTTTGAATCGTCCAGGTCCGGACCGTCTCATATTTGTGCCGGCGCTGCGCTTCCTGCTCTGTCTTGAACACCGTGGTTTTAGTATAGAAGGCATTACCATAGGGATTCGTTTCGCCGATCGGGTCTGCTAAAGATTCTGTTTCAACGACCTGGTTCTTTTCCCCATCAATCGTCATATCTAGTCGGGCACAGAAAAAATGCTGATGGTTAACCGCATATACACGATCTTCAACCAACGTCCCAAATTTCGCGGTCTCACCCTCCTTAAGGGCGCCGGTCTGCATCACACCCAGGGCTTTTACTTCCAGCTCTATCGAGCCATCCTGGCGAAAAACCCAATAAAAACCGTACTCATAATTACCTACAGTTGCGATGAACGATAGAATCAGCTTTGTCGAACGCCTATTTTCAACTCGCTCTGTTCGAAGGTCTGTATGCTTCCAAAGGATGGAATCGTCTTCTTCATGCATACAAACCGCATGTGGAATCGATTCGATTTCACCAAAAGCATTGATGAAGTCGAAATCAAAATATTTGATTTCGCCCAGGCAATCACAGCCCAGTGTCAGGGAGTTAGCCAGCCCCCCTAAGCCGTATTCACCAACGTCAAACGCATTTTTACGGGAACTCGTTGGAGAGGCATCACAATAGGGAACAGTCATTTCCGCGATAGATGCGCGTCGGCAAATTTCCCGTACCTCCCCCTTATCGACGTCGTTGTAACGGATATCATGCAGGACCAAACCTTCCCGCAAATTAAATCCGATCCGAAAACTCCATCGCTGCCAGTCGACACGCCAGCCCTCAACCTTGTAATTCACACCTTCAGGCTGCGTGATCTCAATAGGCTTTGGCCGGTCACGAAATTTCTCGATGTATTGTCGCTCGTAGTTGCGCATAGTTTCCGGAACCGGAACCACACCACTGTCGAAGACTTCAACAACCTCCTGCTTATGCAGGTCAACTGTTACCATCAATCCCTCGATAGGATGCGCATATGCATTGTCATTAGCCTCGTTACGGGCTAGGAAATAGCCGCGCACCAAGCGACGCTGGTGATTATCAGCGTCTTCAAATTCATCATCAAAATATCCGAATGACAGCGGGTCGATCTGGACCTGTCCGCGCTGGGAGATATCCAGGCCACGCTTTTCCAATGCACGGATGACCTCTTCATTCTGCATACAAACCATGGTCATTTCGATGAACTCGTCTTGCACAATCAGTGGCTGCCCCACTTCTTTGGTGTCGGCAAATTCCAAAACCCTGTTTTGCGACAGGGAGACAACTGCCTCAATAGTGATTTCGTTTTCATTATCCAAAAGAACAACGTCAGCCTCACGTTCAAATGAATCCCCACGCTGGTAAGCTGCCATCATTTTCTTTGTTGGTTCTTTAAGGGTTATATCTACGAACCTCAATGACGCTGTAAAATTCTCATTCTCGTGGAGAATAGAGACAGCCCTCTCCAATTCATCATAGGTAAGCGGATCAAGTGGGTAATCTGACCCATAACGTGGGTACATAGTTACTTCAGTTTCTGTTTTCGATTTCTTTGACATAGTTTTCTCCCAGCACAGAAATCCTGGAATTAATTAACGTGCATTGCCTGTTAGTTTGCCTTAATAGGCAATACAAACGGCCTTCTCTTCTGTGAAAAGTTCTATAGCACTCCGACCGTGTTCTTTCCCCATCCCCGATAATTTCCTGCCGCCAAACGGTAAATTGGCATCAAATACCGAATGACAGTTGACCCATACGGTGCCAGCTTTAATTCGGGGAATCAGCATATTGACCTTGGAGATATTCTGGCTCCATATCGATGCTCCAAGGCCATATTGATTATCGTTCGCTTTACTCACCAGGTCATCCATATCGTCATACGTCATCACACAAATGACTGGCCCGAAAATTTCTTCTCTGACGCACTCATAGGAATGATCCACCCCTGTAAGTACCGTTGGCCGGACGAAGAAGCCTTCTGTGTTTTCGACCATATTTCCACCCACTTCAATTTTTGCACCAGCCTCCTCGCTTCGCTCTATGAAGCCCATCACACGGTCCATATGTTCCTTGGAAACCATCGGACCCAGGTGCACAGTTCGGTCAAATCCAGAACCGGTCTTTAACCAAAAAGCCATATCCAGTAGGCGATCCATATATTGGTCATAACGTTTTTTGGGTAGATACAAACGCGAACCTGCCACGCATTGCTGGCCCGAGTTGAATAAAGTCGCCATCGCCGCGTTCGGTGACAGGAAATCGGGATCAATATCTTCCAGAACCAAAACTGGCGATTTACCCCCGGTTTCAAGCGAAAAACGTGTCATATTATCAATAGCAGCATGTCCAATTGCCTGACCAGTCGCCGTTGAACCGGTAAATGCCACCTTATTGACATTTGGGTGACCGCTTAATGGCGCACCGACTTCAGGGCCTGTTCCCGTAATGACATTGACGACCCCTTTTGGAAACCCAGCTTCCCGACATAGTCGAGCTAAATACAGTGCCGTAAGTGGCGTATCTTCTGCCGGTTTCAATATCACGGTACAACCGCAGGTTAATGCCGGAATAATTTTCCATAAGGCCATCAAATGTGGGAAATTCCAGGGCACAATTGCGGCAACGACGCCAACGGGCTCACGCCGCGTATAAGCCTGGAAATTCATCCCAGCGGGCTCCCTGACCGAGAGATCAACATTACTCCCGTCCAGCTTCGTGGCCCAACCGGCCATATAGCGAATATAGTCCACTCCCATATTGACCTGCACCGCCTCGGAGACCCAGAGCGGTTGGCCCTGGTCGAGAGTTTCTAAATTAGCGATAGTTTCACCATGCGCTTCGATCAGGTCGGCAAGGTCCAGCAAAAGCTTCTGTCGATCGGAGGGCAACATGCGTGCCCAACTCGGGTCTTCTAATGCCCGGTTTGCGGCTGCTACCGCCAAATCGACGTCACGAGTATCGCTTAAGGGCACTTCCGTTATTTGTCGGGTACTGGCCGGGTCGCTTGTTGGAAAAAATTCACCTCCAACCGCATCAACAAACTCGCCATCTATGAAAATTTGTTGTTTAGCACCAATAAATTCCAGCGCCGTCGGATCCAGGACTGTTTCAAACTTTGGAATAAACAATCTGATGCCCTCCTTTGGCAATGGGGTTAATGGGCGACCCACAGTTTATTGTGGAAAAATTCGATTGTGGTTTTAAAAATTTAAGAATCGAAATTAATGTTTTTATTATTGCCCGAGAAATTTACCATTTTCTGCACCTACAAACACACAGAGAATTTCTGAACCCTTGCTGATTCAACCCTTAATTCGTTCCAGATCCAACTTCTCACCTGCTGCGATACGAGATGAGCCAATCATCCATCCTGTTAATGCTAGCAGGGGAATGCCAACCAGCATCCAGCGAGCGATACCGCCCTGGCCGCCTAACAGAAAATCATAATTAATCACCGCGATAGTACATATAGTCGTAAAACCGATCGCAGCAATACCCGGAGCGATACGCGTATGCCATATTCGCTGATCCACCTGCTCTCGTCGGAAAAATGCGAGCATCGAAATACTGGCAAAAATAAGGACTAATTGAATGCTCACAGTCCCTAATGCAACAAACCATTGATAAATAACTGCGAGTGGATCTGCGCCAGCAATCAGGAAAATACCAACAATAAGCAAGGTAACAAATGACACCGTTAATGCAGCCCGCTGCGGGTTGCCATCAGCCGCATTTGTTTTCCCTAAACCGGCAGGCAAAAGACCTGCACGCGCCAAAGCAAAAAGGTAACGCGAAACGATGCTATGAAAACCTATGAACATGGCAAGCAAACTGGTCAGAATCAGGAGATTCATGGCAGTCATGTGCCAATCGCCAACATATTGCGGAGACAGCGCGAAAACAAATCCCTCCGGATCATTGTTGGCAACTTCCTGAACCGCCTCAGCGCCATAACCGATACCTAGCGCCCAAGTCACTGTGGTATAGAAAACCGCAATAAATATGATAGAAAGATAGGCGGCACGCGGAATAGTCTTTTCTGGATCGCGCGCCTCCTCCGAAAACACAACCGTACCTTCAAATCCGGTAAAACATGTTGTTGCGAAAAGGAATGCAATTCCAATGCCCGGAGTAAAAAGATTACCCAGATCGAAACTCTTCATTTCAATTCCTGACGCGCCTCCCTGCAACAAAATCGCTCCGGACAAAACAATCAGGATGAACAATTCTAGGGATAATAAAACCACTAAAATCTTTACGCTGAGATCTACACCGTAATAGATTAACGCGGTGACCAAGGCTAGCAGGACAACGAAAGAGACCAGTGGTTCCGGAGCAAAACCAAATGTTCCCTCGAGTATGAAGCCAGAAATTCCTGAGAAAAATCCCCATAAGCCAGCTATCAGTGAAAAGTAAGCAAGTAAAGCCACACCGCCAAGCATGCTTCCGGCCCTGGGACCAAAACCTTTTGCCGCATATGCAACAAAACCACCCGCACTAACCACGTGCTTGCTCATGGCGATGTAGCCAACTGAAAACAGTAAGAAAAGACCCCCTACTAACAGGTAAGCCGCAGGAGCTCCAACCCCTGCAGCGCCAAATACTATGGGCGACCCACCTACAACAGCGCCCAGAGGTGCTACCGATGACAATACGATGGTTGCAATAGCGAGCACCCCAACCGATCCTGGCTTCAAACGCGTGTTCAGTCCGTCTGCGGAGCTGCCCATATCCCCTTCATTACCCGTCGTCATAGGTTAGCCCCCTTTTCTTTTTATTCTTGTTCTCATTAATCGATATTGCCCAAAATCGGACAGTTTTAAAAGTACCCAAAAAACTGATCAGATTACCCGCCAGATACAACTGAATAAAATTAACAGAATTGTTTTCTCAAGCGCGGCAGGATTTCTTTTCCATATAGCCGTAAAAACCGTTCCTGATCTGGTCCGGGCGCATGAAATACCAGATGAGTAAAACCAAGTTCGATATAAGGCGCAATCCGTTCAATGTGCTCATCCGGGTCACCAGAGACAATCCAACGGCTTGCAGCCCGCTCGAGTGGCAAGTCATCGGCTAGTTTTTCCAACTTAACCGGGTCCTCTGTACCCATTTTTTCCTCTGCCGAAAGAGCAAGCGCCGCCCAATAGGCTGTGTCCTGCAGTGCCTGCTCCTGATCGTGATCGTATGAAACCTTCATCTCAATAGTTTTTTCGATATCGTCTATGTTGCGACCGGACCTCTCTAAACCAATCTGTACATTAGGCAAAAGAGTATCCGTATAAAGTTTCGGATCTTTACCGCTGGTGCAGATAAATCCGTCACCAACCCTACCGGCAAATCGAGAAACAGTAGGCCCGCCCGCAGCAATATAGATTGGAACCGGTTCGCTCGGTCGATCATAGATAGTGGCATTCTCTGTCTGGTAGTACTCTCCCTCGTAAGTTACACGCTCCTCGGTCCATAACTGCCGGATCAGGTCACACGATTCCCGCAGGCGCCGGAATCTCTCCTTAAATTTCGGCCACTCGATACCGATTGCCGGAACCTCATTCATTGATTCGCCCGTACCAACACCCAGAATCACCCGGCCCGGATTCAGGCAGGCTAAGGTGCCAAAGGCCTGGGCCACAATTGATGGGTGGTACCTGAACGTCGGTGTCATGACGCTGGTACCCATCTGGACACGTGAAGTACGTTCACCGAGCGCTGCAAGCCACGCAAATGAATAAGGTGCATGACCATCGTTGTGTCGCCATGGCTGAAAATGATCACTGACCATAACGGTGTCGAAACCGACCTCTTCGGCAATCACCGAATACTCAAGTAGTTGGCGCGGATCAAATTGTTCCGCCGAGGCTTTGTATCCAATTTTTAACATGGCTAAGTAACGTCTTTTTACATTCCAGATTGGCCAGAAACAACCGGTACATCCGTGAAAATTGTAGCCCGTTGAGGGTTAACTCTTCCAGCAGGTATACTAATGTCCGCCTTTATTAATCGATCCAGCATACTGGATTTGTTCTGGCCTATGATCAACCACAATATATCCCGTGCACGATTAATTATTGGGTATGTCAGCGTCATTCGTCTATTACCACAGTACATTCCGGTAACATCTACGTCTCGATCCGTCGTCTCCAGAACACTGTCTTGAGGCACCAGGGACGCAGTGTGTCCGTCGCTGCCAAGGCCCAAGTGGACGACATCCAGGACCGGTTGATTTCCTAATATATTAGCTAATTGGTTAGCATATTTTGCAGCCGCAGCATCAAGGTCACCCGTAACGACCGGCATCGCCAACAAATTTTCGGGTGGCAAACGTATATGGTCGCAGAGCGCCTCCCTAAGAGAACTTAGGTTCCTTTCTTTCGCTTGATTCGGAGCAACACGTTCATCTACCTGCAAAATCTTCACATAGTCCCACGGTAAATCGCTTTCAGCGAGTATTCGCAGCATTTGCCATGGTGTCTGGCCACCACTTAATGCGAGAGTAAATTGATTACGGGCACTAATCGCATGCTGCGCAGAATTAAAAAGAAATTGAGCGCCCGCAGCGGCAACAGCATCGGGCGTATTGTACTGGCAAATCTTCATTCAGGTTTTTCGTTATGACCACCAAATGCGTAACGAAGAGCAGACTGCAACTTATTCGCATATACCGTTTCTTTACGGGAACTGAAACGGTTAAACAAGGCTGCTGAGAACACGTGAGCCGGAATACCCAGGTTCACAGCTGTATTAACCGCCCATCGTCCCTCTCCCGAATCGGAGACTTCCGCACTGAATTGTTCAAGTTGCGGATCCGCTTGAAGACTTTCTGCCGAAAGATCGAGAAGCCAAGAGCCTATAACACTGCCCCGACGCCACAACTCCGCGACCTCACCAACATCAGCATCGACTTGCAATTTCTCAAGGGAGGGATGCCGATTTACGGGCTCCCCATTAACCTTATCCAGCATGGCAAAACCTTCGCCATAAGCCGCCATAACGCTATATTCTATTGCGTTATGGACCATCTTTGTAAAATGACCAGCCCCATGCCCGCCGCAGTGCAGGTAACCTTCGTGGGCTGTCGACTGGTCATTTTTTCTGCCATCCGTCTGTGAGGCCGCTTGCTCTCCTGGTGCTAAGGTACGGAAAACCGGAGTCAAACGATCCACTGCTTCGTGTTCACCGCCAATCATCAGGCAATAACCGCGCTCGCGCCCCCATACTCCGCCACTGGTACCTACATCAATGTAATGAAGACCCTTTGCCTTAAGAGACTCAGCACGTCGGGCATCTTCCAGAAAATTAGAGTTACCACCGTCAATAACTGTGTCACCCTTGTCAAGCAGGTTAGCCAGATCATTGATCACTTCATCAACAATATTTTCTGGCAGCATAATCCATACTGCACGAGGTGGCTGAAGCAATTGAACCAGATCATTAAGCGTTTCTGCTGGTTTGGCTCCATCCGCAACCATTCTCCTGATCGCAGCGTCTGACCTGTCGTTAACTACACAATCATGCCCATCCAGGAGGAGGCGTTGCACCATACTCGCGCCCATTCGACCAAGCCCTATCATTCCAATCTGCATATGTTCTCCAAAGATTCTAACTGGCCTCTAAGCTTAATAAGCTATGTCCACCTTTAAACAATCCTATCTGAATGCATGTCGCTCTATTGGCGTATTTTTAATTGTTAAACATGGGGTAGCATGCAGAGCTGCTCTAATACGCTCTTCCGAAGCATCACCATAAAAAGTCGTCCGTTGGCGAGACTGACGATCGATCCCGTTAATAAGTTTCTCCATATTCTTAGGTGATAATTCCTGACCATGCTCGGCTCCGGCGGCTCTCGAGATGCTTTCATTCATCAACGTCCCTCCAAGATCATTACACCCGCTATTCAGACACGCAATCGCACCGTCAATTCCCATCTTCACCCATGACACCTGGATATTTGTAATCCGTGGATGCAACGCTAATCTAGCTACAGCATGCATCAATACTGATTCTCTCCAGCTAGGTCCCTTGCGAGCCATCCCGCGCAGATACATTGGAGCTTCCATATGCACAAACGGTAATGGAACAAATTCTGTGAATCCTCCGGTTTCCGACTGCAAGTCCCGCACACGAATTAGGTGCCTCGCCCAATGCTTAGGCTGCTCGACATGCCCGAACATGATGGTCGCCGTTGAGCGCAACCCCAACCCGTGAGCTGTTCTCATTACATGCAACCATTCATCTGTCGAAATCTTGTCCGGACATATGATTCGGCGTACCTCATCATCCAGAATTTCTGCTGCAGTTCCCGGTAAGGACGAAAGACCTGCCTCTTTTAATTGTTGCAGGTAAGCATCAAGATCCAGACCGAGTGTTTGGGCACCTTGCCAAACCTCAAGCGGTGAAAAAGCATGTACATGCATATCCGGGACTGTTTCTTTCACCGCACGCAAAATTTGCAGGTAGGTTTCTCCGGTATACCTAGGTGATATACCGCCCTGCATACAGACTTCTGTGGCACCGCGTTCCCATGCCTCGAGTACACGACGCTGTATTTCATCGATACTTAGGTCATATGGGGCACCACGCAATTCCTCAGCAACCTTGCCCTTTGAAAATGCACAAAATTTACAGTGATAAAAACATATATTCGTATAGTTGATGTTACGGGTGACAACATAGGTCACTTCGTCACCATTCATTGTGCGGCGAAGGTTGTCAGCCGCTACAGTAACAGCAACGAAGTCATCACCATACGTATTAAAAAGCCTGGTGATCTCATTTTCATCCAACGCCACCTGGTCCAGAACCTTAGAGAGAATTCTAGTGACATCTGGTGAAACCGAAGTGGTGGAACTACCAGTTGTATGTCGTAAGAGCTTCGGTGGTTGCTCTATGGAACCGGGAGTCCATTTTTCAGCACGTGGGAATCCGTTCGCATCAATAAGTCGCTGCAACGGTCTGTGCCACTGAGTATCGGTCCACTCCAATCGTTCACGAGCATATTGGGGATAGATAGTCAGTCGTTCGGTTAAAAATTTACCTGCGCCAGCTGTTTCCTGCTTTAGCACATCGAGATGTGGCCATGGCGCTTCGGGATTGACGAAATCGGGAGTCACTGGGGAAACACCTCCCCAGTCATTAATACCGGCGGCGATTATTTTAGGTAACTCGCCGCTGCTTAAGTTCGGTGGCGCTTGTATATTCATCTCCGAACCAAACAAAATACGCGCAACCGCAATCGTCCAGATCAACTCTTCAAGATCAGGTTCCGGAAAGTTGGCCATCTTCGTGTCCGTCTTAGCCCGGAAATTCTGGATGATAATTTCCTGCAGGTGACCATATCTTTCGTGTAAATCTCTTAGTTTCAGCAACGAGTCAATTCGTTCTGCTCTCGTCTCCCCGATACCAATCAATATTCCCGAAGTACACGGGACTTTTGCCTGTCCAGCAGATTCAAGAGTTGCAAGCCTTAAAGTCGGATCTTTATCCGGGGACCCAAAATGCGGCATACCTTTCTCGGTCAGCCTGGGAGATGAGCTTTCCAGCATAATCCCCATGGAGGGCGAAACAGGCCTCAACATCTGAAGTTCGGCAGACGTCATCGTTCCCGGATTCAAATGAGGCAATAATCCAGTCTCTTCATAGACAATTTTTGCTGCGTCCCTCAGGTACTCAAGTGTGGTCCCATATCCCAGTGTATTAAGCGCTGCACGGGCTGCCCGGTACCGTAACTCCGGTTTTTCTCCTAAGGTAAATAATGCTTCCTTGCAACCAAGTTCTTGACCTTTGCGAGCTACCTCAATGACTTGTTCTGGCGACAGATACAAAGAATCCAGTTGCTTGGGGGTCTTGGCAAATGTGCAGTAATGGCAAACATCTCGACAGAGTTGGGTTAATGGAATAAACACTTTTCGCGAATAGGTAATAAGGTTGCCATGCCCAGCGTCTCTTAAAGGTTCAGCAATATCGGAAAGTTCCTCTGCCGCCTTATCCACCCACGTTAGAGCAACCCGCCTGTTCGGTAGGTTGTGAGATCTTGTTTTTGTCGCTCTCTTTTCTATGTGTAATCTCCCATATCCAAAATTCTAATGAAGATTGGTACTTTGTAGATACTGGATTTTGGCAATACGTCCGGAAATCCCGCTATCTTCCAGAAAGTGACGTGTCCCAGATCCGTCCGCCGGTAATTCTGCTATCACACGAGCAAGATCCTCAGGATAGTCGATATCTAATGACATATTTTTATTAACGATTATTTGAGCCAATATGCCACTTTCCGATGCCGAAACAGAGTGCCGACCAAGACTTTTCTTGCCGAACTGAAATTCAAGTGCATTGGGCGGTGACGCAATAATGCCATTTGTACCCTCCCCCCGACTATCTGGTATCAAGGTAATTCGGTCATGCTTGGACAAAAGCACATCAATATCCTCAGAGGTAATACACGGAACATCGCCTGGTATCACCATGACAGTATTAGCCTGTTTTGCAGAATAGAGATGCTTGCAGGCCTGAGACACTGCCACTGAATGGTCCGCATCAGCTGATTCTGTATACACTTCAGCGCCGCATCGCTGTGCAATCTCTCCTACCTGCGCTGATCGAGTGGCAACCAAAACGCCATTTAAGGAATGACTCTTGCACACTATATCCAGAACATCGCGAAGCATAACCAATGTAAGCTGCTGCCGCTCTACTGGCCTTAAGATCTCCGCCAGTCGTTGTTTAGATTTGGCTGCGTGCTTAACCGGAATCACTGCCCATCGGCTTGTCATTCTTAGCCCCCCCTTTTTTCAACGGTTTTTCGGCTAACCGGTCAATCAGTTCAATACAATCTCTCGCTAATTGTTCACGGTCTTCCATCGTCCGCATCACTATATTTGTAACTAGTGCATTAATACCAGATTCTGTGATCGTCTGTTCCCACTCACGATCCTCATTATCCAGTACAAAACCATCCAAAAACTCACTATAGTGCTTAGCAATCGAGTTTGCTTTAACGGGAATTGACAATTCACTCATAATTTTTGCCAAAGGACCTTTTATCGCCTTGCCACTGACAAGTGGTGATACCGCGATAATAGGAGCTCGACAGTTCCTAAGACAATCACGCACCCCACCAATCGATAGGAAAGGGTCAATACTAAGGAAGGGATTGGATGGACACAAAATAACACCGGAAAGATTTTCGTCATTAAGAGCACTAACTATGTCTGGATTCGGTGCAGCAATCGATGCACCATCATACAAGATTTCACGGACTACCGGTTTACAGCGTTCCCGGACAAAATAGTGCTGAAAACTCAACAATCCATCAACTGTATTGACTTTCGTTTGAACAAAATCATTTGTCATTGGCAGGATAGAATTCTGTATGCCAAATGACCCTGCTAACTTACTTGTTATCTCACCTAGTGATAGCCCATCCTGAAGTAGATTGGTTCTCAGCACATGCATCGCCAGGTCCTTATCGCCCAACTGGAACCACGTTTCTCCACCGAGAGCCTCAAGTGCAGACATAAATGTCCAACTCTCCTCACTTCTCCCCCAACCAGTGTCCTGATTACATTGTCCACCAAGCGTATAGATCAAGGTGTCCACATCCGGCGAGATATGCAACCCATAATGCTCGAAATCATCGCCCGTGTTGACAACTAAAACGAGCGCTTCAGGTGATAAAATACGTGACAGTCCGAGTGCTAATTTGGCACCGCCAATTCCCCCAGTAATCGCAAGATAGAATCCTCGTCCAGCCATGTCACAAAAACAGGTCTTCTTCAATAGACCGAATACTTAGTTTCGCCCCATCACCGCTATCCTCTGCAGAAAACCCATGAACGATCGCTACTGGCGTTTTTTCAGCAGTTTCACCCATGATTAACACTGCGGCGGCGGCAATGGCATCTGCCCTGTTAATTTCTGTTATTTTCATTTTTCGACCATATAGATCGTCGTCACCACGACGATCATCAATCACAGTAATGCCAGCGCTGCCAATAGCAGCACCAATCGAACCCAAACGCCATGGCCTGTTAGTGCTATCACTGATGATGACACCAATATTGCATCCTAAATCCTGCATTAGAAAGCTTCTAATTTTCCTTGCTGTCCCGTCAGGGTCCACAGGTAATAGCAATGCAGACTCTCCGCCTGAGTGGTCAATATTTGATTGATCTATACCTGCATTGGCTCCAACAAAACCAAGCCGATTCCGAACAATGATAACGCCGGGTTTTGCTCGGATAACAGCGGTTGATTCTTGAAGTATCAATTCGACAAGCCTTGGATCTTTATCAGTCTCATTAGCTAATTTGAGGGCCTTAGCAGATACCTTTACGCTGTCCAGATGAACTAGCCTATTTTCAGCAAGCGAAACAATCTTTTGTGAGACAACCACGATGTCACCATCCACAAGTGACATCCCAGGATCCGAAACCGCAGTACTTATAAGGGATGCAATATCATCACCAGTGTTTACAATCGGGATACCAACCAGTGCATGGATTGAGAGTGATGATTGCATTGCTAGTCTCACATTAACCTATAGAGGCCTGGCTGATCTGATAACAAATTTGTTCTTAGTACTAATAAAACAATATTACATGTAAAAGGCTAGCTAGTATGATTTCCGACCAATTGAAATACATTAATCTTTCCACTCGAAAGAAAAACGGTAACTATGTAGATACTCCAGTGTGGTTTGCGGTGGATGAACAAACTAACACTCTCTATATCTACTCTTTAAAGAAAGCAGGCAAAGTCAAACGCATCAGAAATTTTCCAGATGTAAAAATCGCAGCATGTAATTATCGGGGAAAACTTGAGGCCGAGTGGCAAAGTGCCAAAGCAGAATTAATTAATGATTCTGAAGAAATTGCGGCTGCTTATCGATTCCTGAGGCATAAGTACGGAATCACCTTTAGAATTGGAGATGTGTTTTCCTGGGTCGTTGGTAACTATCACCGGCGACAAATCATAAAAATATATTTAACCTCGGTTGCTTAGTCCGATGCCAAACTCGCAATACTCGATCGATCTCGCCAAAAATTCGGCGAACTATACGGCGCTTTCACCCCTGACTTTCATTGAGCGGGCCGCATCGGTCTATCCGGAGAATTGTGCCCTGATTTACAACGATCAGCGACAGAGTTGGCTTGATACATATCGCCGCTGTTGCCGCTTTGCCAGTGCTCTTCAACAACATGGGGTCGCAACAGACGATACTGTTGCCCTGATGCTCCCCAACGTACCGGCAATGTATGAGGCTAATTTTGCTATTCCAATGGCAGGTGCGGTGATCCATAGCCTCAATATTCGTCTCGATGCCGACGCGATTGCGTTTCAGCTCAAACACGGTGGTGCCACCGTTCTGCTGACGGATCCTGAATTTTCCGCGGTAGTAAGCGCAGCCTTGGAACAACTCGACGAGCCGCCCCTGGTGGTCGATGTTCCTGACCCTGCCGTCGAAGATGGTGAGCTGCTCGGTGAAATTACATATGAAGACTTTCTCTCCACAGGTGATCCGGAATTCAGTTGGTTATTACCATCCGACGAGTGGCAAGCAGTAGCGCTCGGTTACACGTCAGGGACGACCGGTAATCCCAAGGGGGTCGTGACTCATCATCGTGGCGCCTACCTAAATGCCGTCTCCAATATTCTCTCATGGAACATGAATACGCACCCCGTCTACCTATGGACCTTGCCGATGTTTCACTGCAACGGATGGTGCTTCCCATGGACGATTGCTGCCCTAAATGGCACAAATGTATGCCTACGTAACGTCAGCGATACGGCAATTTTTGACGCGATTAGGCGCTATAAAGTGACACACATGTGTGGTGCGCCGATCGTGCTCAACCTGATGGCAAATGCAAGCCAGAAGCTCAAAGGAGGAATTGAAAACAGGGTCAATATTATGACTGCTGCATCCGCCCCGCCACCAGCGGTCCTCGAATCCATGGCTAAACTCAATTTCAACGTTACCCATACTTATGGGCTGACAGAAGTTTATGGTCCCGCCGTTGTGTGTTCGTGGCATGAGGAATGGGATCAACTCCCGGTAAATACGCAGGCCAAATTGAAAGCTCGTCAAGGGGTACGCTACCCCATGTTAGAAGAACTCATCGTGGCAGATCCAGACACCCTCGAGCCCGTAAAGAAGGATGGCCAGACCATCGGAGAGGTTATGTTTCGAGGCAACATTGTGATGAAGGGATACCTCAAGAATCCCACAGCCACCTCGGATGCCTTTGCGGGTGGCTATTTCCATTCGGGTGACCTCGCGGTCTGGCATCCCGATGGCTATATCGAGATCAAGGACCGTTCAAAGGACGTGATCATCTCTGGTGGTGAGAATATTTCGAGCATCGAGGTCGAGGCGACTCTTTACCATCATCCCGCCGTGCTCGAAGCCGCTGTAACCGCGATGCCGGATAAAAAATGGGGTGAAACTCCGTGTGCATTTGTCGACCTACACGCAGATACTGACGGTGTCACCGAAGAGGAGATTATTAAATTTTGCCGTGACAACATGGCGCGATACAAGGCACCCAGAAAGGTCGTGTTCGGACCATTACCGAAAACGTCAACGGGAAAGATCCTTAAGTTTGAATTACGCGACAGGGCTAAACGATTATGAATGATATCAATACTTTGAGACGCATCCTTACCTTGTATAAACGTGTCGCAGTAGTAGGACTTTCGGCAGACTGGTCACGACCGAGCAACTTCGCAGCTAAATATCTACTTGAGCACGGCTTTGAAGTAATCCCAGTGAACCCGAAGTACAAAGAAATACTCGGACAAAAATGCTACCCGGACTTGGCTTCTATCCCGACGCCTGTTGATATTGTCGACCTCTTTCAGCGAGCTGAACGTGTTCCGCCGTTCGTCGATGGGGCAATCAAAATCAAAGCGGCTGTCGTCTGGATGCAGCTGGGAATTGTGCACACAGAAGCAGCAGAAGATGCACATGCAGCAGGTCTAGAAGTAGTCATGGACCGCTGCATAAAAATTGAGTACGCGCGGCTTTTCGGGGGACTCAATACTGCCGGCGTCAATACCGGCGTGATCTCAGCTCGCCGACCAGCCGTGTTCAACCGATAACAGGAGCAACTCATGAAAGATCGAAAATTCGGCATTGAAACCCTGTGCCTGCACGCCGGTCAGATTCCTGACCCTGTTACCGGAGCGCGTGCGGTACCCATATACCAAACGACTTCATATGTCTTCGATGATACTGATCATGCTGCCAGTCTTTTCAACCTCCAGACATTTGGCAATACCTATGTCCGGATGACCAATCCCACCAACTCTGTATTCGAAGAACGCATGGCGGCCCTAGAAAATGGCCGGGCAGCGCTGGCCGTCAGCTCCGGTATGGCCGCTCAGATGACCGCAATCCTCACCTTGATGGAGCAAGGTGACGAGCTAGTATCAGCAAAGACACTTTATGGGGGCACCTACTCACAATTTGACGTTACCTTTCGGAAGATGGGCATTAAAACGACATTTGTCGATTCCGATGACCCAAACAACTTCAAACGCGCGATAACTAACAAAACAAAGGCACTCTACGCTGAAACGATCGGTAACCCGACCAATAACGTTATAGATATTGAAGCTATTGCGGTAATCGCAGGGGAAGCCGGTATTCCACTGATCATCGACAACACATTTGCCACACCTTATTTATGCAAGCCAATCGATTATGGGGCCGATATAGTTGTTCACTCGGCCACCAAATTCATCGGTGGGCATGGCAACAGCATGGGTGGCGTGATGATTGAGTCAGGGAAGTTCGACTGGGACAATGGCAAATTTCCAGGAATGGTAGAACCTTCTGCTGGCTATCACGGTATTCGCTTCTACGAGACCTTTGGTGACTTCAGCTTTACTATGAAAGCTCGATGCGAAACACTAAGAACGTTGGGACAGGCAATGAGTCCTTTCAATGGCTTCATGATGTTACAGGGTCTGGAAACGTTGCCGGTTCGCATGGATCGGCACTGCGATAACGCGCGTGGGGTAGCAGAGTTTCTATTAGGACACCCTGCAGTAAGCTGGGTTAATTACGCCGGTCTCGAAGACAATAAGTACCGTCCCCAAGTCGAAAAATACCTGCCTCACGGGGCCGGTTCGATATTAACGTTCGGCGTTAAGGGCGGCGATGCTGCGGGCAGGGAATTCATCAACAATGCCCAATTCATGAGTCATCTTGCGAATGTCGGCGATGCTCGAACGCTGATTATTCACCCTGCCTCGACAACCCACCGCCAACTCGATGAAGAACAACAGCGCGCCGCCGGAATAACCGCAGATATGGTGCGCATCTCGGTAGGCTTGGAAACGCTCGACGACATACTATGGGATATCGATCAAGCATTGAACTCCATATCCTAAAACCCTTAGGAGCGTCGAAACAGTTCCGATTCAGGCAATGGTGAACGGATAGGGATTTTTTGGCTTTTGGTATATAGGTCAGGCTTTAAAAGTCTAACTAAAGTAATGCCTTCATTTCTCTTCCGGCTTAACGAACTGCTCTGGTGGACTATCGGTTGAAACCGACTCTTTCTTGAATGTGATAGCAATCCATTCTAATGGTCTTGTTCCAGTATTTCCTGATTCGTGTTCGTCACTCATAAAAACTGGTCCGGGACGCCAGAATGCTCGGACAGTATCATTTTCTGGTCTTTCGAAAATTCTTTCCGAGCCACGAAAGCGATAAATAAGTTCTTCGGTGGAATTTAAGACGATGACTAGCTGGTGCTCTGGGTGCTCATGAATTCCTTCCCACTGGCCGGGTTCCAAGACGAATCGTTGGACAACCACACGGTCATCTTCCAGCAGCATTTCCCCGTCAATATTAGGATAGGTTTGTTGACTGTGTCCGGCCGTAGCTAAGAACAAAATTACAGTTGTTGCAAAACGGTGCATCTGTGCTTTCTCCTGATGCTGACGAAAACGTATCAATTTTGTTGAAAATTACTACTCGAATAACACCGCAGGACTGCGATATTCATAATAACCAAGAGGTCCAGCACCCATATTTTCGTCATAGTGAGAATACAGGTCGTAGCCCATCAGCTGCCGAACGCGCTCCGGCCACTCGCGAGCCTGCTCCAGATTAGTGTGCAGAAAGTGATTCTCCTGCGTGCGTAACCAGCCCAACACGTATGATGTAACAATTGCGCGCCGCCGGTCTCCGCTGGTATTGGCACCACCGCCATGTACAGTTTTCCCCGGGATAAGGACGGCACTGCCTGCTTTCATGACTGCCTGAGTGATTTCCTCCGGCGTCGCAACGCGTTCCGGATCGTCCCAAAGGTGGCTGCCCGGCACCACTTGGGTCGCGCCATTTTCTGCCGTGAAGTCTGTTCCCGCAACCATCACATTGAATTGCAACAGGCGATCGGGAGCCCAGTAATGTGCAGGCCAAATCATGTCGTCGAAATGAAGTTCCTGCGCGGTTTCGCCACCGTGGATTTCGATAATCTCGCTGGAGTTAAGGCGATACTGACCGCAGTTGGGTGCGAGGAAATGGTCCATAACGCCCAGCAACCGCTCGTCTGACATCAACTCGATGTAATTGCTGGACTTGCTGATAAGTCCATTTAGCCTGACCGTTTGATGCCCCAGAAACTCCATGGCCTCGGGCTCTCCGTAGTCGTAAGGCTGGTAGTCCTCGATGGGAGCTTGTACCGAGGAATTGAATTCTGCTAGCCACGATGAACTGACGAAATCATCGATAATTACAACACCGTCTCTCTCAACGATTTCAATGATGTCAGCGACAGTAATGCCAGAAGGCAAATGTGCGACTTGGACCATTTTGGTATCCTAGCATGTCGTTTTTTCTATCATGACTCAAGCCATCAATAAATACTATTGTATTTATGAATAGTTAACTATCCGAGTGATGTTGAGTAACCTTTTTCAAAAAACTAAAAAGCCAATCTATACAACGGCTTAATTCTGTCCGTTGGCGGAGAGGGAGGGATTCGAACCCTCGGTACGGTATCACCGTACACTCGCTTTCCAGGCGAGCACCTTAAACCACTCAGCCACCTCTCCTCTATTACCGGCTCCCTAAGATTCCTCGTCTGTTTCTCGGCGATACCGGAGGGTCGGTGGTTTATCAATACAACCTTTAGAACGGTCGTGGGGTGGTCGGGGCGATGCTTCTGGAATCAAAAGTTCCTTTTGAGCGGAAACATTGTCTAGGTCATCCGGTACTTCTAGGCGATCACCTCCTACAGCACCTTCATAAAAACCCGGTTCTTCACAGGTATCCGCTGTAGTACCGAAAAAGCTGCAACCAGACACCATCACCCAGATACTTAAAACAAAACTTCTTTTAATCCATTTCATCACGACAAACCAGCTTAGATAATTTAAATACCTCACCAAAATACTTTTCGAGAGTCATAAAGCTCCGTCCTTAAAACACCGTTCGCGATGGTACTGTTACATCACAAGACTAGCAAGATAGATCCAGTCACGGCATGATTCCTAGTAAATAAAATAGAAGTTCTTCCTCAACAAACTTTTTTATTAATCTGCTTTCTATATATTTACTATAACTTATTATTTTATTGGAGATTTAATATGCCAATTCCAAAACTCAACCGTGTTGTTAAAGACTTTAGCTGTGCCGCAACCAGTAAACAAACCATCCAACTAAAGTCATTACGCGGTAAAAAGGTAGTTATTTGGTTTTATCCGAAAGATGCAACTCCCGGCTGCACTACCGAAGGACAGGGTTTTAGGGATAATTACACGAAGTTTAAGAATCAAAATACCGTAATTCTCGGAGTATCCAAAGATAGTCTCAATTCCCATGAAAAATTCAAAGAAAAACAAAAATTTCAGTTTGAGCTGATTTCAGACCCGGATGAGAAGCTTTGCAGTCAATTCAGTGTAATTAAAGAAAAAAATATGTACGGCAGAAAATATCTAGGGATCGAACGTAGCACTTTTCTACTTGATGAGTCCGGTAAACTTAGGTACGAATGGCGTAAAGTCAAAGTGGCCGGGCATGTGGAAGAGGTGCTAGAGGCAGTTAAGAATATTTAATAAAGGTCAGTTTAAGCTTGATCGGCCCTTTTACCGGTATGATTAGGACCAGATCAAAACTAATTGCCCAAATCTACAGCGGCTCCGTGTAAGGAGAAGGCCTTTGATCACGAGATTATTAAAAAAGTTGATGATCGTAATTGGCATAGCCGGCGTTACACTGGCGGTCAGAGCGCCGGCGGCGGATGAGATCAATTTACCTGACATTGGTAGCCCAGCAGACGCAGTACTTTCAAAGACTGATGAAAACCAACTGGGACGGGCTATCATGGCTCAGATCAGGGCAAGTGGTGAGCTGGTAGAAGATCCTCAGGTAACCGAATATATCAACGAAATCGGTCATAGATTGGCTGCCCATGCCAATACCGATGGGAATCATGAGTTTTCATTCTTCGTGATTGATAACCCAGTTATTAACGCTTTTGCTCTCCCAGGCGGCTTTATCGGTGTCCACACTGGGCTTCTGGAAGCCACTCGGAACGAAGATGAGCTTGCTGGGGTGCTAGCCCACGAAGTGGCCCATGTCACTCAACGACATATCGCTCGAGGCATTCACGCAAACCAACGACAAAGCATAGTTAGCATGGCTATGATGCTGGGCGCTATTTTGGCTGGCGCTACAGGAGCTAGCAGTGATGCTGTGCAGGGCGCCATCGCCGTCGCGCAAGGAACAGCGGCTCAACAAAGGATTAACTTTACGCGATCCAATGAATATGAAGCAGATCGCGTTGGTATCTATGCCCTTGCTGCTGCAGGCTTTGATCCACAAGGTATGGGTTCGTTCTTCGAGGTACTCTCAAGAGGGATGACGCCACATGAATACAGGGTGCCGGAGTTCCTGCGTACCCACCCTGTGAGTAGTGCCCGTATCGCAGAGGCCAGAAGTCGGGCACGTAGTTACGAGCCGGTGCATACGGCCGATTCCATAACCTATGGTATAGCTAAAGCGAGGCTCACAGTTGCAAGCAAGGATACTGACCATGAGGCGGTTGCCTATTTTGAAAGGGAGCCATATGAATATCAATCGGATGCTGAACGATATGGAAGAGCTATTGCCTACCTTCGTGCAGGCCGAAATGTTGATGCACAACTCATTTTTCAAGAACTTGTTAACAATGACCCGGAAATCATTGCATATCACATCGGTCTTGCTGATGCCCAACTTGCCAATGAAGCAATAGCTGAAATGACCGATACTTATGAACATGCAAGTGAACTTTTCCCACGCAATATTCCGTTAACCGTCCATTATGCGGAAGCCCTCTTGCGAATCGATCGCTCTAGTAAGGCGCATAAAATCCTTTTAGATCTTTTTAATACATTTCAGCCTACACCTGAACAAGTTAAACTAATATCAAGAGCAGCTATTGAAGCAGGCGACGTAGCTGAGGCGCACTATTACATGGCTGAATATCGGATCATGATCGGCGACCTAGTCGGGGGTATCAATTTCCTAAGGCAAGCCTTAAAAGTACCCCAATTAGAAGAAATCCAGCGCATCAGATTTCAGGCCAGAATTGACTTTATAAGGGAATTTATGAGTGAGGAACAGCTACAACGCCTGCAGAGAAGCCGAGTTACGGGTTAGTTCCTATCTCTATCACCTCACCCCAAATCTATAATTTTGCAAAGGTAAAAGGATGCTGAAAAATCGGTCTTCGATTATTGTTTTAACTGCCATGCTAGTTGGCCTGTATGGGTGCTCGAAATCACCAAACGAAACAAAAGCATTAATAAATCCTAAAGAAAAGAGTCTAAACCGGTCCGTGCTCGAAGATAAAGTGCGTGGCGGATGGGTCGGACAAATGATCGGTGTTGCCTATGGTGCTCCGACTGAGTTCAGTTCCAATGGGAAAATTATCGAGGCTGAAATCCCCTGGAACCCAAAAAATATTACAGAAACCCTAAACCAAGATGATCTTTACGTTGAGATGACGTTTGCCCATGTCATGGACACGGTAGGCCTTGATGCAACCACTGAACAATATGGCGATATGTTTCGTGACACAGAATATAAGCTCTGGCATGCGAATGCCGGCGCTCGACGCCTGCTCAATCGAGGTATCAAGGCACCAATGTCAGGACATCCTAAATATAACATGCATGCCAACGACATCGATTTCCAAATTGAAGCGGATTTTATAGGCCTTATGACACCGGGATTACCCCAAGAAGCAAATAAATATGCAAACCGGGTCGGTCGGGTCATGAATTATGGTGATGGTCTTTATGGTGGCATGTTCGTAGATGGAATGTACGCCGCAGCCTACTTTGAAAATAATCCTCGCAAGGTGGTAGAGACCGGTCTCAAATCTATTCCAGCGGCTAGCCGCTATGCACAAGTTATAGAAGATGTGCTTAAGTGGCATGCTGATAGCCCGGCCGACTGGAGGTCAACTTGGAGCCTAATTGAAAGCAAATGGAATGCCCATGATTTTTGCCCGGATGGGGCCCATCTTGACTTTAATATAGATGCCAGCCTCAACGGGGCCTATATTGTCTTGGGGCTCTTGTACGGCAATGGCGATTTTGGGAAAACAATCGAAATATCAACCAGAGCTGGACAGGATTCTGACTGTAACCCCTCAAGCGCGGCAGGTATCTTGGGTGTCATATTAGGCTATCAAGAGATACCGGATTACTGGAAGTCAGGGGTCCCTGCAATAGCTGATGAGAAATTTGCGTATACGGACTACTCGCTAAATGAAATTGTCGAATCAACCATTAAACGCGCTGAGCAAATTATTAAAATGGTTGGTGGCAAGATTACCGACACGGAAGTCATTATCCCTTATCAAAGCCCGCTCGAACCGCCCCTGGAACAATGGGAAGCAGACCCACCGAAGTTACGACTGGAACCTGATGATTCAAGCTGGGTTTGGCAAGGTCAATGGATTGACATTCCCGATTCGAACCTTTGGCGCCTAGGTCCAGTTAAAGAGACCAGTGAACCTGGGGCAGAAGCAATATTGACCTTTAATGGCACCGGCGTAGCCATAACTGGGGGCACCACCCAAGAAGGAGGCCGTGTTGACGTATTCCTGGATGGCATGAAGAGTGATTATATGATCGATGCATGGATTCCGGAACGGACCTACGACAACGACTACTGGCATGTCACCGGACTTAAGCCTGGGGAACATACATTACGACTCGTGGTACGTGAAGATTCACATGAACAATCGACCGGCCGATTGATTCAAGTCAGCACGACTGTCATTTACGGGAAAGCCATCCCTTAATCTTCACCTAGATTATGTGAGGCAACTATAGCCTAAAATTTAAAATAGGACTAAAATAGTCCTGTATAGAATAGTGCTGGGAAACTAATATGTTACGAATAAGCCGATTAACTGACTACGGCACACTTGTATTAGCCCATCTCTCTGGGCCAGAAGAAGAATTGACAAGTGCGGCTGAAGTTTCATCTGCGACAGGGATTGCACTACCGACAGTTAGCAAGCTATTGAAAAAATTAGCGAAATCCGGATTAGTTACTTCCACTAGAGGTGCTCAGGGTGGCTACCGTTTATCGCGTAATTCTCACCAAATTAGCGCTGCCGACATTATAGATGCCTTAGAAGGACCTGTACGTATTACTAAGTGCAGTGCTAAAGATAGCAATTGTGACCTAGAAGATAACTGTAATGTTGGTGGTGCATGGCAGCGTATTAACGTTGCAATTAGACGAGCTTTAGGGGACATCAATCTTGCAGACCTGCAGACTACAACAGCCCCAGTACCCAGTTTTAATTTTGCGGGGCTGCCAGTAAATGTCGAGGCACAGGATTCGAAATATGTCGATTGAAAACGATAACATCGAATCATTAGTCAATCGCACCTATAAGCATGGCTTTGTCACGGATATTGACCAAGAGTCTTTCCCCCCAGGCCTAGATGAGAAAGTGATTGGTGCCATATCAGCACGCAAGAAAGAACCAAAATTTATGCTGGAATGGCGGCTAAAGGCATATCGACACTGGCTCACCATGAAAGAGCCAGAGTGGGCACATGTTAATTATCCACCTATCAATTATCAGGACATCTCTTACTTTGCGGCTCCAAAATCCGATAAGGATCGGCCGAAGAGTCTCGATGAGGTCGATCCAAAACTTCTTGAAACATATGACAAGCTGGGCATCCCATTGCATGAACGAGCGGCACTTGCTGGCGTCGCAGTAGACGCTGTATTCGATAGTGTTTCTGTTGCGACGACATTCAAAGAAAAGTTGCAGGAAGCCGGTGTAATTTTTTGTCCATTCTCCGAAGCCCTGATAAATCATCCCGAACTGGTCAGGAAATATCTCGGCACCGTTGTCCCTCCTCGGGATAATTTTTTTGCAGCATTAAATTCTGCGGCCTTCAGTGACGGATCGTTCGTCTACATCCCCAAAGGGGTTCGATGTCCGATGGAGTTATCTACGTATTTCCGTATCAATGCAGCAAATACCGGCCAGTTCGAACGCACCCTGATTATTGCGGATGAGGGTAGTTACGTCAGTTACCTGGAGGGCTGCACAGCTCCAATGCGTGATGAGAACCAGCTCCATGCTGCGGTAGTTGAATTAGTTGCCATGAAAGATGCTGAAATCAAATATTCAACAGTACAGAACTGGTATCCGGGGGACGAGGAAGGTAAGGGAGGTATATACAATTTCGTGACCAAACGAGGTGACTGTCGTGGCGCTAACTCAAAAATTTCATGGACACAAGTGGAAACTGGGTCCGCAATAACCTGGAAATATCCAAGCTGTATCCTTCGCGGTGAGAATTCTGTGGGGGAATTCTACTCAGTCGCTGTAACGAATAACATGCAGCAAGCTGATACGGGCACAAAGATGATTCATATAGGCAAGAACTCATCAAGTACGATTGTCTCTAAAGGAATATCGGCTGGAAAAGCCGAGCAATCTTATAGAGGCCTGGTTCGGATTATGCCGCAAGCAAATGGGGCAAGGAATCACACCCAATGCGACTCACTGCTGATTGGAAAAAAATGCGGCGCCCATACATTCCCATATATGGAAGTAAAAAATCCTTCAGCAAAGGTAGAGCATGAGGCATCCACCTCTCGTATATCCGAGAATCAGCTATTTTATTGTCGACAACGCGGCATTTCTGAAGAAGATGCAGTCAATATGATTGTCAACGGCTTCTGCAAAGAAGTATTCAAGGAACTTCCAATGGAGTTCGCTGTCGAAGCTCAAGCATTGCTTAATGTAAGCCTCGAAGGTGCAGTTGGTTAAAACGGAAAAATTAAGATGCTAGAAATCGAAAATCTCAAAGCAACCATCGCTGAAGAACAAGTTCTGTCTGGTCTTGATCTTTCAGTAAACGCCGGGGAAATTCATGCAATTATGGGCCCTAACGGGTCTGGAAAGAGCTCTTTGGCGCAGGTTATTGTCGGCCATGCTGACTATGAGGTCATAGAAGGCTCGGTTGAATATCAAGGTCACAACCTCTTGGAATTAGAGCCAGAAGATCGAGCTCGTGAAGGTATATTTCTTGGCTTTCAATATCCGGTTGAGATTCCGGGTGTAAATAACGCCTATCTCCTGAAAGCGGCAGTAAATGCTAAACGAAAACACCAAGGACAAGATGAAATCGATGCTTTTGAGTTTTTGAAGCTAGCTAAAAAAACGATGGAGTTACTCGATATGGATCAGAGTTTCCTGAATCGCGGTGTTAATGAAGGATTCTCTGGTGGAGAGAAAAAACGTAATGAAATACTTCAGATGGCAATGCTTGAACCCAAACTTGCCATCTTGGACGAAACAGATTCAGGTTTAGATATCGATGCACTCAAAGCTGTAGCGAACGGCGTAAACTCGCTCCGACATTCCGAAAGAGCCATCGTACTGGTGACCCACTACCAGCGCCTTTTAGATTATATTGAACCCGATTACGTTCATGTACTTTGGGAGGGACGTATCATTCTTTCTGGAGATAAAGCACTGGCCCATAAACTGGAAGAGAATGGTTACGAGTGGGTTCGAACAACGGTTAGCTCATGAACCAAAACAGTCTCAGTCCGGAGCTTCTGCAAAAAGCAGTGCATTCACTACCCGAAGATAACCTTTCTAATATGCGGTTAGAAGCAGCCGATCGATTTTCTAATATGGGATTTCCAGTGAAAGGGTCGGAAGACTGGAAATATACAGATCTTTCTCAAATTGCAGATTTGACGAGCCAATGGTTAAACGGATCAATGCAAGAAAACGCTGTTGACCGTGAAAATCACAATACAAAGATTGTGAAATCGGTAACCGACAGTATCGATGCTCACTGGATTGTCGTTCGTGACGGTGTAATTGATTCCGATATCACAGAACCTCATGGCACCACAATTAAAAAGATTTCGGCTGTAAACAAGAAAATTGTTACAGGAAACGACGCAATGTCAGTGTTTAATGCCGCTTTGTTACGTGATGGCATCCATATCACGGCGGCCACACCCCTGAAAAAACCTATAGGAATTCTATATATAGATGGGCCATCAAGTGTTATTACACAAAACCGTGCCATTATAGAGATAGAAGAGGAATGTCAGCTTCAGCTCGTAGAGTGCTGTCTCTCTGCAGGGATTGGGAAGCAATTTACCAATACTGTGACTGATTTTTTGATCGCAGCCGAGGCTTCGGTAAATTACGTGCGAATTCAAGACCGCGACTTTGAACATACCAGTGTCAATCGTGTTAATGCACTGCTTGAAAAAAATACGATTTTTAATCACAACGGTTTTGACCTTGGTGGTGCTCTCACCAGGAACGACATAGTGACTGAAATAGCAGGTAAAGATGCTTTAGTTAACCTGAACGGGCTATACCTCGCATCCGCTGAGCAGCATATAGATAACCATACTAATATCATCCATACAGTCGGGCCATCAACTAGCACCGAGGAATATCGTGGAATCCTGTCTGGGGATTCTCAATGTGTTTTTAATGGCCGGGTGTTTGTAGCTGAAGGTGCAGACGGCACGGATTCAAATCAGTACAACCACAATCTGTTGCTATCCGAAAGAGCTGAAATCGATACAAAGCCAGAACTTGAGATCTATGCTGATGATGTTAAATGTGCCCATGGAGCAACGGTCGGACAACTAGATGAATCAGCCCTCTTCTACCTACGATCGCGCGGTCTTAATCTTGAGGAATCGCAGCGAGTTTTGACACATGCGTTCGCGTCAGGAACGCTAAGCAAGCTAGCAGTCGGGGCTTGCTATGACTATCTAACGGATTTATTGGATAATCGATTAGAATTACTGGTAGGAGCAGCCGGATGAAACTAGCTGACTCTAACGAAAACATGCCAGACAGTAACCGTATCTTGCATCATTTAAGCGACTTTCCCGCACTAAATCAGAAAATCAACGGACACCAGCTCGTCTATCTTGATAGCGCTGCATCATCACAACCACCCTCTTGTGTTATTGACGCTATCGCAGAATACGAACGAAACGACCACGCTAATGTTCATAGAGGAGTCCATACCCTCAGCCATAGAGCAACTGAAGTTTACGAAAACTCACGCGATAAAGTCGTCTCATTTATTAATGCAAAAAGTCGTAACGAAATAGTTTTTACGCGAGGGACAACAGAATCGATCAATCTGATTGCCCAGAGTTTCTCGAGGTCGTCCTTAAAAAAAGGCGATAAGATTATCATTACACACCTCGAACACCATTCAAATATCGTACCGTGGCAATTAGTCTGCGAACAAACAGGGGCAAAATTAGAGATTGCAGCTATCGACGAAACTGGTGAAGTTAATTCCCAAGCATTAATAAATATGCTGGACGATAAGGTAAAGTTACTAGCCATTTCACATGTCTCTAATGCCCTCGGCACCATCAATCCTATAGAGAAATGGATATCAGTCGCACGTGACCGCCATATTCCAACTCTCATTGATGGAGCTCAAGCAGTGCCTCATATGTCGGTAGATGTTCAGGAGCTTGACTGCGATTTCTATGCGTTTTCCGGTCACAAAATGTTGGGACCAACCGGCATCGGAATACTGTACGGAAAAGAGGAACATTTGGACAAAATGCCCCCATGGCAGGGTGGCGGAGATATGATTCTAGAAGTCCGTTTTTCAGGTACTACCTATAATGAACTTCCTTACAAATTTGAAGCGGGGACACCTAATATTTCTGGGGCAGTTGGTCTTGGTGCAGCTATAAGCTATTTACAAGACATCGGCATGGATCGCATCAAAACTCATGAAAAAGAAATATTGGCCTATATGACGGCTGAGTTAAAAAAGATTGATGGCTTACGCCTTATCGGCACGGCCAAGAAAAAAGCAAGCGTACAATCATTTCTTCTAGATGACATCCATCCGCATGATATTGGCACAATTCTAGATAATCAGGGTATCGCCATTCGTACAGGACACCACTGTGCAATGCCTGTTATGGAATATTTCAACATTTCGGGGACTGCACGTGCATCTTTAGGTCTATACAACAATAAAACTGATATTGACCGGCTAATAGAGTCGATTGGCATAGCGAAGAAAATTTTTAACTAATGGAATCGATGTCAACATCAGGAGACGAATTACGCGATTTGTACCGGGAACTAATTCTGGATCATGCAAGAAACCCACGTCATTTTGGCCGGCTTGAAAATCCATCCCATCAAGCAGAGGGTATTAATCCACTGTGTGGAGATAAACTTAAAATTTACTTAGATATCGATTCGAAAAATACGATTACAGATGCATGTTTCGAAGGATCAGGGTGTGCAATTTCAGTCGCCTCCGCTTCACTATTAGTCGAGACCATAATAAATTTCAATACTGGGCAAGTAGCCAAATACTTTTCGGCGATAATAGCCTCTCTTACAAATACAGAAAAACAAGCGGGAATCGATTTGGGGAAATTAAAAGCTCTTGAGGGCGTAAAAGAATTTCCGACTAGGGTTAAATGTGCAACGCTCGCGTGGCACACTCTTAACGCTGCCATTAAAAAGCAACACAGAACTGTAACGACGGAGTAGCAACGAATGCTCGGGCATCTTAATGAACCTTTCACAGTTGAGCGGGATGTCTCTGCCGTTATCATTCCGATCGGGGAAGCGGTCAAACTGTGCAAGGGGACAGTTGGTTTCATTACGCAGGCTCTAGGGGGAAGTTTTACAGTTTACGTTGAAGGTAATTTGTTTAGGATTGCTGGTGCTGATGCAGATGCGATCGGCAAAGAACCGATTGAGCCCCCCTCTGTTCCTGAAAATGCGACTGATGATGATATCGAAGGGATCATATGGAATCAGCTCAAAACCTGTTATGACCCTGAAATTCCGGTCAATATTGTGGATCTTGGACTTATTTATCGATGCGAGATAACACGACTTCCAAATGGGGACCGTTCGATAGACGTTGATATGACACTAACCGCACCTGGATGTGGTATGGGAGAAATCCTGGTTCAAGACGCTCAAGAGAAAATAGCTGTCATCCCTACCGTCGCGGATGTGCGTGTCGAACTCGTTTTCGATCCCCCATGGAATCAAACTATGATGTCCGATGAAGCAAGACTGCAAACCGGACTTATGTAGGATTCCTGGCTAATGAAGACATTGACAATATTCCGCCATGCCAAATCTAGCTGTGCAACCGCAGATCTCGATGATCATGAGCGACCATTAAATAAACGTGGTGAACGCGATGCCCCTATTATGGGAAATCTAATAAAGGCGGCCGGTATAAGACCTTCTCTTATCATATCAAGCTCAGCCGTTCGCGCCTGGACTACCGCTCGCATCATCGCGAAGCAGATCTCTTATCCAATAGAATTCCTTCATCGGGAATCCACTCTTTATCATGCAAGTATTGATCGATTAACAGAATTAATTGCTGCTCAAGACGAAGGCTTCAACAACATCATGATTGTCGGTCACAATCCGGGTTTAACGAATTTAGCCAACGAACTTATACCCGGGTTGACATCAAATATACCAACATCGGGGTATGTTTCGGTCATGCTAGACACTGACACTTGGGATATACATACACGCAATTCTTGTGAACTTATTGAGTACAACTATCCTGAAGCCAAACACCAACCATAGACGTACCGCTATGTCATTGACTCTGTCTTTTAGTGTTTTGCAGAATGAAGCTCTTGTCGCTTTTTTTTAAGGCGGTAATGATGCAACAATGGTTCAGTATAACCATTAGGCTGAGTGACTCCCTGAAATACGAGTTCGCAAGATGCTTTAAAAGCAATGTCGTTTTCAAGGTCCTGGCTCATGGGTTTGTATCCAGGATCATCACTGTTTTGCGCATCAACAATCGTCGCCATTTTTTTGAATGTTTCTAAAACCTGATTTTCTGTACAAACACCATGAAGCAGCCAGTTAGCAATATGTTGGCTTGAAATCCTTAGAGTCGCCCGATCTTCCATGAGTCCAACATCATTAAAGTCCTGAATCTTTGAGCAACCTATACCGTCGTTAATCCATCGAACCACATATCCTAAAATGCTTTGGATATTATTATTCAATTCACTCTGAATACTTGCGTTATCAAAGCTTACTGTTTTCTCTAGGGGAGCTATAAGCATATCTCTAATTTTAGCTTGTTTCCGGCTCGCCAATTCTTGCTGAATTTTTTTAACGTCAATTAAATGATAATGCATTGCATGCAAACTGGCGGCTATTGGCGACGGCACCCAGGCACAATTTGCGCCAGCCCTCAAGTGGTCACCCTTACTCTCCATCATCTCCTTCAATTCGTCCGGTTTTGGCCACATGCCTTTGCCAATCTGCGCTTTACCGGGCAATCCGCATTTGATACCGACGTCTACGTTTCTATCTTCATAAGCAAAAATCCAATTTTCTTGTTTCATTTGTTCCTTTGGCAGGAAAGGCCCCGCGTACATGCTTGTCCGAATCTCATCACCGCTCCTATCGAGAAAACCGGTATTGATGAAGACCACCCGCCCGCTGGCCATGCGTACCGCCTTCTTCAGGTTCACGGTGGTACGGCGCTCCTCGTCCATGATGCCGATCTTCAGCGTATTGAGCGGCAGCCCCAGGGCAGCTTCCACCCGGCCGAAGAGCTCGACCGTGGCCTCCACCTCCCGCACCCCGTGCTGCTTCGGCTTGACGATGTAGACGCTGCCAGTCCGGCTGTTGGTGTGGTGGCCATTCCCCTTCAGATCGTGCATGGCGGCCAGTGAGGTGACCATGGCGTCGAGGAATCCTTCGGGAATCTCCTCCCCACCGGCGGTGACCGCGTCGGTGTACATGTGGATACCGACATTGCGCACCAGCAGCAGGCTCCGTCCTGGCAGCGCCAGCGTGCCGCTGTCCGGAGTGATGTAGCTGCGGTCCGGATTAAGCCTGCGTGCGATGGTCTTGCCATCCTTCTCTACCTGGGTCTCCAGCGTCCCCTTCATGATGCCGCACCAGTTGCCGTAGACGCGGACCTTGTCTTCGGCATCCACCGCCGCCACCGAGTCCTCGCAGTCCTGGATGGTGGTGATGGCCGCCTCCACCACCACGTCCCTGATCCCCGCCGGGTGCGCCTCGCCGATCGGGTGGTCCGGGTCGATCTGGATGTCGATGTGGAGCCGGTTGTTCACCAGCAGCACGCTCTGGAGCCGGCCGTCGGCTTCGATGTAGCCGGCGAACCGGGAGGGATCGGCCAGACCGGTCTCACCGCCGTCCTGCAGGGTGAACCGGAGCTCTCTGGTATCACCTCCTGCGAGCCGGATCGCGACGATGTCATCGTACTTGCCATCGGCCAGGCCTGCGGCTGCATCGAGGAACACGTTGGTGCGGGCGACGACGAGGGCACCGCGCCGGGAGTTGTAGCCCGCGGTTTTCTCCGCGCCCTCCTCTTCCGGAATCACGTCGGTGCCGTAGAGCGCGTTGTAGAGACTGACCCAGCGGGCGTTGGCGGCATTGAGCGCGTAGCGGGCGTTGTCGACTGGAACCACCAGCTGCGGTCCAGCCATCGTCGCGATCTCGGGATCGACGTTGACAGTGGTTATCTCGAAGTCGGGCGGCTCCTCCTCCAGATACCCAATCTCGGCCAGGAAGGCGTGGTATTCGGCCGCCTCGATCGCCTGCCCCGCGCGGTCCAGGTGCCATTGGTCGATCTGCTCCTGGATGTGGTCGCGCGCGGCCAGGAGTTCCCGGTTCTCCGGGCCCAGATCGGCGACGATGACCTCCAGAGCTGCCCAAAAGCCGTCGGCGTCAACGCCTGTACCGGGCGCAATCTCATTGCGGACCAGCGCGTCCAACTCGGCGGCTATCGACAGTCCCCCTACCTGTACCCGGTCGGCCATGCACCATTCCTCGTGCTCGTAGTGCCTCGGGAGGTGGGGGAAAAATACCCGAAGGCAAACGGCGGCGCAACGAAGGTCCACACCTGAAAGGAAATGCTGCCGCCGAGCTGTTTTTTACCTTGTCGAGGCGTTTCGACGTAGGCCGGAATTAGATAATCTGGCGCACGGCACTGCCCTGGGAATCACGGCGGTTGGCGCTGCGGCAAGGAAGAGGGTCAGGTGCGGTAGGAGGGTTCCTCGGCGTCGAGCAGGCGCATGAAGGCGGCGAATTCCAGTTCGCCGATACCGTCCGCCGCGCAGCGGGCAAACTCCTCTGTCTGGATCACCGAGCGCTCGATCACCTCGAACGGCGGCTCGATCAGTTCGGCGCCGCTGCTCATCGCGTCCACCTGCACCTTACAGGCCTGCTCGAGCCGGAACAGGTGCAGAAATGCCTCCGGCACCGTCGCGCCGATTGCCAGCAGACCGTGGTTGCGCATGATAACGGCGCGGGCATCGCCGACGTCGGCCGCCAGCTTCTCCCGCTCCTCCAGCAGCAGCGTCGATCCCTCGAAGTCGTGGTAGGCGAGGTGCCCGTGAAAGCTGATTGCGCTCATGCTGATCGGCAGCAGACCGCAGCGCATCGACGCTACCGCCATACCCGCCCGCGAGTGGGTGTGCATCACGCAGCGGGCGCGTTCCCGATGGCGGTGGATGGCGCTGTGGATGACGAATCCGGCCGGGTTCACCGCGTGGGCACCCGGCTCGACGATATTGCCGTCCAGGTCGATCACCACCAGGCTGGAAGCCGTGACCTCGTCGTAGCGCAGGCCGTAGGGGTTGATGAGGAACTGGTGCTCAGCGCCGGGCAGGCGCGTGGTGGTATGGCCCCAGATCAGCTCGTTCCAACCGTTGCGGTGGATCAGCCGGTAGGCGGCGGCCGTCTGCACCCGCAGCTGCCACTCGACCTCGTCCATCCCGCCGGGCCCGCGTCCGCAGTCGACAAGTGGCTTCGGCGCAGTCGATGACATACCCGCCTCCTGTGGCTACGCCCCGAGCGGATAGCCGCTCTCGGCCAGCGCCGGCGCAAAGAAGTCGAAGTCGTGCCGGCCGGCGTCGCTCTTCCAGCGCCCAACCGTCTCGGGGCGCACGACGATCCGGGCCAGCTCCATGCCGAGGAACTCCTCCATCCGGCCCAGCTCCCGCTCCTGAGCGAGGATAAAATCCTCGAAGCGCAGGGTCAGGAAGTTGGCCGGCTTCGGAGTGGAGTTCACCAGGTCGTACTGGTACTTCCAGGAGATCGCGCGACGCTCCCGCTCGTCGTCGGTAAACTCGTAGTCGACACCGAAGTCCCGCAGGTCGTCGGTCACGTGGCCGCCGAGGATGCAGTCGCGGGGGTCCCGGACCAGGAACAGGTACTTGGCATCCGGAAACATGCGGGCGATCCAGGGAAAGGCGAGCGTCGTCTCGGGCAGCTTCCAGCCCTTGTGCTCGTCCTTGGCGTCGAGCACATCCCGCAGATAGCTCTCTACCAGGCACACGAATTCCGGATCGATCTCCATCTCGTGCAGCGCAGCCGTATCCCACTGGAGACCGCCGGCGTGGCGGACGTGCCTGGCCATTACTCGGCAGGCTTCGTACAAGTCGTCAGGCGGCACCTTGTCCCCGGAGGTATTCAGCCTGTTTCCCATGAAGACCCCGCTGGCGTACAGCGTGTGGGACAACATCCGCGTGCCGGAGTGACCGCGCCCAATGATGGTGATCAGCGCCATGGCGAGCAAAAAACGGGGCTGCCGCTGGCACCGTCAAATCTCCGGATCCTATATTCACCCCATTCCCGTACCTTAGAGGAGTAACATGGAGATCGCCCCCAACATCCATCGCATCGAAGCCCCCTTCGGTAGCCGCTTCGTCTGTCTCTACCTGCTGGTCGGCGAGGAGCAGGCGCTGCTGATCGATTCGGGCGTGGACGCCACGCCGCCCGAGACCCTGGCTCCCTACCTCGACCATATCGGCCTGAAAGCCGACCGCATCCGCTACGTCCTCACCTCGCACGCCGACTTCGACCACGTCGCCGGCAATGGTGCCGTAAAGGACATGACCCCTGGCGCCCTCTTCCTCTGCCACCTGCTTGATATGGAGATGATCGGCCACGTCGACAGGCTCATCGAAGACCGGTTCGCGGCCCGCGAGGAGGACCACGGTATCGTCACCACCGAGGCAGCAAAGGAAGAGACGCGCGCGGCCAGCCGCCACGTCCCGGTCGACATCGCCCTCAGCGGCGGCGAGCGGGTGCGTCTGGGCGCTGACTGGGAGGTAGAGATCCTGCACACGCCGGGCCATTCCCGCGGCCACCTGACCGTCTACGATGCCCGCAGCCAGAGCCTGATCATCGCCGACGCCGCCCTCTTCAACGCCGTCCTCAACGCCGATGGCAGCCCGGCCTTCCCCCCAACCTACCGTTTCGTCGACAGCTACGTCAGCTCCATCGACCGGCTGTTGGGCATCCCGGCCTCCGGCCTCTACACCAGCCATTACCCGATCTACCGCGGCGCCGGCATCGCCGAGTTCCTGCACGAAAGCCGCTCCTACGTCGACCGCGTGGACCAGTCGCTGGAGACCTACCTGGGTGCCCACGGGCCGACCACGCTGCTGGAGCTGTGTGATGGATTGGGGAGCGTATTGGGCGAATGGCCCGAGGAGTCGAATCCGGCGCTGACCTTCCCGCTGCTCGGTCACCTTGAACGAATGGTAGGTTATGGCCGCGCCGTCACCGGCCGCCGGGAGGGACTGATCACCTACGAGATGCGCTGATTCAGCAGGCCGCTGGCCTCTGCCTTTTTCCTCCGCAGCCGGTAGAGTACGGCCGCAATTCCGCGCAGCTTGAAGTACCGCTCGAAGGTCATTCCGACCTTGGTCATCACGCCTCGTGACGAGGCATTCTCGACGCGTGTGAAGGCGATGATCGATGCCCCGGGCAGGTATTCGAAGCCGAGCCCAAGTGCCGCCGTCGCCATCTCGGTGGCCGCCAGCAGCGTGCAGCCACCGAGTAATTGAGTTCCACCTCCTGGCTGTCGAACAGGTCGATCGCCAGCAGCCCCCCCGTCCCACCAGTTCACCGTTGTCGCCGAGGAAAACCCAGAGTCCGAAGCCGCACCGCTCCCACTGCTCGATATTGCTTTCCATCCATTCATGATTCTCCTCCGACAACAGGACGCCCCGGTGGCTGGCCATCACCCGTTCATCAGCGTGGATGGCGGCCACCATCTCCTCGTGCTCCCACCCGAGTCGGACCGCCTGCAGCCGTGCGCTGCGGAATTCATCCAGCATGCGCTTCAGGCCGGCACCGGCCGGTCCCGCTCGCCGATCGCGGCGAGCCGCTCGTCCGGCCAGCGCTCCAGCGGCGCGTAGGCCGGATGGCCGCCTTCCACTTTCCTGTACTTGTCGTTGTGCCGGGTGTTGTAGCAGCAGATCAACGACCACCGCGGGTCATCCGCGCGATTGCGGTCGGAGCGGTGCAACAAGTTGCAGTGGAAGAGCAGCATATCACCCTGTTCCAGCTCCACGTGATCGTGCTCGAGCTCGTAGAATCCGAGCAGGGCCTCGACCTTCTCGAGATCGGCGCCCACCTGCTCGCCAGCCGTGCCGTGGTCCAGCCGGCCGCACCTGTGGGAGCCCCGAATCACCTGCATACAGCCATTCTGACGCGTCGCCGCATCGACCGCGATGGAGGCGCTGATCATGTCGGGAAACAGCACGTACTGCTGGGCGTACCAGTAACCGAAGTCCTGGTGCCACTCCCAGGCACCGCCTACCCGTGGCTCCTTGAGCATCATCTTGTGGTGGAAGTGGTAAACCTCGTCGCCGAGCAGTTGCTCACAGGCCGCGACGATGCGCGCGCTGCGCGCGAAGGCGCTGTAGACATCGTCGTGCAGGTCATTACTCAGCCTGATGCGGCTGATTGCACCCTCGGCGTCGCGCCGCTCGGTGGCTTCGTCCATCGCCTTGTCGGACTTGGCAATCTCGTACAGCAGCTGCATCAGGTCCGGCGCGAAGAATCCGCGCAGGATCAGGTAGCCGTCAGCTGCGAAGGAGCGCAGCTCTTCGTCGGTAAGTTGCATATCCTCTCCCTGACTCGGTTGGAGCGTTTACGTAATATATGGCCTGGCACGCGCATACCCCGCGGGATTCCGCACCATCGAACCGCCCTTCTGTGGAGCCGAAGAGCATGAAGCACAGCGTCGACCGCATCCTGACAACCCACGTCGGCAGTCTCCCCCGTCCCGTCGATCTGCTCGATCTGATGAAATCCAAGGTCGAGGGCCGCGACCATGACGAGGTGGCCTACGACCAGCGCGTGGCAACCGCGGTGCGTGACTGCCTCCACCAGCAGGTGGCTTGCGGCATCGACGTCAGCACCGACGGCGAGCAGGGCAAGCTCGGGTTCCAGACCTACGTGACCGAGCGCCTGGAAGGCTACGAGCCCCGCGCCGGCGCCACCGATTCCAGCCAGTTTGCCGCCGAGGTCGCCGACTTCCCGGAGTACTACGAGAACTACTTCGGGGAGGCGATGCACGGCGGCGCCATCACCCATATCGACCCGATGGTCTGCACCGGGCCGATCCGCTATCGGGGAGCAGAAGCCATCGCCCGCGACATCGCTAACCTGCAGGCAGCTGCCGCACAGGTGGAGGCAGAGGAGATCTTCATGCCGGCTGTCGCTCCCAGCGGCGTGGGCGGCAACGAGTTCTACGGCTCGGAGGAGGATTACCTCCAGGCCGTGGCCGCGGCGCTGGAGACCGAGTACCGCGCCATCGTCGACGCCGGCTTCATCCTGCAGATCGACGACCCCTGGCTCACGGTCGTGCACAGCGATGCGTCGCTCGACCCGGCCGAGCGCGTACGCCGCGCTGAGATCTACGTCGAGGTCGTCAACCACAGTCTCCGCGACATCCCGGCGGAGAAGGTCCGCTTCCACACCTGTTACGGCATCAACGAGGGACCCCGCGTCCACGACACGCCGCTGCGCGATATCGTTGACATCATCCTCCGGGTCAACGCCGGAGCCTACTCCTTCGAGGCAGCCAACCCCCGCCACGAGCACGAATACCACGTCTGGGAGGGGATCGACCTGCCCGACGGCAAGATCCTCATCCCCGGCGTGGTGGCCCACGCCAGCAACATCGTCGAGCACCCCGAACTGATCGCCGAGCGCCTAGTGCGCTTCGCCAGGCTGGTCGGGCGGGAGCGTGTCATCGCCGGCACCGACTGCGGCTTCTCCACCCAGGCGACCTACCGGACCGAGGTCCACCCTACCGTTGTCTGGGCCAAGTTCAGGGCCATGGCCGAAGGGGCCCGCCTGGCCACTGCCCAACTCTGGTAGGAGCATGACCAAATGAAGATTGCCTACGGAACGTACGCCATGCCCCACCTGCCGCTGGAGCAGGCCATTCCCATGCTGCACGCAATGGGATACGAAGGCGTCGAAATCTGCCTTTCGCCCAGCCACGCCGGCTCGATGCCCCAGCAGCTCGACGCTTACCGGCGCACCACCATCGCGCGCCTGCTACTGGATCACGGGATGGGCGTACCCGCCCTTTTCATCCTGCGCTCGATCCTTCACGACGACGACGAGGGTCACCGCGACAACCTCGAGTTTACCTGCGCAGTGGCGCAGCTGGCGCGAGATCTGGGGCTGAGCGAGAACCCGGTTATCGCCCTGCCGATCGGCGGCAAGACCGAGCGCTGGGAACAGGACCGCGACAGGATCGCCGCGCAGCTGGCAGACTACGGTGAGCTGGGCGCGCGCGAAGGTTTCGTCGTCGCCGGGGAGCTGCATCGAGGGGCCGCCGTCGACAGTTCCGCACGCTGCCTGTGGCTGGTCGAGCAGGTGGGCCGCGACAACGTCGGCATCCACTTCGACGTCGTCCACACCTTCACCGGCGGCGAGCGCGTCGAGGATTCGGTCCGCGATCTCGCCCCGGTCACCAAGCACACTCACGTCACCGACGCCCGGCGCAGAGAAGACGGCGAGTTCGCTCTCGAGGTGCTGGGAAAGGGGGAGCTAGACGTCGTCGCCTATGCCCGCGCGATGCACGAAACGGGCTGGGACGACTTCATCACCGTCGAGGTCAGCATGCGGATCTGGGGACAGGACGACTACGACGTGGAGGAGGTGGCGCGGATCTCGTACGCTACCCTTGAGCGGGCATTCGTCGCGGCGGGCCTGCCGCGGGGCTGAAACCACGACCTGTGATTCGGATCCCCGCACCGTCGGCCAGCGGGAGCGGCCCGTGGTCGATCGCGAGGCGCAGACCGACCGCCACCTGACCTCGTGGCACGGCGCAGCCAGTCCGACCAGCCGGTTGCCGCCGGGGGCGGCCTCTATCGGCTGGTGGCCGGTGGCCGCACCCGTGATGCATGTCGCTTCAGCCGCGCCGCCATGACGCGGTTGCGCAGAGTCTCCAGCTTCTCATAGCCTGGTATTCCAGGTCGGACCACAGGAAATCGGCTCAGTCCTCCTCGCCGGCATTATCGTCGTCGACAACGCATGTCACTACGGCCGCCACCATCTCCTCGTCTCCCACCGCTTCGATGTCGTGCTCGACGTTCGCCGGCATGAAGGCGGAGCCGCCTGCACCGACGATACGCGTCTCGTCGCCCACGACGACACGCGCCTGCCCTGAGAAGATGTAATACACCTGCTCCCAATATTTGTGGTGATGGCTGCCGTGGGCCTTGCCTGGCGGCCAGGTGTGGATCGAGAGCTGGATCCGCCGGGTGGGAAACTGGTTCAGCTCCCGCCCCGTCTTGTCGAACCCGTAGGCTTCGAGGGGACCCGCAATAATTGCGGTGAAGCCTTCGGGCTCGGGCCGGTGCAGGAACCCGGCGTAGGGGGTCAGATCTTCTTTGTCATGGATATAACGCATGGCGGGCCTTTCGTTTGAGCGCTTAGGATACCAAGGTCTCACCGCCGGTCAAGCAGGCGGCCGATCAGGCCAGTCGGGACGGCATCTGCACCGATGCTTTCCTTCTGCTCCCGCTCATCCTCACCCTGGGCGAACAAGAGCCTCATCATCGACCAGCTCGACCTTCTCGCCATTGCCCTGGGGCCCATCAACGGCACCCGCGAGTCCCACCTCGCGGACCCGAGCACCCGCTACCCGGCCTAGTTTCCCGAGGTGGTCTGCAGGTGCGGCGGGTCCAGTTCCTGTTCCCAGATCCGGTTCCAGACCCAGTCCACCGTCAGCAGGTCAAGCCCCTGTTCCAGTCTCCGGTTCGGAACCGCCACAACGCGACCGTCCCGCACCTCACCCACAGTGAAGCCGAATACGTAGGCCGGTTCGAACCCCATGCGCAGATCGTGGATATTGACCTTGGTTCCCTCCCGTTTGACCCGGTAGAATCCCTTCGTGAACCAACGCAGCCGGCGCACCGCCGCGTCGCCGGCGATCTCGTCGAGCAGGTGGTGATTGGCCGGGTAGGCGGTGAAGCGGACGCGATTGCCGGAGTCGAAGAGCGAGTAGTATCCCTCCCGATACACCTCCCCATCGACGGCGACGAACCGCCACAGCAAGGCATTGAAAGGCGCGGCCATCGAGATGAACCGACTGCCGCCCCCCAACTCCCGCAGC
>CAJWFK010000006.1 GCA_913031125.1 uncultured Woeseia sp. | reverse complement strand
GCGACCGTTTGATTCTCTTGTTTAACCGCAACGCCCTCCTTAGCCTCAATAGCCTGATGTAATCCATCCGACCAACGTCTTCCCGGCATTGTGCGGCCAGTAAACTCATCAACAATGACAATTTCGCCGTCGTTCACTATGTAATCAACATCTCTGTTAAACATCGCATGAGCTCTGAGTGCAGCATTAAGGTGGTGCAAAAGACGGATATTTTGCGAGTCGTACAGGCTTTCACCATCCCCTAACAATCCAGCACGAATCATCAATTGCTCGACATACTGGTGCCCTTCATCAGTCACATGAACCTGCTTCGACTTTTCATCCCCACTATAATGGCCACGGATAGAAAGTTCGCACAGTGGGTAACCTGAATCTTCTTGCTCAGTTAAAACAACATCCGTCCCACGCCCATTACCGATCTCTATCGCCTCTTCAACTGTCATAACATTAGAGTTACCGTCTGCAGATCGAGATACCGGTTTACCCTTTTCGTCTAACAGCGCAATATGTTTTAGTTGAATGTCGTAGTTAACTTGCCCTTCCGGTTCATTATGTACACGAAGCTTCGGAATAAGCTTATTTATTTTTAGGTAAAGATCTGTACTTTCCTCAACCGGACCCGAAATGATCAGCGGAGTTCTTGCTTCATCGATAAGGATTGAGTCTACTTCGTCAACGATTGCAAAATTAAGATCACGTTGGACCTTATCTTTAAGAGAAAATGCTAGATTATCTCGAAGATAGTCAAATCCAAGCTCATTGTTTGTTGCGTAAGTAATGTCAGCTTCATAAGCAGCGCGCTTCTCCTCGTGAGACTGCCCAGACTTAGAAACTCCGACGGTGAGACCTAAATATTCATAGACCGGCTTCATCCAATCAGCATCACGCTGAGCTAAATATTCGTTAACGGTAACGATATGTACTCCACCGCCCGATATTGCGTTAAGGTAAGCTGGTAACGTAGCTACAAGTGTTTTCCCTTCGCCAGTCCGCATTTCTGCAATATTGCCACCATGCAAAACCATTCCACCGATAAGCTGAACATCAAAAGGCCGCAAGCCTATTGCGCGCCAAGCAGCCTCCCGAGCAACAGCAAATGCCTCAGGCAGCAAAGCATCTAGTGTTTCTCCGCTATTAAAACGCGCGCGAAACTCAACGGTCTTTGCCCTAAGATCGTCGTCGGCTAATAATTTTAAATCCGCTTCCATATCGTTAATTTGTTTAACGACCTTGGAGAAGCGACGCAGCAATCTCTGATTGCGGCTACCGAAAATGCGCGTTACGAAACTTGCCACGTAAGGCTCCTAGAACGGCCACTCAAATAACATTAGCCGCGTAACAAAAAAACGATATTTTACTGACTGATTAAGAATTTGCACCAAATTGAAAGCTACAAATCCGCCTGAATTTAGTTAGTCCGCAGTCCTTCTAATAAAGGGCGCCGGATTAATCCTCTCGCCATTCTTCAAGACCTCAAAATGCAGGTTAGTTCCAACAGAGCGACCCGTATCACCCATAAGAGCAATCTTCTGCCCTTTTTCTACCTCCTCACCGACCGTAACGAGGTTTTCTTCATTATGTGCATACCGTGTCATATATCCATTCCCATGGTTAATTTCAACAAGCTTGCCAAAACCATACCGGTCATCTGACCAAATAACGACTCCATCAGCGACAGCAATAATTTCATCACCAGGTTTGCCGGCAAAATCAACCCCAAGATGAACTGCAGGTTTACCTGTAATAGGATCGGTTCGCCGCCCATAGTATGATGACAGCCATCCTGATAGCACTGGGCTCCCCTGTGGGTAAATACGGGCCGAAAGCTTCTGATTGAGCAACATACTCTCGAGAACGCCAAGTTCAACTTCATGCTGATCTAGATGGAGGTCAAGTTGCTCCATAGCGACGAGTATTTCCGGAACTTTTGACGGACCTTCTTTATAAGAGTGATTTGTCAGCGTATCGGCCAACCCCGACGAATTAAAGTCGAACTCATCTTCTGTAAGATCCGATAGTTCTCCTAATCGCCGAGCAAATCCATCAATATAAATAACACGGGCCTGCATATGGCTCAGCTGAGTTGCTAACGCCTTTAAGGTGGCTTCAGTATTCCGACGAATCTTTTCGATGCCTGCTTTCTCCGTCTGCATAGCTTCATGGAGACTGGCAACCTCAGAACGACTAATACCAGAACCTTGAACCGCAGAATAATAATAACCCCCGAAAAATGCCAAGCCACCAAGAGCCACGGCAAACAAACTCGTCAATGCAAATACACTCCGACTTGACAATTTGATCTGTCGAAACCTTCCTAGCCCATTACTTAAAATGACCACGTTCATAAAATCGTCACTTAATTATTATATTTTTGAAGTATAAACATTGAATTTTGTCGTCTATCGTGGAAAACAAGCATTTTTACCTATAATTTTTTAAGGTATTCTAACCTTAAGTGTAAGCCTAAGTTCCGTTCGTAAAGGGGTGTCGTGTAATGTCGCCACCTAAACGCTTCTCTCAACGGTCAATATGCAGAAGCAAAAGCTTTATTACAATAGGGTGTCATCTTATCTGCAATGTCAGCTACTTCTTGGCGTCTATAATAGACGGACTCCACAAGCTAAGTAAATGAAGGAAAAAAACTTAAAAAACCTTATAAACTCAAAGAGTAGCAACGAATTGGAGAAAATTATCCAAGCAGCAGCAGATATGCAATTGCTTACAACAGCACTAAAAGATGTTGTAACTCAAGAAATTTCTGAACATTTAGTCGCGGCAAATGTTAGAGATAATGGGGAATTAGTAGTTATTTGTACTTCATCTGCTTGGGCATCGCGTCTCCGTTTCGAATCAAAAACTCTTATTTCAACTGCCCAAAATTCTGGCTTTGACGCATCTACAGTTCGAGTAACTGTCACACAAAATTAGGGCTCTAGCTTACAAGCGTTGAGTCCCAGCAACCTACGAAAAATCTATAGCAACGAATATGACTATAGATATCTAATCAAACATACGCTGGTGTTGAGTAGGAAATCGGTGCCGTATCGGGATCAGAAAAAGTAACCTCTTCGAAGGCGGACTGTTCCTCCAACAAAGCGAGTAAAAGCCTATTATTAAGTTCGTGGCCTGATTTGTGGGCTGAAAATTCGCCCAAAACAGTGTGGCCTAAAAGATAAATATCCCCTATAGCGTCGAGAATCTTATGAACAACAAATTCGTTCGCATACCGAAGTCCATCCTCGTTTAAGATTCGATAATCATCCAAGACGATCGCATTATCCATACTACCGCCGAGAGTCAAATTATTTGCGCGCAAAGCTTCCACATCTTTTAAAAAACAAAAGGTTCTTGCGCGGCTTACTTCTTTTAAAAACGATGTGGAAGAAAAGTCAATGGACTCGCTCTTGCTAAGTTTATTAAAAACCGGATGGTTAAATTCGATATTGAAATTAACTTTAAAACCATTAAACGGTGTCAGTTCAGCCCACTTGTCACCATCCTCAACACGAATTTTCTTTTTGATTCGGATAAATTTCTTCGCCACACTCTGCTCTTGAATTCCCGCGGATTGAAGCAAGAAAACGAAAGGTCCAGCGCTTCCGTCCATTATAGGCACTTCAGGGGCCGATAGATCAACGTTAAGATTATCTATACCAAGTCCAGCTAGTGCTGACATAAGGTGTTCGACAGTTGCTACTTTAATCCCTTCTTTAATAAGCGTCGTTCCAAGCATTGTCTCGCCCACAAGGCGTGCATTTGCTGGAATATCTACTGGCTCAGGCAAGTCAACACGTCTGAATATGATACCTGTGTTCTCGGCAGCTGGGCGAAGTGTCATGTAAACCTTTTTGCCCGTATGCAGGCCTACACCCGTCGCTCGAATGGCGGTTTTTACTGTTCTTTGTCGCAGCATAGGCCAGAAACTATCATCATATTCAATAATTTATACGCAACTGCGCGAAAGGCTATCACAAGCTAAGACGCAAAACCAAACCGATTTGAGGATAAGACCAGTGGGAGGCAGGTCAGTTGATCCTGCCTCCCACGTCCGAACGAAAGTTTAAAATATACTCTGCTCAGCCGTGACGAGTGAGAGCCGCATGAGCAGCTTCCGCTCTAATCAGCTTGCCGTCGGAGGAATGCCGGAACATCTAATAAATCTTCTTGAAATCCACTTTCCTCCAAACCATCTCCTACCGCCCGTTGGCGCTGTACTGTTGGTTTGTCTAGGCTCGTATAATTTGGTTCAGTCTGGCTAGCTTGGGCATTAGTTCTTTGCACGACCCTCATTGGGGCAGCAGCCGTAGCTATCTGACCAAGCCCTGTCGCGACAACGGTCACCCTAATTCTATCTTTAAGATCGGGGTCGATAACCGTGCCAACAACCACCGTCGCATCATCTGAAGCAAATTCTCGAACAGTTTCACCGACCTGTTGAAATTCCCCAATACCCATGTCCATACCTGCCGTTACATTGACCAATATGCCTTTAGCGCCCGCCAGATTTATATCTTCAAGCAGGGGACTTGACACAGCGGATTCCGCAGCTTCTCTGGCTCGATCTTCTCCTGAAGAGGATCCCGAACCCATCATCGCCATACCCATTTCTGCCATTACGGTCCGAACATCAGCAAAATCTACATTTATTAATCCGGGGCGAGTAATCAGCTCAGCAATACCTTGCACAGCACCCTGTAATACTTGGTTAGCAGATCCGAAAGCATCCAATAAGGTTGTCTCGCTGCCCAAGACTGTGAGTAACTTCTCGTTTGGAATAGTAATCAGAGAATCAACATATTTACCTAGTTCACCAATTCCCATATCGGCAATCGCCATCCTCTTGGCACCTTCCATAACAAACGGCTTGGTTACCACGGCAACTGTCAAAATACCCAGTTCCTTTGCAACTTGTGCAACTACCGGCGCTGCTCCAGTACCTGTGCCACCGCCCATTCCAGCCGTGATAAACAACATGTCGGCACCTTCTATCACTTCCTGAATCCGATCACGGTCCTCCATCCCAGCCTGTCGTCCTATATCCGGATCAGCACCAGCGCCAAGTCCCTTTGTGATATTGCAACCAATTTGCAATGCAGTCCGAACGCGAGCACTATTCAGAGCCTGCGCATCGGTATTAGCACAAATAAAATCGACACCTTCTATTCCCGAATTCACCATATGGGCGACTGCGTTACCGCCCCCGCCACCGACACCAATTACCTTGATGACCGCACTTTGGCTATGTGCATCCATTAACTCAAACATATTAACCTCCGTTCCCTTTTTTAATCTCTATCTCACTCGTAAAAATATGCTTCAAAACTCTGAAGCCTCCATCTAAAACTGTCCTTGAAACCAGGATTTCATTCGGCCCAACATCTCACTCAAGTTGCCACCTACCAGTGATACACGGTCACCATGGCGGACACTGTCTTCATTTCCATACAATAAAAGCCCTACTCCGGTCGCGTGTATTGGATTTTTTACAACTTCGAGTAGACCATCGACATATTGCGGTGCACCAAGTCTCACTGGCATATGAAATACTTCTTCAGCAAGCTCTACTGCCCCTTCCATTTTTGCGCTGCCCCCAGTTATTACAATTCCAGCAGCAATCAGTTCTTCAAAACCACTGCGCCTTAGCTCATCCCGAACCAAACCAAAAAGTTCTTCGAAACGCGGTTCTATTATTTCTGCTAACGTCTGCCTCGCGAGTCTTCTTGGTGGTCTTTCCCCAACGCTCGGCACTTCGATAGTCTCATCTGGGTTAGCGAGTTGGGACAAGGCGCAGGCATACTTAATTTTGATCTCTTCGGCATATTGAAGCGGAGTGCGCATTGACACTGCTATATCGTTAGTAACCTGATCCCCAGCTATAGGAATCACCGCTGTATGCTGAATCGCTCCGCCTAAAAACACGGCAAGATCCGTTGTACCTCCGCCAATATCAACAATACATACGCCAAGCTCTTTCTCATCATCGGTGAGTACTGAATAACTTGAAGCAAGTTGTTCTAAAACAATGTCGTCAACATCAAGCCCGCAGCGCTGTACGCACTTCACGATATTTTGTGCCGCGCTAACCGCCCCAGTGACCATGTGAACTTTGGCCTCTAACCTCACCCCGGACATTCCGATAGGATCGCGGATTCCTTCCTGGTTATCTATCAAAAACTCTTGAGGCAAAATATGTAAGATTTTTTGGTCCGCTGGTATCGCAACTGCACCTGCTGCATCTATGACCCGATCAACATCCCCGTCGCTAACTTCTTTGTCTCTAATCGCGACGATGCCATGTGAATTCAAACTACGAACGTGACTACCAGCAATGCCTGCATAAACAGAATGGATATCACATCCCGCCATCAATTCAGCTTCCTCAATAGCACGCTGTATTGAATGCACCGTCGACTCGATATTGACAACTACACCTTTCTTTAGTCCACGTGACGGATGCGAGCCTATACCAACAATCTCTATTTCACCTTCATCACTGACCTCACCAACAATAGCCACTACTTTTGAAGTTCCAATATCGAGTCCCACTATCATGTTTCTATCGATATTCTTATTCACTTTCCTAATCCCGCAACCATGCCATCCTCTTTTGATTTTTTTTCCTGAACTGGCGAACGACTTCCATTCTTCCAGCCAACCGTAAACCCATTGCTATACCGCAAATCCACAAACGCAATCTCTGCCTCCCGACTTGAAATAATGCCTGCTGCAACTTCTAAAAAAAGTTCCGTACGCTTCACGATATCCCGCCTTCCAAACCGTATTTCTATTCCGTTACTAAGAACGATCTCCCATGCACCCCTCGCATCCAACGTAACTTCTCGAACATCAAGGCCGATAGGTATAAGCCGCTCTCTTAGGTTGAGATATCGCGTGGCAACCACTGTAGATTGACCTTCAGGACCACTAAGTTTTGGCAATTCTGCTGGGACATGTCGGGCATCGGGCACAAACAAATCACCCCTTGTATTTAAAAGACCGCTAGCTCCCCATCTTGCTGCTGGTATTTGTTCCGTCACTGCAATAGCAAGTGTACTCGGCCAACGTCGAGTCACATTTGCATCATCTATCCAGTCTAGGTCGATAATTCGATTGCGTATCATCTTTAGATCGGCGGTAAAAAACCCTGATCTCAGTTCATCACTAACTGCTTCCTCAATCTGGAGTGCCGTTACGCGTTGGAAGGGGCCCTCAATCGTTATCGAAGCTATAGGTCGATCGAGCATCTGGAGGCTAAATTGATAACATAAGCCGACAACTGTCATTACAATTAAAGAGATACCAATGCTACGCATTGGCAGCGATGGAATTGCTGGCAACCGGAATTTCCGTTGTTTATTTTGAGTCCGACGCTTTGCCTGTCTACGGGCCATTGACAGAAACTCCTTCATTTAAACTTTCTTGATTAGCAGAAAAACTGGTTTCTAGCACCCGCCAACACAACTCAGAGAAACTTATATCCCTTGCTTTAGCAGCCATAGGTACCAAGCTGGAAGTCGTCATTCCTGGTACCGTATTTATTTCAATCACTTGTGGGTATCCGTCACTACCAGTCATGAAATCCACCCGTCCCCAACCAGAACAACCAAGTGCAGAGAAAGCCGAAATCGCACTATCTTGATACACCCTTTCGAGCATTGGATCGTCGATTCCAGGACAGTAATATTGAGTCTGTTCCGACTCATATTTGGCACTGTAATCATAAAACTTCCTAGGGGTTTCTATACGAATACTTGCCAACGCTTCTCCTTGGAGAACAGCAACTGTTGACTCAAATCCATTTACGTATTTCTCTGCTAGCGCCGGTTTACCAAAGCTCAATGCTGTTTCAATGGCACCTTTTAGGTCCTCAGTTCTAGCAACAACATCAATGCCAACACTGGACCCCTGCTGGGCGGGCTTAATTATCATGGGAAATCCGAGTTCTGCTTCAGCATGGTTGGCATCAGCTCGGTCATTAATAACTACATAGTTCGGCGTCGGAATACCTTCTATCGTGAACATCCGTTTACTAGCTATTTTGTCCATAGCGAGCGCGGATGCGAGAAGACCACTCCCTGTATACGGTATGTTCATCCACTCCAAAACACCCTGTATTGCGCCGTCCTCCCCACCGGGTCCATGCAAAGCAATCCAAACACGATCAAAACCCTTGGCGCCTAAATCGGCTAAATTGTGTTTTGCGGTATCCCAACCGTAAGCATCGACACCACGTGCGTTTAGCGCTCCTAGCACTGACTTGCCAGTCCTTAATGAAATCTCTCGTTCACTGGAAAATCCACCATAGACAACGGCAACCCGCCCAAAATCAGTAGCGTCTGAAACTGCTATGCGTTCATCATGGCTAAGCGCAATCATGCAGCTTCTCTCCCGATGATTAGCACTTCTGGGACCAGTTCAATACCAGTTGCATCTGCAACAGTCTGATGAATGTGTAAAATTAAATTTTCCACATCAAGCGCCGTCGCATTACCTCGATTGATAATGAAATTAGCATGTTTGTCAGAGACCTCAGCATTCCCAATGCGGCAACCCTTTAGCCCACAAGCTTCAATTAATCGTGCTGCATAATCATTCGGTGGATTACGGAATACGGAACCACAACTGGGCAAACCTAGCGGCTGTGTCTCTTTTCGTCGTGAAAGCATTTCTTTATAGCGGTCCATACTTGCCGCAATATTAGAATCGAACTCCAGCTCAGCACCAACAAACCACTCATCAATTGGGCCTGATACACTTCGATACCCAATTTGGTAATCGTCAGGCACACGCTCACGGAGTTCACCCCGCCTATCAATAGTCCTAACAAGTCGAACTAGCTCCCACGTCTCACTGCCGTGAGCACCAGCATTCATAGCAAGAGCTCCACCTAAGGTTCCAGGTATACCAGCAAAAAACTCTGAAGGCCCAAGCCCTAATCGGACACATTGACGTGAAAGCTGCGTACAAGGAATACTTGAACCCACACGAACCACTTGTTCACCTAGATACTCAAACGAAGTGAAAATTCTTGCCGTAGCAATTACTACACCCGGCAAACCACCATCACGGACAAGCAAATTGCTACCAAGTCCAAGCCAAAAGATTGGTATATCAGCTTCTAGGTTATAGAGAAACTGTGCCAAATCTTCCACGCTATGCGGCCTGAATAGCATGTCTGCTGTCCCACCGATACGCCACGAAGTGTGGCGACTCATTGGTTCATTCTTGAGAAATTCACCATTCGCATGCGGAACATTAGGCAAAGCGCTCATCTATGCACCTTCAGTTGGGGGCCATGAGCTAATAGGTCTGGTAGATTCTTAGCGAAACTCCCTATATCACCGGCGCCCATTGTAAGCACAAGATCACCATCCTGAATTAATTCTTTCAGCACTGCTGGCAATCGGTCCAGCGATTCGATAAACACGGGCTCTACGCTACCTCGCCCGCGTACTGCCCGTGCTACTGTACGACCATCAGCACCAGCTATCGGTTCTTCTCCCGCCTCATAAACCTCAAGTAGCACAAGAACATCCGTCTGACTAAGTACAAATGCGAAATCATCCATTAAATCGCGTGTCCTTGTATATCTGTGCGGTTGGAATACAAGTACTATTCGTTTCCCAGGCCAACCAGCACGAGCAGCAGCCAAAGTCGCAGCAATCTCCGTTGGATGGTGACCATAATCATCAATCAGCATAACTTTGGCGTTTTTCGCTCTAATTTCACCTAGGCATTGGAACCGACGTTCAATGCCTTCAAAGTTATTAAGGGCTCTAACGACATGATCATCGCTAATTTGTAGTTCAGCGGCTACAGCGATTGCTGCCAATGCATTTCTAACGTTATGTATCCCCGGCAAAGCAAGACAGATATGCATGGAGTGTCTATGCTCTTTTCGAATCACATCGAAATGCGTTTCTAGCCCATCGAATACAATATTTGTCGCCCGGACATCAGCACCAGAATCGATGCCATATGTAATAACTGAACGGCTAACATCACCAAAAATCTGTTTAATTCCGGGATCATCTGCACATAAAATTGAAAGGCCGTAGAATGGAAGATTGTGCAAAAACTGAATAAAGCTAGCCCGTAGCTTTCCTATATCACCCTGATATGTCTCCATATGATCAGCATCTATATTAGTCACTATAGAAAGCATTGGTTTAAGGCGCACAAACGATGCATCGCTTTCATCTGCTTCAGCTACCAAGTACTCACTTTGTCCTAAACGGGCATTCGCGCTCGTGCTCTTTAAACACCCCCCGATAACGAATGTGGGATCTAAATCAGCCTCAGCAAGCACGCTTGCCACAAGACTGGTTGTAGTCGTCTTACCATGAGTACCAGCAACTGCTATCGAGTAGCGGAAACGCATGAGTTCCGCCAACATTTCAGCACGAGGAACAATCGGAAGCTTTGCTATACGTGCTGCTTCGACCTCAGGATTGGAATTATCTACTGCACTTGAAACGACAACGGCATCGGCATTTTCGATATTAGATGCATTATGCCCCACAAAAATTTTGACCCCTTGATCCTCAAGTCTTTTTACCGCAGCGTTATGCTTAAGATCGGATCCTTGCACCACATAACCTAAACTCAGCATCACCTCAGCAATGCCCGACATTCCGGACCCTCCAATGCCGATGAAGTGCACACAATTAATTCGCCGCATACGGTCAATCACGATGACCAACCTGCTGCCATCAAACAATGATCAGTTATTTTGATAAGTGATTCTGGCATCGCTAAAGAACGAGCTTTTCGAGCCCGCACCAACAAATCACTGCGATTTTTTAACCAACTTTCCAGCAAATTCGCCATCGATTCACGAGTCATGTTTCGTTCTTGCATAATTGTCGCCGCGCCAATTGCTGCCATCGCCTGTGCATTTGCTGTTTGGTGGTCATCGACCGCTGCTGGGAAAGGCACAAAAATAGCTGGCAACCCGACAGCTGATAATTCTGCAATGGTCAGAGCTCCCGCTCTACAAACAACAAAATCTGCCCATGCATAGGCCTCAGCAATATCGTTAATAAATGGATACAAAGTGCCCACAACACCACAAGCTCTGTATGTTTCTTTCGCAACGTCGATAGTGCGCTCACCTGTCTGGTGACGAACAATGGGCCGGATTTCTTCGGGCAGCAGTGCAAGCGCTTCTGGGATTACCGTATTTAATGCCATCGCTCCTTGGCTGCCCCCTAACACTAGAAGTCGCATCGCTCCAGTCCGTCCACTAAGGCGGGTATCTGGATCGACTATTGATGAGATATCAACGCGAACAGGGTTTCCAACTGTTTTTGCGCGATCGATTGACTTAAAACTGCCCGGGAAGGCCTGCAGCACAACCCGGGCCAGACGCGCCAGAAGACGGTTAGTTAATCCAGCAACCGCGTTTTGTTCATGAATTACAAGTGGGCAGCATGTCAACCAAGCCGCTAGTCCACCTGGGCCACTAACATAGCCACCCATGCCTAATACAGCCGCTGGCCTGTGCCTCCACATCACAAATAGACATTGAAAAAGTGCACGAATTAGTGAAAATGGGGCAATGAGCAGCGCAAATAAACCTTTACCACGCAAACCGCTAACAATGACCCACTCGATTGGAATTTCGTTTTCAGGAACAACTACAGATTCAAGCCCCCGACGACTGCCAAGCCAGATAACTTCTTTTGTCTCTTTAAGTAGCGCCCGAGCCACAGCAAGAGCCGGATAAACATGACCACCGGTACCACCCGCCATTATAAGAATCGGGCGGTTAGTCATTTTCGCCCTCCTTTTCTTGTACCTGAATTAGCTCGCCATTTAGAGGCCTTTTCTTGGTCTAGTTCATGATAGATACGTAACAAAATCCCGATGCTGACCATAGTTATTATTAGGCTAGAACGACCATAGCTAATTAATGGCAGCGTGAGTCCCTTAGTAGGCAAAAGACCCATGTTGACACCAATATTGACAAATGCCTGAAGCCCCAGCCATGTGCCAATCCCAACAGATAGATACGCTTCAAAGTACCGCTCAAAACTTGCTGCATCTATTGCAAGTCTGAGAATCCTCCATATAAGAGCAGCGAAGAAAACAATAAGAGCCATGGATCCAAATAATCCAAACTCTTCGGCATAAACAGCAAAAACAAAATCTGTGTGTGCATCTGGAAGATAAAAAAGTTTTTGTACACTCTCACCAAGACCCACACCAAACCACTCGCCACGACCAATCGCAATAAGTGATTGCGTAAGCTGAAAACCCTTATCGTAGGGATCCGCCCAAGGATCAAGAAACCCTGTCAGACGTTCAAGCCTATATTGGCGGGTGACAGCTAGAATTACAGCTGCCCCTGCGGCGAGACTAACAAAAATAAAGAAATCTCTTAGCCGTGCTCCAGCCACAAACATCATCGAGAACGCTATTGCTACCAGCAAAACTGCCGCACCAAAATCAGGCTCTGCGAGAAGAAGGCAACAACAACAAAATAAAACAATTATGGGTTTAAAAGAACTAAAAAACTGCTCACCTAAAGCCTTATTATGGCGCACCAAATAACCCGCCAAGTAAATTATCAAACAAAGTCTTGCTATTTCAGACGCCTGCACATTCAGAAATCCAAATCGGATCCAACGAGTGCTACCGTTAACGGTATAACCGACCCCAGGAATAAGAACCGATAAGAGCAGTCCGAAAGCAAAAAGCAGCATCAGTGGTCCAATCCTCCGCCACACATCTAGTGGTAATAACAGGCAAATACCTGCTGCCATCGCACCGATGAAAGCGGCGACCGCTTGCCGGGCAACATAATAGAAAGGATCACCCGTTGAATTATCAGCTACTGAAATGGATGCGGAAGCTAAAATTATTAAGCCGCCTAATAATAATGTGATAGACAGACCTAGCAGCACAGGATCGAGCCGTATTGCATTTCTAAGCTGCATTGGAAATCGGATACTAATATTGCTCTGAGTCATGACAACAAAGCCTCCACTTCACGGGTAAAGTGGTCTCCGCGTTCTTGGTAGCCCTCATACTGGTCATAACTGGCGCACGCAGGCGCTAGCAATACAGTATCTCCGGTCTTAGAAAGCTTGACTGCAAAATTCACGGCTTCAGCAAGTCCTGAAGCACGCTTGATTGGTATCAGACCATTAAATGCACTCTCTAGAGCTGGAGCATCTTCGCCAATCAGCACAACAGCACGCAGGTATTCAGAAGTCGATTTCGCTAAGTGGTCGAAATCGCCTCCTTTCCCCTGCCCGCCCGCAATTAAAACAACGCGCCCCTGTATTGAGGAGATAGACGCTATCGCAGCTGCAACATTAGTTGCCTTAGAATCATTAATGAAAAGTACGCCACGATACCGTCCCACTATTTGCATTCTGTGTGGTAGGCCAGAAAACTCTGACAGTACTGCTAACATCGAAGATAAATCTAAATTCATCAGGTGTCCGGCAGCTAAAGCCGCGAGACAGTTAGCCTGATTATGTATCCCTACTACGTTGAGATCAGTGACCGATAAAAGCGACTTAGATCCATAAGAAAGAAAAACATCACCTGCATCATTGCGTAGCCCGTACCCGTCACCATCAGGCTCATCCAAGCCGAAACTTAGCGACCTTATATCTCTTGGAAAATGTGCAACTGCATCAGCATCACCACGATTAAACACCGCAGATTCTGCCCCACTAAAAATGTGATATTTCGCCTTACGATATTCCTGTTCAGTGGTGTGCCAATCTAAATGATCGGAAGAAATATTTAGCAACACGGCAACCATGACTGGTAAATCTTGCGTTCGCTTCAATTGGAAACTGGAAAGTTCGAGAATATAGAAATCTGGTTTGTCTTTAATTAACAGATCCAGCGCGGGGACACCAAGGTTAGCTCCAGCAAGACTTGATTTGCCAGCACTATCACACATTAAATTTAATAACGTTGTTACAGTACTTTTGCCATTTGAACCTGTCACAGCTACCAGAGGCGCATCGGCTTCGGCGACAAAGAGTTGGATGTCACTAATAACTTCAATACCGTTGCTGTGCGCTGCTGCAAGAAATGGATGTGAATCTGTAATGCCTGGCGAAGCAATAATTCTCGAAATACCTTTAAGAACTTTTTCTGAGATCTCACCCAGAAAAATTTCAGCCGTGGGATTGATTGTGCAAAGCTCTTCAACACCAGGAGGCTCATCACGAGTGTCAACATATATTGCATCAATATCATTGCGGGTCAGATAACGTGCTACTGACAACCCCGTTTTACCAAGACCGAGAACAAGATCCTTCGTTTTAGCGGACTGTTGCATCGCTGGCTTTATATTCTCCGCTATACTCATCGAATTTTCAGACTAGCCAAACCTATAAGCACCAGAATGACCGTAATAATCCAAAATCTGACAATCACCTTCGGCTCGGCCCATCCTTTTAACTCAAAATGATGATGTAGCGGTGCCATTCGAAAAACGCGCTTACCAGTCAGTTTAAAAGATGCTACTTGAATCATTACTGACAAAGTTTCGACCACAAAAACCCCGCCCATTATTGCGAGGACAATTTCCTGACGAACAACAACCGCTACAACACCAAGAGCTGCACCAAGCGAAAGTGCACCTATATCGCCCATAAATACCTGTGCCGGATACGTGTTAAACCACAGAAAACCTAACCCTGCCCCGGATAAAGCGGCGCAGAATACGAGTATTTCTCCTGTTCCAGCTACGTATGGTATGCCCAGATATTCAGAAAAATTTATATTGCCTGTCACATATGCGAATACACCTAGAGCACCGCCCACCAGTACGGTAGGCATTATTGCTAAGCCATCAAGCCCATCTGTTAGATTTACAGCGTTGGAGAAACCTACGATAAAAATAAATGAAACAATAATTTGAAAAATCCCAAGTGGTATCCATAGGTCCTTAAAATATGGAATGAGTAATGACGTGCTAATTTCGTCAGTCGCCAGTGCAAAAAGCGTAATAGCCGGAATAATTGCTGCGACCGATTGCCAGAAAAATTTATGCCATGCGTTTAGACCAGCGGGGTCCTGCAGAATCAACTTTTTATAGTCATCGACAAATCCTATTGCACCGAAAGAAACAGTCACAAAAAGGACTACCCAAATTAAGTGATTATTCAAATCCGCCCATAAAAATGTACTCATAACAATTGCCGCAATGATGAGTGCACCACCCATAGTCGGTGTTCCCGTCTTTACGATATGAGTTTCCGGTCCATACGTGCGGACAGGCTGCCCGCCTTGGTTAGAGCTAAGTCGTTCAATCATCCGTGGGCCTATGACGAATGAAATCACGAGCGCAGTAAGCGCTCCGAGAATTGCACGCAAAGTCAAATAGTTAAATACGTAAAAACCACTTTCAAACTGTGCAAGATAATTAGTTAAGTACAGAAGCATCTCTAGGCACTCCTCATACTATCTTGAATACCAATGTCTTCTGTGATCGCAAGCGCTTTCACGACGCGCTCCATACCCATAGAGCGACTTCCTTTTACTAATACAGCATCATGCTTAGTAACCAATGTATTCAGTTCTTTTGACAACGCTTCGACGTTCTTAAACCAGCGACCCCCCTCTCCAAATGAGTCGACAGCTTTTCTAGAAAGTGGGCCTGTAGCGAAAAGATTTTCAATGCCAGCTTCTCTGATAAGACAACCAATATGGGCATGTAATAGCTCCGCATCTCCGCCCAACTCCCCCATATCACCGAGGACAAACCAACGGTCACCTTTTTGCGCCGCAAGAAACTCAGCTGCGGCCTGCACACTAATGGGATTAGCGTTATAGCTGTCATCATACAAAGCAGCTCCTACATGGCTTTTCACAGTTTGTAATCGGCCGCCAATCGGACGCACTGTTTCTAAGCCCTTTTGGATTTGCTTTCCACTAATTCCAAGCGAGCTTGCGATAGCTGCGGTAGCACAAGCGTTCAATACATTGTGTTTACCAGCCAGCGGCAAGTGGATTTCATAACATTCATCAGTCAGGTGCAGGTTAAATTCTGCGTGTCCTTCATATGCTTTTATACCACTTGCCCGAATATCAGCATTAACGTCTAGTCCGAAGCTAACCACCCGTGAACCATTGGTAATGGATTTCCAGTAATCAAAATAGTCGTCATCTGCATTGAGTATCACAAACTGCGGCGTACGTTTACCGGTGATAATTTCACCCTTAGAATGAGCAACACCCTCAACTGATCCAAAGCCCTCAAGATGGGCAGGTGCCGCATTGGTTATAGTTACTAGGTCTGGCAATGCAAGCGACGTTAGATAGCCTATTTCACCGGAACGATTCGCACCCATCTCTATTACGGCAAAACGATGATTTGACGCCATACGGAGAAGCATCAACGGAACGCCAATTTCATTATTAAGATTACCGTGGGTCGCGAACGTATCTGCAGATATAGAAAGACAACTTGCCAGCAATTCTTTTAATGTAGTCTTTCCATTGCTGCCAGTAACCCCTACGACAGTGGCTGATAACTGCTTACGCCAATTCTTACCTAATTCGCCGAGAGCCTTGATCGTATCATCGACAACAATGGTTGAAAGATTGACATTCATTTCACGGCATACAACAGCGCCAGCAGCCTGGCTATCGGCGGCCTGCTCTACAAACGCAGTACCATCGAAATTCGGCCCCTGAAGCGCGACAAACAATTCACCGGGACGCAAAGACCGCGTATCGGTGCTTACCCCCCGAAACTGAGCATTCTTACCGCGTAATGAACCATGCATGTACTTAGCGGCATCTGCTAAAGTGCTTTGTATCATTCGAGCACCCCGGCCCGAGATCGCAGGCTTTCCCTACCAACTTGGTAATCGGAAAAAAAGATTTTCCTGTCTCCAATCAATTGGTAATTCTCATGGCCTTTACCGGCAATAAGCACAATATCTTTAGGTTTTGCATTTGATATGGCATAAGCAATCGCCTCCATACGATTATCGATCACAGCCTCATATTCATCCATGCCGCCAAGTATGTCGTTGATAATTGCGTGAGGTGACTCTGAACGCGGATTGTCGCTGGTGACGATAGCGTTATCGGCCAAACGCTCGACCACTTCTCCCATCATCGGCCTCTTGCCTTCATCTCGGTCTCCCCCACAACCGAAAACACACCAAAGTTCTCCCTTGCAGTGTGCTCTTAGAACTCCTAATGCAGCTTCTAGACTCGCTGGTGTATGTGAAAAATCGACATAGACCTGTGGCAGATCACCTTCGGTTAGACCTTGAATCGGTTCCATCCGACCAGGGGGAGCAGTGACATTACCGAGTACAGCACACGCCTCATCAAAACGAATCTCATAGCAAAGCAGTAGAGCGAGTACTTCTAAGGCATTTGCCACATTGAAATCCCCGATGAGCTTTAAATTTATTTCTCCCTCACCCCACGAACTGCGCACAATGACGCGCACTCCAGATTCGTGAGCAACCATAGAGCGAACAAAGATATGAGGCCGGCCATTTTCTGGCCGATCTATTTTCGTGGACACGGTCACCACGTTAGCTCCGCAGCGATTAGCAAGCTCAGCGCCAAAAACAGTATCTATATTTACAATGCGGAAACTGACATCATAATCTAAAAAAAGACGTGCCTTCGCCTCGAAGTAGGCTCGCATACTGCCATGATAATCAATATGGTCTCTACTGAGGTTGGTAAAAATAGCGGAATCAAATTTAATGCCATTGATGCGTGCCTGCTCCAAGGCATGTGATGAGACTTCAATGGCAGCATGGCCCGCATTATTGTCACGAAAACCAGCAAGTAGCTCATGTAAATCAAAACAAGTTGGAGTTGTTAACGGGCCACTGCTGTTTATTTGGCTGATACCACTACCGAGGGTGCCAATGTAACCACATTTCTTATCTATAAGGCTTAGTGCTTTAGATATCAGAAATGCTACCGTTGTCTTACCATTTGTTCCGGTAACGCCGGCAACTTTAAGAGCCTTCGATGGTGACTTATACCAACGATTTGCTATTTCACCCATTTTGTTAACCAGCTTATCAACAGGCACCATAGGCAAATTCGAATCGACAGGGCTGCCCGTTGTTGAGTCCCAAATAACAGCAGTTGCACCAGCAGCTTCAGCATGCTCTATAAAATCTAATCCATGATTGTTTGCCCCTTGACACGCAAAAAAAGCAAATCCTGATTTAATCTTTCTTGAGTCAGCTGATATCCCTGATATTTCAATTGCCGGTGAGTCACTGATACCTTCCAAAAGTGCTTTTAAGTTAACTTTCGGAACACAACTTTGGGCGACCATGCTCATTGGCTCATTACCTGAACCACCCCTTCAGGTGCACCTACAAGCGCAGCATCGGGTGGAACGGCTAGCAGGCGTAATGATTCCGCCATAACATTTCCGAAAAGCGGTGCAGCCACGTCACCACCATAATATAAATTGCCCGTCGGCTCATCGATGATTACAACCGTCGCTACTCGCGGATCGCTGGCAGGCGCCAGACCAGCAAAAATAGAAAAATACTTGTCTTCTGAATAACCACCAGGCGCGAACTTCCAAGAGGTTCCTGTTTTTCCAGCAATTCGGTAACCTGGCACACTGGCCTCACTCCCGGTCCCCCCTGGTCTCACTACTTCCTCCATCATTTGCCTTATCGTTAAGGCGTTTTCGCTAGAAATGATACGTCGACTCACGTTCGGCTGATCGAGAGCAACAAGAGACACCGGTCGAATTTCGCCATCACTCCCGATTGCAGCGTAAGCTTGAGCCAGCTGCAATGCAGTAACTGAAACGCCATAACCATAGCCGAGTGTTGCCTGACTAATCTGTCGCCAGTCGTTGTAATGAGTTAGTAAACCCGCCGATTCTCCAGGAAACCCACTGGATGTTAGCGAGCCTAGGCCGAATCTGGTCATCGTTTGCCACAGTTGGTCTGCCTCAAGTGACATTGCAATCTTAGTGACACCGACATTACTCGACCTTGACAATATGGTAGTTAAGCTAACCCGGCCAAGGTTATTGGGATCCTCTATACGTTTTGGACCTACTATGACATACCCCGGAGATGTGTCGATCACACTACTACCTTGGTAACGACCACTTTCCAAAGCCGCTGCCAAAATTAAAGGTTTGATGCTTGACCCTGGCTCAAAAATATCCGTAACCGCGCGATTCCGATAGCGTTCCGCAGAAAATTGTGAGCGATCATTAGGGTTGTAGGATGGCTGATTTACCATAGCAAGAACCTCGCCAGTCCTTACATCGAGGATTACCACTGAACCAGACCCTGCTTTGTGCTTTTGAATTGCGCCCTTCAAGGTCCGATACGCAAGGTACTGCAACCGAAGATCGATACTCGACCTAAGCTCTTTCCCATGACGCGGAGACTTAATATTTGCTACATTTTCAACAGCTCGACCAAATCGGTCTTTTAGGACTCTTTTTGACCCCGACTCTCCTGATAGCCAGTGATTAAATGCGAGTTCAAGCCCTTCCTGCCCATCATCATCGATATTCGTAAATCCAACTAAGTGCCCAGCGACTTCACCAGCAGGGTAATAGCGCCGATATTCTCTAAGTGCGCTTACGCCAGGCAACTTTAGATTTAGGACCTGTGCCGCCATCTCTGGACTGAGATGTCGTTTCAGATAAAGAAATTCCTTATCCATACTTCGGGTAATCCGGCGCATCAGCTGATCCGGATCGACATTTAAAATACCTGCCAGCTCCGGCACATGGTCAACTGCCGCAACAAGTTTCTGTGGATTAGCCCAGACACTATCAACCGGCGTACTGATCGCTAGAGGCTCACCATTTCGATCAATTACCGAACCGCGATGTGCTGAGATCTTTTCCGTCCGTAAATGCCTAGTGTCCGCTTGCTGGTTCAAAAACTCCGTGTTAAATACCTGCAGCTGAACAGCTCGTGCAAGCAGAGCAATAGCGGCCAACGCAAAAAACAAGATCACCATAAACACTCTATGAGAAAACTTTTTTCTGATCAGCTGTTTTGTCCTTGCTCCTCGGTTCATTGGCGTTCGATAATGTAAATTTTGGTTTGATTTGGGCGTACCAACGATAATTCTTCGGTTGCTACTTTCTCTATTCGCGCATGAGTAGCCCACGTGCTTTGCTCGATTTGTAGCTGACCCCACTCAATATTAAGCTCATCGCGCTCCCCAGTGAGTTGCTCGAGTTCGATAAAGAGCTTGCGTGACTCGTGTTTGTTATAGATCAGCGCCATCGCCGACACGACACATATAAATGCGAAAATGATAGTTAAAAGGAATGGTTGTCGGTTCTCATTTTCCCGCATCACTGTCGCTCCGCAATACGCAAGCGCGCAGTTCGAGCACGTCGATTAAGCGCGATTTCAGCGGCATCGGCAGTTACTGGTTTACCAATAATTTTTAACGAAGGTAACATCTCCCGAGGAATATTTGGCAATCCCCGATACTGCTCCGGTTCAACAGAATTCCCCCGCATAAAACGCTTTACGATCCTATCTTCCAGAGAATGGAAACTGATAATGCAAAGCCGGCCTCCGCGGGATAATAAATCAATCGATGCAATGAGCAGCGTTCTAAGCTGCACAAGCTCGTCATTGATGAATATACGAATAGCCTGAAAAGATTGAGTGGCAGGGTGTCGGTTTTTTCTAAGCTTTGGCCGGGCCTGACAAATAACCTTTACAAGCTCCGCGGTTGTTTCGATGCGCGATGCATGTCGAGCGGCGATGATAGCTTTTGCTATAGGTCTGGCGTAAGGTTCTTCTCCATATTTTCTAAGTACCTGTATCAAGGTTTTTTCATCCACCGATGCAAGCCATTCTGCTGCACTTTGTCCTGACGATGGATCCATTCGCATGTCGAGTGGTCCATCGAGCCTAAAACTAAATCCTCTGTCAGCTTCATCCAATTGTGGTGACGAGACGCCCAAATCGAGTAGCAAGCCATCCACTTTTCCGAGTAAATTTCTTTCAGCTGCATAAGCTCTAAGTTCCGAAAATTCTCCGCCAATTAGTTCGAGACGTGAATCACTTTTAAGATTTTCAGGGGCATCAGCGATTGCTGCTGGATCCCGATCAAGTGCCACAAGGCGCCCACTTGATCCGAGTTTTTGCAATATCCCCCTTGAATGACCTCCGCGACCAAAAGTCCCGTCCAAATAACATCCATCAGGCTTTAGGTTAAGACCCTGAATTACAGGTTCCAAAAGAACCGGAATATGTTTACCGCAACTTAAAAAGTGTTCCGTCACTTTTACGGCGGAAACCTACAGAGTAAGGGTTTCAAGCTGCGCTGATAGATCTACTTCATCTCCATCATTCAGCCATCCGTCCCGCGTACCATTCCAACGTTCTTCATCCCAAAGTTCGAATCGATTTCCCTGACCAAGCAACACCGCTTGTCGTTCTAGCCCAGCAAATTCACGCAACTCACGTGACAAAAGAATGCGCCCATGACCATCGACATCTAATTCCGTAGCGTGGCCCACCATCAATCGCTGTAGACGACGAGCTTTTGTGTCGAGACTTGGAAGGCGCATTAATTTGCGTTCTATCTCTTCCCAATCTGGAAGTGGATAGAGAAGAAGGCAGTAATCTTTGTCGACCGTTGCTATGAGCTGCCCACTGCAACGGGTACCTATCCAGTCCCTGTACCGGGTTGGAATTGCTAACCGCCCCTTGGCGTCCAATGTAACCTTGGTAGCTCCGCGCAACATGGATTATTTTTGGGGTCAAATAGCGGTGTTCATTCTCTAATGACCGCATTTACCCCTTTTCTCCCACTTTTATCCACTTTTTGGCACTATATTCATGCCGTTTCCCAGCGTCAACTGAAAATGTGATTTATTTGTTGTTGTACAGGGACTTAGGGACTATTTGGTGGCAAAATTAAGGATAATTATGGCAATGTTAAGAACCAAAAATCAATCATTTATAATTACTTTCTCGATAATGGTTTATATAAAGACTGCCGAAAAGCTATTGGAAATAGAAACCAGCTGTGAGCAGTACTTAATCGATTTAATGCGCGATAATCCGTTAGAAAAACACCGGTATATCTTAAGTATATGATTTATATAAGAAAAGAGAGAGCCGGCCGTAAGCCGGGTTCTGTCGTGGACAATCATTCATCTGGGACAGCCGTCACCGACTGTCTCTAGCAACCTACCCGGGAGTCCGTTTAGGCATACGGTTAAGGCATTAGATCCTTTCACTCCCCTATTTGGTTTTGCTCCGGACGGGGTTTGCCGTGCCGCGGTATGTTACCACCCGCGCGGTGCGCTCTTACCGCACCTTTTCACCCTTACTGGACTAAACCAGCGGTATATTTTCTGTGGCACTTTCCATGGGCTTGCACCCTCCAGGCGTTACCTGGCGTCCTGCCTAAGGGAGCCCGGACTTTCCTCCGAAACACTGAAGTTTCGGCGATTGTCTAGCCGACTCTCACTATTCTATTCGAAGACAACTAGCCTAAAATAATTTGCTACTTGGTTTAATCTAAACCCAAATCGTTCTTAATTCCTAGCATTTTCTTATAAAGATCATTTTTATTTACACTTGTTACCCGAGCAATAATATCTACAGCCTGTTTTCCTGGAAGAGCACGGGTTAGCTCTTTTAGAAGCAAATCAACATTGATATCTGGGCCTTGCTTAACGCTTGAGCCCTCAACAACAATAACAAATTCTCCCTTTTTAGGAATACTGTCGCTTCGAATCTCTTCCACTAAAGTACTCAGATCTGCATATACACACTGTTCATGACGCTTGGTTAGCTCCCTTCCTATTGCTGCTTCTCGGTCCCCTCCAAATGCGATAACCATATCGCTAAGCGTATTGTATATACGATGAACAGATTCAAAAAATACGATAGTTCGAAACTCGTGTTTAAGGCCCTCCAAACGTTTCTTTCGTGGCCCTGCCCGAGCCGGCAAGAATCCCTCGAATACAAAACGATCCGTCGGTAATCCAGAACAGGAAACTGCAGCAATAACAGCTGACGGCCCCGGTATTGGGGATATATTAATTCCTGCCTCATGAGCTTTCTTGATTAATCTAAATCCGGGGTCACTAATGAGAGGGGTCCCAGCATCGGAAACTAAAGCTACAGAGCTTCCGCTTTCCAACGCTCGTATTAGTTCTGGAACTTTGCCGTCTTCGTTATATTCATGCAAAGTAGTTTGACGAACCTTGATATTAAAATGCGATAGCAATCGTGCTGTCACGCGAGTATCCTCGGAAGCAACTAGATCCACGGTGGCCAATACAGTCTTAGCTCGATGTGATAAATCGTCAAGGTTTCCTATCGGAGTTGCAACAACGAATAATGTAGGCTGGGTCAATTGCTAGAATCCTTGTGCATATCAGTTTTGTGCTGTAGCAGTCATATCCAGCCTAGCATGTATTGAGTATGCGCGATTATGAATATTTAGCCATGAAAATAAAATTTCGAAATCAGATCACACTGTTCTTAATGTGCACAGCATTGGCTGCCAGCTGTGCAACACCAAACCTGAGTTATATCGCGGGCAAAAATGAGCAACGAGCTGAAATATTGGCTGCCGCAAACCAGTTCTATGATGCTGCTGATATCTATATCGGTCTCGCCACACAAGCGATTGGAGCCGAGCGTGATCGCCTGACTCTGCTGGCAATAGAACAATGGCTATTTGCCGGTGATGAACGACGTGCCCGTAACGCACTGAGCCAAATACAACGTCCTTCAAGCGGCGAGTTGCTCTGGCTTTGGACAGCTGACGTCTCAGCTTTACTGCTATGGGAAGGGAATCCTAATGGCGCGCTATCACTACTTGAACCACTCGAAAAAGAAACCTTGCCACCTAAATACAGGAACAGATTAGATTTGTTGCTGGCCGATAGTTGGTTTCAGAAAGGCAGGCTGCTGAGCGCAGTAGGCTTATACAATCGGAGAGAATCCAAATTACTTAATTTAGATGCCATCAGGCATAGCCGAAAAAAGCTTTGGGCCCAGTTACGCTTGGCTGACGTGCAAAATTTGCACGAAGCAGCAAACGCGTCAACAGATCCCATAACCCGAGGCTGGTTAACACTTGCAGCAGCAGCGAATTCTACAGGTGAAAGAGGTATTAGCTGGCGAGATAGCGTGGAGAATTGGTACGCAACTAACCGAAATCATCCTGCAATAGAAATTTTGAACAAGGGGTCACTACCGAAAGACAGCAGCCTCAATTATCCCAAAAAGATCGCATTATTACTGCCGCTTTCTGGTGCTAATGAGGCAGCCGGCAATGCTATCCAGCATGGCTTCTTGGGAGCTTATTTTGCTGCAGCTAGCGGATTAGACAATCAACAAACTATCCGTTCCTATGACGTTAATGGGGAGGGCGGGCTAGAAAAGGCTTATACCTCAGGCTTAGAAGATGGAGCAGACTTTGTTGTTGGCCCGCTGTTAAGAAAAAACGTCGCAAAACTAGTTACAACTCAGACCCTTTCAGTTCCTGTGCTAAGCCTTAACTATCTTGCGGATGGCTGGTTGGGACCGGGAAACCTATATCAATTCGCTCTCGCACCAGAAGACGAGGCTACAGCTGTCGCTGCACGTGCGCTTGACGATCAAAATACCCGGGGCGCTGCATTGGTTCCTGCCAATGACTGGGGACAGCGTATGCTAAACACTTTTTCCTTCCAATTTGAAAAAGCGGATGGAGCACTCATCGATTACCAGCGCTATGAGCCGTTGGCCCAAGATTTCTCGTTCGAAATAGAGAAACTGTTAGGTCTAAGCGATAGCGTGGGCCGGTATCAGCGATTGCGAACCCATATAGGTCAGCCACTGCAATTTGACCCGCGTCGGCGTCAAGACATCGATTTCATTTTTCTTGCTGCTGACTCTAAAGTAGGGAGGCTCATTAAGTCTCAACTAAAATTTCATTATGCTGGTGATCTACCCGTCTATTCAACATCTTACATATACTCGATGGATGGCAAGTCGGACTCTGACCTGACAGGAGTAATGTTTACCGATGCCCCTTGGATAATTGCACCGCCACCTTGGATCGCAGACTTTCCAACTACTTATGAGAAATATTGGCCTAGTGAGCGGAGGCTAGCTCGTCTGCATGCAATGGGGTATGACGCATATCATTTAGTCAGTGCATTGTTTAATGCCCGTGGTGATAGCATAAGTGAAATTCCGGGTGCCACCGGGCGCCTCTTTCTTACAGCGGATCGAAAAATTCATCGTCGACTAGAATGGGCACAATTCGATGGTGAGCAACCAGCTCATTTACCCCAGAGGTACGACGGTCATAGGAATTTCGATAAAATTAAGGAGTAAAGTCGGTGGTACTACGACGATCCTTATACTGGCAGTACAGAACATTTATAAAAGCTAGGGAATGGAAATAGTAATGCCTCGTGTAAAACAATTTTTCTGGTCAAATAAATTGTTTGTTTTGAGAGCAATAAAACCTTGCGGTGACGAAAAGAGTGAATTAGCTAATGACTGCTGAAACAAGAATTAGGGCGCACTTTGCCGAAAGCATCGAAGTCAAATTATTATCTGCTGAGGCATTGCCTGAACCAATAGCTCACGCTGGCCGTATGTTGGGGAGCATATTAGAGAATGGTGGGAATATCCTAAGTTGCGGCAATGGCGGATCAGCTGGGGACGCACAACATTTATCATCTGAGCTCCTAAACCGATTCGAGCGTGAGCGTCCGGGCTTACCCGGTATCGCGCTCACTACCGATTCTTCAACTATTACTTCAATTGCAAATGACTACTCTTTTGAAGATATTTTTGCAAAACAAATACATGCTATTGGTAGCGAAAAAGACGTTTTGGTAGCTATCTCTACGTCTGGAAACTCAGCCAATATAAATCGAGCAATCGAAGCTGCTCACCAACGCAATATGGACGTCGTCGCATTAAGTGGGAATGATGGTGGGGCCATGGCGCAACTCCTACTTCCCGCAGATATCGAGATCCGAGTACCGGCGAATCGCACAGCTATAATACAAGAAGTACATATAGCAGTCATACATTGCCTGTGCGACATAATTGACGAATACCTATTCGCTCATTAATTAAAGTGAAGCATAAGTCGTTTTAGAAAACTAGGCATAATAATCGAATCATTTACTGCTCAACATTTTCTAGCTAACTATCTTAAGATGTGAGCGTTTTTTTGACACCTTTTTCATCGCGGAATCTTTAGGTAGTTTCCGATCATTATCAAACTTCTCTGAGAAAACCATCCCTTGTCCTGTCTCCTTTGCATAAATACCCATTACGGCATTGACCGGTACGCAAACATCAAAAGGAATACCGCCAAATCTTGCCTGGAAGGTCATGTTTGTATTAGTTATTTCAAGCTCATGTGCCGCTGTATGACTAATATTGAGTGTAATTTTTCCGTCAACAATGTGTTCGACCGGCACAGACAAACCGTCCACTTTTACATCCACGACGATGTGTGGAGTTTGAGAATTATCTATCATCCATTCGTGCATAGCACGAATGAGGTAAGGTCGTTTAGATGTATTTTTGTTAGTCATATCCTATAACTAACATGCGAGAGAAGATAAAAATCTAAAGAAAAATAACATATTTTGATTTTTGCCAAGCCAACAATGTCTTACAGTCGCATCTCTTCTTCAAGCTCCGTAAGGCTTTCCTGAAACGAGCGCCGCTCAAACACACGCTCCATATAGGCCTCTATCGGAGCACCTAGAGAACCCAAATCGATACCATAAACTGGCAAACGCCACAAAAGAGGCGCAATGGTACAGTCAACCAAAGACAAGTCTTCACTCAAAAAATATGGCTTGACTGAAAACACGTCGGCGGTAGAAATGATACTCTCTTCTAGCATCTTTCTGGGTTTGGCGGCTAGCTTACGGTCTCCATCTACGTCAAATCCGTCCACGAGCTGGTACCAATCTGTTTCAATACGAAATAAGGCTAACCTAAACTTAGCTCTAGTGACTGGATCAACTGGCATCAGTGGGGGATGCGGGAAACGTTCATCCAAATACTCAAGAATTACTCTAGTATCGTAGAGAACAAGATCTCGATCCACCAATGTCGGCACAGTATGATAAGGATTGAGATCCATCAAATCTTCAGGTAAGTCTTGTCCCTCCACATTCTCAATCTCGATCTTAATATTTTTTTCCGCTAAAACCAGACGAGCACGATGACTATGAATACAGGTCGGTCTCGAAAACAGCGTCATCACAGATCGGCGGTTTGGAATTACTGCCATGATGAGTTCCCCTCAAAGATATTGTTAATATTTTTATTGTTAGCAATCAAACTAGCTAGTCACCCTAAACTTAGGTGACATCCTTCCATATTTGCTTCTTCAGCATAGTAGCGAGAACCAAGAAAAACACTAGAAACATCAGTACCTTTACGCCAAGCGCACGCCGCGTTGAACGAATTGGTTCGCTTATATATGCTAGGAAATTCACCGTATCACGGACAAAGCCATCGTATTGGTCGGAAGACATTGTACCTGCTGTTACAGCTTCAAAACGGTCTAAATGCTGCACACCGTCTTCATCAACAGAAAATATGGCGTTTTGGTAACCCTGCAGTTCCCATAAAATATGAGGCATGCTCGTCCCAGCAAGAACACGATTATCCACGCCCGTTGGACTTCCTGGATCCAAATAAAAATCCTTAAGAAAATTGTAGATATAGTCTACGCCGCGGGATCGAGCTATTAGTGACAAATCAGGCGGTGAGGTGCCAAACCATCTAGCCGAATCTTCCACCGGCATAGTAACCTGAATCGTATCGAAGGTTTTATCAGCATTAAACATCAGGTTTTCTATCATTTGTTTTTCGCTTATTTCTAGATCACGGCCAATCGTATTAAAGCGTACATACTTGGCTGAGTGACAACCTGAACAATAGTTCATGAAATTGCGAGCACCACGCTGGAGTGACTGGATGTCATCAGGATCATTATTGGCAGGCTGCAACTCTATTTCCGTCGCTGCATTCAGCCCAGAAGTTACTAGAAACACAGCAAAGAATAATGCGGATCCAATCGACGTTGTCTTATGCATTATAAACCACCCTATCGGGTACCGGCTTCGTCTTGTCAATTGTTGTGTAGTAAGGCATCAATATGAAAAATGAGAAATAGAAGATCGAGAAAATTCTTGCCAGAGGAACATAAATACCTTCAGCCGGCTGCAATCCCAACCAACCAAGCACTACAATACTGACGACGAATATAGTTAAGGCCAGTTTATACATCCAGCCGCGATAACGAATAGATTTCACCCGCGACCGATCTAGCCACGGTAGAAAAGCCGGTAGCAACACCGAAGCTCCAAAGAGTATCGTACCCCATAATTTGTCCGGCACCGCCCGCAGGATTGCATAGAACGGCGTGAAGTACCACGCAGGCGCTATGTGCTCAGGAGTCGCCATCGTATTGGCTGGTTCGAAATTAGCATGTTCTAAGAAGTAACCACCCATGTCGGGTGCAAAAAACACCACCGCCGAGAAAATCATTAAGAACACTATTATCCCAACCAAATCTTTGCTGGTGTGATAGGGATGAAATGCAATACCATCCAAAGGAACCCCATCTGCTCCCTTGTGTTCCTTAATCTCGACACCGTCAGGGTTATTGGAACCTACGTGGTGTAAAGCAACAATATGCAAAAATATTAAGCCTACAAAAACGAGCGGCAACAGTGCTACGTGGAATGCAAAAAAACGATTAAGCGTGATATCTGAAATTGCGTAATCGCCTCTAATCCATTCCACTAATGCTTCGCCAACAAACGGAATAGCGCCGAATAACGAGATGATGACCTGGGCGCCCCAATATGACATCTGGCCCCATGGTAATAAATAACCAGCAAATGCCTCTGCGAATAACACAAAGAAAATCAACATTCCGATTATCCATATTAATTCACGGGGCTTTTTGTATGAGCCATACAGCATGGCCCGAAACATGTGCAGGTATACGACAATAAATAAGAAAGAGGCACCGGTCGAATGCATATAACGGATGAGCCATCCCCATTCAACGTCACGCATAATATACTCAATGGACGCAAAGGCTTCAGCGGCCGATGGCTTATAGTTCATCGTAAGGAAAATACCAGTAACAAACTGTATTACTAATATCACCATTGCAAGCACACCAAAGATATACCACCAGTTAAAATTCTTCGAAGCATAGTATTCAGTGACGTGATACCTCATCGTTTCCGTCCATGGAAAACGATCATCTACCCATTTTATAAAAGCACTTCTATCCTTCCCCATTTCTGACTCTAACCCTGTCATTACACCGCCACCGGTTCTGCACCAATTATGATTACATCGTCATTTATAAAACGATAGGGAGGAACTCTAAGATTCGTTGGTGCCGGGACGCCTTTATAGACTCGCCCTGACAAATCAAACCGTGAGCCGTGGCACGGGCAAAAAAAGCCACCAAACCAGTCGTCCGCAGGCCCTACTTCAAACTCAGCTAGCGGTGCACAACCTAAGTGCGTGCAAGCACCTTCGACAATTAGGAATTCGGGCCGAAGAGACCGATGCTCATTGACAGCAAACTCGGGCTGTTGATCAATAACTTCAGAATGTGGATCTCTGAGCAGGTCATTTACATCCGTTAGCCGAGAAAGCATTTCCTCATCTCGCCTCAAAACAAAGACCAATCTACCTCTCCACATCACGCGAATCATTTCCCCCGGCTCCAGCGAACCCACTGGCACTTCAACAGGAGCTCCCAAAGCCTTCGCCCGCGCACTTGGTTTCAATGAAGATAAAAATGGTATTGACGCTGCCACCATACCGGCCCCACCAGTAACTAATGTAGCAACTGTCAAAAAATGACGCCTTCGGCGATCGATATGATCTACGTCATCTGTCATTAAGCACTCCTAATGATTGCTAGGTTGAGTATTTAATCTGTGTTGCACGCTACAACAGCATGGGTATTAATGATAAAGAATCAAGCAGCAATTACCTTCTTCCATGCAATTTTGATTAACTACAATTCTCTCTTAAAACAATTTAATACGACTCTAAAGCAGATCGCTTATCGCTTTTGCCCAAATAGTAGATTTGCTTCCAGGGCCGTCACACAACCAGATCTTCGATGGGCTCGGTACTGGGCACAAAATCAGTCGCGCATTATACACGGGGCATTTCAAAATTGGCCAGCAAACACAACATTCTACTTTTTGGAAAGCCATATTGACCTGATCGCCAAGTTAAGCAAAAGTCAGCCAACAATTCGTTGGATATCTGCACCCAGCTTTCTGAATTTCTCCTCTATCCGCTCATAGCCGCGATCAACATGATAAATCCGATCTACCAACGTTTCTCCTTCTGCTGCCAACCCCGCTAAAAGCAGCCCAGCTGAAGCCCTCAAATCAGTCGCCATTACCGGAGCACCATGCAAGGACTCGACACCCCTGCAAACAGCTGTATTTCCTTCAAACCTAATATCGGCTCCCATGCGCTGGTATTCTAGAGCATGCTGAAAACGGTTCTCAAATATCGTCTCTGTTACAGTGCCCACGCCCTTAGCAACTGTATTCATCGCGCAAAATTGCGCCTGCATGTCAGTAGGAAACCCGGGGTAAGGTGTAGTCTTGATGTCGACGGCGATCGGACGCCTCCCATGCATAGATATTTCAATCCAATTGTCACCTAAAGAAACATCGGCACCGGCCTCCTTTAGTTTTACAATAACGGCTTCAAGATGGCCTGGTTCTGTATGGTTCAGTCTGACATTGCCCCGGGTTAACGCTGCAGCTACTAGATACGTACCTGTCTCTATTCGATCCGGTAATACGGTATGGTCCGTACCAGATAAAGAAGATACTCCTTCAATATGGATGGTGCTCGTCCCCGCGCCCTTTATTTTTGCACCCATCGAAACCAGGCACTTTGCAAGATCACACACTTCTGGCTCTCTTGCAGAATTTTCTAGTACAGTGGTTCCTTCCGCTAAGGTAGCCGCCATCATGAGGTTCTCTGTACCAGTCACCGTGACTGTATCAAAAACAATATGTGCCCCTTTTAATTTGGAGGAACGCGCCCGGATATAACCATTTTCAATCGAAACTTCGGCACCCATTGCCCGAAACCCACGCACATGAAGGTTTACTGGGCGCGCCCCAATAGCGCATCCTCCTGGCAATGAAACGTCGGCTTCTCCAAAACGTGCAAGTAGCGGACCGAGCACTAAGATTGATGCCCGCATGGTTTTAACTAGATCATAAGGTGCTCGTCGCTCGTTAACCTCTTTAGCGTCGGCGCTAATATTTAGCTGCTCATCGAATACTATTTCTACACCCATACTTTGCAGTAGTGTGATGGTCGTAGCAATATCATTTAATTGGGGTACATTTCGGATCAATACTGTTTCAGAAGTTAAAAGAGTAGAGGCCAAAACTGGCAATGCTGCATTTTTCGCGCCCGAGATATCTATTGTTCCGGAAAGTGGCTTCCCACCTGATATAAGAAGCTTATCCACCCTAAATTAGCCCTGCTTCTTCGCTCTAAGGTTATTCCATTCCTCGGGGGTATGTGCACGAATACTCATTGCATGAATCTCGTTACCCATTAGGCTGCCCAAACATCTGTAGATAAGTTGATGACGGGCTATTGGGAGCCTCCCTTTGAAAATTGGCGAAACCACAATGGCAGAATAATGGGTATTGTCTTCACTAAAGACTTGAACGGTGGCCTCATCAATACCTTTTTCAATGAGAATTCTAATTTCTTGGGGATCCATGTACTTTTTCTCAGTTTATTCAAATTGTGTTGTATGCAGTGTAACAAAACAGTTACACATTCCATTGTGTATTATTAGTATTCTTATTCACCTTAATAAGCTGATCACCCCCTATGGGAGATCCGCACGTTTTCCATTATGTAGCTTTGCATGCCTGAATCTCTCACTTATCTTGCGCAAGTTGTCGGGGGCCTGATCCTCCTAGTTTGGGGCGGTGACCGTTTTGTATATGGTGCCTCTGCCGTAGCCCGTAATCTTGGTGTAACTCCATTAATGATCGGTCTTACCATCGTATCATTTGCCACTTCGGCACCCGAATTTCTGGTATCAACGGTAGCAGCATTGCGCGGAGAGCCCGAGCTAGCTATTGGCAATGCCATTGGATCCAACATTGCAAATATTGGACTTGTCTTGGGTGCCGTAGCATTAATTCACCCCATCAAACTGCAAACGACAAATGCACAACGTGAAATGGGGATTCTAATTGTTATCACCTGTATGACAGTATTCCTGTTTTCGGATTCTGTACTTACCCGCATCGATGGGATTGTCCTACTTGCTGCCTTGGTGATTTTTGGTGTATGGGTAGTAAGAAGAGGCACTGCTCTTGCTGCTCCAGCGACGCTCCGATCAACACTCCAAAATCCACAAGAGATTAGCAACGGCACAGAGATAGAAAATGACATAAAGATGATAGTCGCAATATTTTGGGTAGTGATTGGGCTCGTCACACTGCTTGCTGGAGCTGAACTGCTGGTCAAGGGTGCAGTAAGTATTGCTCGAGAATTTGGCGTCTCCGAGATTATCATAGGCATAACGCTTGTAGCTCTAGCAACGAGTCTACCCGAGTTAGTGGTATCCGTAGTTGGCGCATTTAGGGGAGAATATGGTCTGGTTCTCGGGAACATTGTTGGATCCAACATATTTAACCTGTTGGGAGTTGTGGGCGTTGCTGCCCTGATTCCGGATAACCCCATCGAGTTGCCACCAAATGTCCTATCCCTCCACCTGGTCGTCATGGTAGCTCTCACACTCGCGCTCTTTGCGATGACATATAAGCCAAAGAATAAACATATCGGTCGATTTAAGGGGATAATACTTTTGGCTGCCTATCTTTCTTTTAATGCCTATCTAGTCACACAAAACGTTAGAATCGATTAGTGATAGTAAGGGAGCAGATATTTGAGCAAAACTCAAAGTAATAAAGATCTTATCGCACTCGCAACCTCGGTGCTCGAGATTGAATCACGCGCCATAAAAGAACTGATAGGGACCCTTGACGAAACGTTTGCTAAAGCATGTAGATTATGCCTTGAAACAAAAGGACGTGTTGTTGTGACTGGCATGGGCAAATCCGGACATGTCGGTGGCAAGATCGCTGCTACTCTAGCGAGCACAGGAACCCCTTCATTTTTTATGCATCCGGCGGAAGCGAGCCATGGCGATCTTGGGATGATTACTGCCGATGATCTTTTGTTAGCCGTGTCTTATTCAGGGAAAACCCATGAAATACTAACTATACTGCCATTAGTAAAACACATCGGAATAAAACTGATTTCGATAACTGGCAATTCGGACTCGATATTGGCTAAAAGTGCCGATGTTTGCCTAGACGTGGGCATCAGCGAAGAAGCATGTCCTTTGAATCTTGCGCCCACGGCTAGTACGACCGCAACACTCGTCATGGGAGACGCACTTGCTGTCGCATTACTCAAAAGTCGGGGCTTTACGGAAGAAGATTTCGCTTTGTCACATCCTGGGGGAAACCTTGGTAAAAAGCTGTTGTTAAGGGTGAAAGACATTATGCATGCTGGACCCGAAATTCCGGCGGTTAGTGCCGATACAACCTTGGGCAATGGTTTGCTAGAAATGTCTCAGAAAGGTCTGGGTATGACAGCAATAGTCGACCCGGATAATAGAATTCTCGGGATATTTACAGATGGCGACCTACGTCGCGTGCTCAACGATAACGTTGACTTACACAAAACGAACATGGAGGCAATCATGCAATCCAATTGCATCACGATCGCACCACATGACATGGCAGTCGAAGCAGTGCACGTCCTTGATGAAAATAAGATAACTGGGTTACTGGTCGCGGACGATGAAAACTGTTTAGTGGGAGCACTAAACATTCATGATCTTTTTCGCGCGGGTGTTATGTGATTGTCGTCAGGAAAATACTTACATCTAATGTGAGGCTAGTTGGATTCGATGTAGATGGCGTGTTTACCGATGGTCGATTTTATTTGTCTGATGATGGAGTTGAAAGTAAAACCTTTTCTACCCAAGATGGTTTCGGCATACGCCAGTTGCTCGACTCAGCTATTGATGTTGTCATTATAAGTGGCCGTAAATCAGTTGCTGTCGAAAGACGTATGGCAGAACTGGGCATCAAATACGTTATTCAAGGTTGCAAAGATAAAGTAGCTGCGCTCGATTCCGTTATATCTGATCTAGAAATAAATCTCGCTGATACGATCTATGTTGGCGACGATATCCCGGATCTTGAACTACTGCGGCATGTAGGTTTCTCTATAGCTGTAGGGAACGCAGTTGATGCAGTAAAGGAAGAATGCGATGCAATAACTCACGCAAAAGGTGGATATGGTGCAGTGCGTGAAGTTTGCGAATTTGTAGTTGGTGCAATGAGCGACTGAAGTTGGATACTCGCAGCGCAATCACGATGGTCTTCCTAGCGGCAGCGGCAGTCGGAAGCTGGCAACTTGGAAGGTCGCCGATTGGAGGTGAGGCTCAAGAACCGGCAAGTGAAAGCCCTGCTTTGGGTTTCTATCTAAAGTCTCCGCGCATCTTGGGAACTGACAACGACGGAACTCTGCTTTACCAAATCGAGGCGCAATACGCAAAACAACTTGCCAACAAAGACATTGAATTACAGGGGGTAAGCCTTAGATACTCAGCTAAAACTAACGTACCATGGATGATCAAAGCGAATATCGCAACCATTTCTCAAAATCAGAAGTTTTTAAATCTCCAAGGTGACGTAGTGGCAACAAGCAACGAAGGTTTTTCGGGGCAAGTAACCGAAATTCGGACAGCAAAACTGGAAATTGAACCTGATAGTTATAAGGCAGAAACAAACAATCGCGTATATTTGAAAATTGGCCCTAGGCAGCTAACCGGAATTGGCATGCTAGCATTATTGAGAGAAAACAGACTCGAACTCAAATCAAATGTTAGTGGTCAATTCGTGCCCTAATACCTAACGTAATTATGTACTGCAATTGTCCCCAAGCTTTACAACGCTTTTGCTGGATTTCGGTTCTGGTATTCTCGCTGTCCAGTCAAGTAGCGTCACAAAATACAGACAAGCGTTTACCAGTTTCTCTGGATGCCGAAACAACTGCCTATGATGGGAAAAGTTCGATGGTTATGTTTCAAGGTCTGCGTTTAACGCAGGGACCACTTGGTATATCTGCCGACGAAGGCTTTGCGAGCAAAATGGACTTTGAAAACAGTATCTGGCATTTCAATGGTAACGTAGTTATCAACATCGAGAACGGTAAGATTGAAAGTAATATTGCCGAAGTAGAATTTGCTGGGTTCCAGCTAAAGACTGCAACAATTTTGGGTTCCCCAGCAAGATTTCAAATAGCTCGGCCGGAAGTTGATGAACTCACTTATGCTGAAGCAGGCAAGTTAATATATGACTTCGTGGAAGGCATTATTCAGTTCTCAGAGCAAGCCACAATTACAGAGGGTAGCAATCAAATTTCGTCTGACTACCTTGTGTACAACATACGGGAACAACGCATAAATGCTTCATCTGGTGCCGAAGGTGCTCCAAGAGTACGGATCACTTATACCCCCGGTCTCCTAAGCGAACTTACGTACCACCAAACAGAAACCTCGGAGGACGAAAAAAAACAAATCGAAACAGATGATGAGGAATCTGATTAATGAGTATTCTCAGCATTCAGGATATTTGTAAAAGCTATAAATTCAGGGAGGTTGTAAAAGGAATTTGTTTAGAAGTAAAAAGTGGCGAAGTCGTTGGCCTACTAGGACCTAATGGTGCCGGCAAGACAACCGCTTTTTACATGATTGTGGGGCTTGTTGCTTCAGATCGCGGGCAGATTCTACTCAATGGTCAGGATTTAACAGCATTACCAATGCATGAGAGAGCCGCTCTCGGGCTAGGCTATCTCCCGCAAGAAGCATCCATTTTTCGCAAGCTTACCGTAGAACAAAATATCCTCAGCATTTTAGAAAATAGATCAGAGCTTGATCGTACCGGGCGAGAACAGGAACTGGATCAACTGCTTGATGAGCTTCATGTTGGCCATGTCAGAACCTCCTTGGGGCTGAGTTTATCTGGTGGTGAACGACGTCGGGTGGAAATTGCTAGAGCACTGGCAGCCAATCCTCGCTTTATTCTTCTTGATGAACCGTTTGCTGGCGTTGATCCAATTTCAGTCCTCGATATCCAGAGGTTAATTCGACACTTATCTGACCGCGAAATCGGGGTGCTCGTTACCGACCATAACGTTCGTGAAACCCTCGGAATTTGCTCACGGGCTTACATACTAAATGATGGTAATTTGATTGCTTCAGGATCTCCTGACGATATTTTAGAAAATCATCATGTTCGAGAAGTTTATCTTGGACAGGAGTTCAAACTTTAAGGCAACACTATTATTGAGATGTAGTAAAAACAGCTAAAAATGCTGAAACCTTCACTCCAAATAAAGCTTGGCCAGACGCTGACAATGACGCCCCAACTGCAGCAGGCAATTCGTATGCTGCAGCTTTCTATGCTCGACTTATCGGCACAAATTCAAGATGCATTGGAAAACAATGTAATGCTTGAGATGGAAGACCTACCTGATATATCGAAAACCACGAGTGAGGCGACCAGAGAATTAGAAGTTCCTACTGCAGTTGACAACGCGAACATGCATACAAACCAAAGCATCGGGGACGGCAAATGGAACTCGGGTACAGCTATCAACACCGAGTTCGAAGACCGCGACAGCCAAACCTTGCGTCAACATCTATTATGGCAAATTGCAACGGAAGACTTTACGCCGAGAGAAGAAGTCATTGGAACAGCCATTGTAGATGCCATCAATGATGACGGTTACTTAATTGCCGACCTTAAAGAAATAGAAGAGTTTGTGAGCCAACACTCTGATATCGCCAATCCTCAAATTGAACACGTACTTACTAAAGTTCAAAGTCTCGACCCCGTCGGAATTGGGGCCAGATCGTTGGCAGAATGTATTACCTTGCAGCTCCGACAGCTCGAACCATCGACACCTGGATTAGAGCTTGCAATTCAAATTGCAACCGATCACCTTTCTTTAGTCGCTGGACAAAAATTTGACGACATTCGTCGATCACTAAGAACATCTGAAGCACTATTCGAGTTGGCCTTAGCCTTGGTTAAAAGTTGTAACCCGAAACCGGGGCAATCAGCCAGTCCATCCCCTGCAGAATATGTCATACCGGATGTTTTTGTTCGTAAGATTGACGGCCACTGGCAAGTGGAACTCAGTGCCGCAGGAATTCCACAATTGTCAATAAATCAGCAATATGCAAAATCAATTCAGGAGAGTCGTGATCATGCTGAATTGCGCACGCAACTGCAGGAAGCTCGCTGGCTAATGCGAAGTCTTGAAATTCGTAATGAGACGCTTCTAAAGGTTGCGAATTGCATTGTCTCCCGACAACACGAATTCCTTGATCATGGCGACGAATCAATGAAGCCGCTAATTCTGAGAAACATTGCAGAATCAATCGGGATGCACGAATCGACAATATCCCGTGTTACCTCAAACAAATACATGCATACGCCCCGAGGAATTTTCGAATTCAAATACTTTTTTTCAAGCCACCTATCGACAGCGCTTGGAGAAGATCAATCATCTATCTCGGTTCGCGCAAAAATACGCAAGCTGATAAGCGCAGAGAATGTTGAAAAACCATTAAGCGATAACAAAATAACAGTTCTTTTGGCGAAGGAAGGAATCACAGTTGCACGGCGGACTGTCGCAAAATACAGGGAAGCAATGAGAATTCCTTCATCAAGCGAGAGAAAAGTAACTAAACGAAATCAAACGGCACAATAAGACAGAACAACACAATGAAACAGCAATTCAGAAACAAAATATAGCTAGCATGTAAAACCTAATATTCGATTAAAAGAGCAATAACTGGAGCAATGTCGTGCAGCTAATGTTTAAACTCAAGCCTACTCAGAAAAAATGACAAAGGAAAAGAAAACCAAACGATTAATTGTGATCAGTGGGCTATCTGGATCAGGCAAAACTATCGCTCTGCATGCCTTAGAGGATTTTGGTTATTATTGCATCGATAATATGCCAGCAAGCTTATTACGAGCGCTGCTTGATGACCTCACTCAATCAGGTAAAACCACGTCAAATCATATTGCTGTTGGCGTCGACGCACGCAATCGGCACGAGGATCTGCAAGCGCTACCTAAGCTCCTAACAGAAATTAGAGCAGCAGGTATCCAGACTGATCTAATCTTTCTCCAAGCAGAAGAGGCGGTGCTACTAAAAAGATATAGCGAAACTCGGCGAAAACACCCCCTTGCCAACGCAGCATTGGAGCTGCGATCCGCAATTCAGCAAGAACGTGAATTACTTGGTCCGATAATCAATGCAGCAGATCTCATCGTTGATTCGTCGCGCACCAGCATTTATGAACTAGCGGACGCCATAAAGTTTCGAGTTAATCGGCGCCAACAAAAAGAACTATCAATCTTGTTGCAATCATTCGGCTTTAAGCACGGCATTCCTGCCGACGCTGATTTTGTATTTGATCTCCGGTGCCTACCAAACCCATATTGGGACCCGACACTTCGACCCCTAACAGGCCTAGATATAGAGGTAGTAAATTTTCTTGAGGCACAAAAGAATTTCAACACAATGTATGAAGATATTATGGTTTTTCTAAAACGCTGGATCCCCGAGTATCTAATTAGTAATCGTAGCTATCTTACAATTGCTTTAGGCTGTACTGGCGGACAACACCGGTCAGTGTGCATGACCGAGAAACTTGCGGCCGAGTTGACAAATCTGAATGAATTGGTACACACAAGGCATAATGAACTTGGGCACCACGTAAGCGATTACTCTGACAAAAGTTAGACGAGTGTGATTACCGGTCAATAAGGCTGAATTTTAGCTCTACCAGATGTTATCGGGTAATGTCTTTTCTGAACTTAGGGCTCGCTTTTTAATGTAACTGGCTTTAATTACCATCATCAAACATTATCTATACTGCTGAAGTCTTGGCCCCCATCGAGCAGTATTAATTAGCAAATCTAAAAAACAGGTCGAGCATTAATTATTATTGGAACATGCTTAGGTCCTTTTCTACCCAAGACGGGGCAAATAACCGCGGGACTTCTTGACCTGTCACAAAGTCAACAAGTTGAGCTTTTACCTGCATCGCATCATTGTAACCAAGCTCAACGAGTTCTCTCGTATACGCTTGTTCAAATAATAAAAAACTCAACAATCGATCTTCTTTTTCACCGTCACTTCCTAATCCGCGTAACAAAAAGCGCATCGTTTTTGGCATATTCTTAAAACACGTCTGGGCAACATCGCGAAAGTCCTTGCTCGGAAGTACAACCATCGTATCGATTGGCCTCATGCGGCCCATTATATCCCCATGGTGGTCAGTGGACACTGAATCCATTAGCTGGTTGATACGAGTCAGGTTTTCAAGGTCGGAGTAAAGCCCATCCATAAACAAAGTATCGAGCATGTAGCCTGCTATTTGGCTAAAACTCGGAAATGGTTTGGCATCCTCCGGGTTTGGTGGCGTCAACGCAACCTCGTTACGCACACCAATGACAAGAATTCGATCAGCTCCTAGATGAATAGCTGGACTGAGGGGTGTCGCCTGGCGCATAGCACCGTCACCAAAATATTCACCGCTAATATTGACTGGCGGAAAAATCATTGGGACGGCAATGCTTGCCATCAAGTGGTCAGTGTTTATGTGCGACGGAACACCTGCATGACGAGTCCTTAACCAAGGGGAGATACCAGACCTCGACTGAAAAAAAGTAGTTGACCGAGCAGAATCATAGCCCGCAGCTGTCACAGCAACAGCGTGCAAGTAACCACGATCAATTGCTGATTGGATACGAGAAAATTGAACTTTAGAATTTAATAGTGACCGAAGTGGGGAAATATTGAGCAACGATTTTGGAGGAGCTACAAACATACCGCCAAACACAATTGCCGCAAACCAGTGTAAGCTGCTTCTGACCATAGTTGCAGCATCTGTACGGTAAACTTGATTGCAGTGAAAATTACACCAGACGTCTTCTAATTGCTCAATTGCTAAACTAAATCTTTCCGCTTGAGTAGCAAGAACTACCGAGTTAATCGCACCAGCAGATGTCCCACTAATTATTGAGAACGGACTTGCTAATCGATTTGGCAGAAGCTCGGCAATGGCTTTAAGTACACCAACCTGAAATGCGCCACGCGCGCCTCCGCCAGGTAATACCAGTCCTGTCTTTAAATTATCTTGATCAACTTTCATGTGTTTAGCGTATTATAGTCAGCCTGTAATTGATGCCAATCGTGAAAAGTTTAATCAATTGATTAAACTGGGGTTTAGTAATGCAAAAGCTTATTTTTAAAACGTTGATCCTCTTTCTGATCACATTAGGAAATGAGGTGGTGGTGGCCGAACAACCAATGGAAGGAGAACCAGCCCCTGCATTCGAACTTAGAGACCAAGACGGACAACCGCATTCCATCGAAGACTACCGAGGCTCATGGATAGCACTATATTTTTACCCGAAAGATGACACCCCAGGATGTACGACTGAAGCCTGTGAATTTAGGGACAATATATTCGCTTTTAAAAAAGCCGACTGCCAAATTTTAGGTGTCAGTATGGATGATGAAGCATCCCATAAACAATTTTCGGAAAAATATGGTTTGCCGTTTCCGCTGCTCGCTGACGCTGAAGGTATAACTGCTGACGCCTATGGAGTTAAATCGCGGTTTATGGGACTTTCGATAGCAAAGCGGGAAACGTTCCTCATTGATCCAGAGGGCAAGGTAGCCAAACATTACAAAAAAGTTAACCCTGATACACATTCAGCCGAAATTCTGGCAGATCTAGAAACGCTGCAAGCCAGCGACTAAATCGGTAAGGTGGAATGAAAAGGACATTCTAGATTGCCCCTTATTTAATTAGTAGGTGACTATTGCAGAGATTTTATACCGTCATCAATTCCAGACAATGTCAGTGGAAACATGCGATTCTCCATAATCTCCTGAGTAAGTTTAACGGATGGCGTGTAATCCCACCGATGCCGGGGCTCAGGATTAAGCCAAATTGCTTTGCCATAGGTTCCTAGGAGGCGCTTGATCCAAACTGCCCCAGGCTCTTCATTCCAATGCTCCACACTTCCACCTGCATAAACAATTTCGTAAGGACTCATGGTCGCATCGCCAACAAATACAAGCTTGTATTCCGGTCCATATTTATGCGTTAACTCCATCGTCGGGATTCGTTCCGCATGGCGACGCTTATTATCCTTCCACAAACTTTCATAAATAAAATTGTGAAAGTAGAAATACTCTAGGTGCTTAAATTCGTTACGGGCCGCGGAAAAGAGCTCTTCGCAAACACGAACATGATCATCCATTGAGCCACCAATATCCAAACACAGTAGAACCTTGACGGCATTATGACGCTCCGGAACCATACGAAGATCTAACATCCCTGCATTACGCGCCGTTTTATCGATTGTATCTGGTAGATCCAGCTGGTCAGCTGCACCTTGACGAGCAAACTTTCGAAGCTTCCTTAGCGCAATCTTAAGGTTACGAGTTCCTAATTCCAGAGTGTCGTCAAGATTACGATATTCACGACGATCCCACACCTTGGTTGCCCTGCGATTGCGTGAGCCCTGCTGTCCAATTCGGACCCCTTCCGGGTTGTAGCCATAAGCCCCAAATGGCGAAGTACCAGCGGTGCCAATCCACTTACTACCTCCTTGGTGCCTACCCTGCTGATCCTTCAGTCTATCCTCTAACGCTTTCATTAACTGATCAAACCCGCCCAAAGCTTTTATTTTTTCACGCTCTTCTTCAGTTAGAAGCAACTCAGCCTGTTTACGCAGCCAGTCATCAGGGAGCTCTGTGGATAAATCCTTAATTGCCTGTTCAATACCATGAAAGTGGGCTCCAAATATTTGATCGAAGCGATCAAATTGTGACTCATCTTTTACAAGACAAGACCGAGCTAAGTAATAGAACTCCTCAACGCTATCGCCGTGAATACCTCGTTCCATAGCTTCCAGCAATGTAAGGAGTTCGGTAATAGAGGGCTTCATGCCACCGTCCCTCAGCATAAAAAAAAACTCAACAAACATCAGCTACTACTGTGGATTCCGCCTATCTAAGAACACAAGTTGTTCGAACAAATGTACATCTTGCTCATTCTTTAATAGGGCACCATAAAGTGGCGGTATGGCTTTTCTAGGATCTGCTTCACGAAGGGCTTGTGCGGAGATATCTTCAGCAACGAGCAATTTTATCCAATCGAGTAATTCAGATGTTGACGGCTTTTTTTTGAGGCCAGGTACTTCTCGTACTTTGTAGAAAGTCTCTAACGCTTCACGGAGAAGGATTTTCTTGATGTCAGGATAATGTACTGCAATTATCTTGCGCATAGTTGCTTTATCTGGAAATTTTATGTAATGAAAAAAACAGCGCCGCAGGAATGCGTCAGGAAGTTCTTTCTCATTATTACTCGTAATAACGACGATGGGACGCTGCTTGGCTTTGATAACCTGCTTAGTCTCGTATACTAAAAATTCCATACGATCTAGCTCTTGTAACAAATCATTCGGAAACTCTATGTCTGCCTTATCAATTTCATCTATCAAAAGTACCGGCTGTTCAGCACTCACAAATGCTTCCCAAAGCTTACCCTGCACAATGTAATTGGCGATATCATGGACACGATCATCGCCTAACTGCGAGTCCCGCAACCTTGCAACAGCATCGTAATCGTAGAGTCCCTGTTGCGCCTTAGTTGTCGATTTAATATGCCACTCGAATAGAGGACAATTCAGCACATTTGCGATTTCGATAGCAAGCTGTGTTTTCCCAGTACCAGGCTCACCTTTTATTAGAATCGGCCGCTCAAGGGTAACAGCAGCATTTACAGCCATGAGTAAATCATCGGTTGCGACATAGGTTTTAGTACTAGAGAATTTCTTGGTATTCATAGTTACAAGTATCTTTGCTCACACCTTCCGGCACAAGTGATATAAAAATTTAATTTATAGCGACAACCTTCCAAACTATTAAATTTTCCGAATACGGTAGGTAAGCCTCAATAATCGCTGTCTAGAAAGTCAGTAAGCTGATTTCAAACTTCGTTTAAGCCGATGTATTAACCTCAACAATTTGCATGGAGTTAGTACCACCAGAAACGCCATCCAAATCGCCTTTAGTAAATATCACACGATCACCCTCCTCAACCAGCTTGTGCTGTAAAAGTGTCGAGAAAATGTCACGATATAAGGCACGCCGATCCGACTCCTGAATTGTAAATGACACAGGATATACCCCGCGGTAAAGGGTGACACGGCGGCTAGTCTCATCATGCGGTGTAAATGCATAAATGGGAATATCAGAACGCGCACGGGACATCCAAAGAGTCGTTGTACCGGTTTCCGTCAGAGCTATAATCGCCTTAACTTTAAGGTGATTAGCTGTATGCATAACCGCCATTGCGATAGCCTCATCTATTGCACTAAATCGATCATCAGCCCTATGGGTCGTTCGTGGGCGAGTCTGAATATGTTTTTCTGCGCCAATGCAGACTTCGCTCATAGCTTCGATGACAGAAACCGGATATTTTCCGACCGCAGTCTCGGCCGACAACATCACGGCATCAGTCCCATCCATAACAGCATTTGCAACATCTGACACTTCAGCCCTCGTTGGGACTGGGTTCTCAATCATTGACTCCATCATTTGTGTGGCGGTGATGACTATCTTGTTGTTAAAGGTTGTTTTTTTGATAATTTGTTTCTGCTTGCCTGTAAGCTCGGCATAACCCATCTCAACTCCAAGGTCCCCGCGCGCAACCATTACCGCATCTGAAGCATCAATAATTTCGTCTATGCATTCCAAGGCTTCTGCGCGTTCGATCTTAGCGATAATTTTCCCCGATCCCCCAGCATTCTCCATTAATTTTCGCGCTTCATGCACATCACCAGCATTACGCACAAATGAAATCGCAATAAAATCCATCCCTACTTCCGCAGCAAATTTTATATCAGCCTTATCTTTGTCTGTCAGTGCATCAGCAGATAATCCACCACCCTCGCGATTGATTCCTTTGTGGTCAGAGATAACACCACCAATTAAAATAGTTGTATTGACGCGTGTCCCCTCAAGGCTCTCTACTTCGAGTTTAATCTGACCATCATTTAGAAGCAGCCTGTCACCAACAGTTACATCGAGATGCATTTTGTCATGGGCAACGCTCACCCCTTTGCTGGAACCTTCTGCCTCACCCAAAGTAGAATCCAGAAAAAACGAATTGCCTTTCTTAAGCCGTACACTACTTTTCTTAAACCGGCGCACCCGAATTTTAGGACCCTGCAAATCGCCGATTACTCCAACAAAGCGTCCGCAATCACCAGCAATTTTGCGTAGATTAAGCAAACGTTTCTTTTGTTCTTGCCGGTTTCCATGGGAAAAGTTAAGGCGAGCAACATCAAGTCCGGCTTCAACCATATTTCGAAGCGTTTCTAGATCGTCAGTTGAAGGCCCGAGTGTCGCCACAATTTTACAACGTCGCTGCATAAACGTGATTATGGCACACGAATGCTGAAAAGCTGGCTGCTATTTCATTATTTCAAAGTAAATTAAAAAATAGCAGTTACCGCGTTAGGCCGTCTTCCCCGACAGGAAAAATTAACCTGATCCGCGTTGTTTTAGAACCTCAATAGCCGGTAACTCTTTACCTTCTGCGAATTCGAGAAAGGCTCCCCCACCAGTCGAAATATAGGAAAGGCCGTCAGCGACATCATACTTCTCAACAGCGGCTAGAGTGTCTCCTCCCCCCGCAATTGAGAAAGCTTTGCTCGCTGCAATTGCTTCCGCTACCACCCTAGTACCAGCACCAAACTGATCAAATTCAAAAACACCAAGAGGCCCATTCCAAATTATTGTCCCAGCATTCTTAATTAAGGAGGCAAAGTATGCTGAGGTTTTCGGACCAATATCTAGAATTAAGTCATTGCTATCAACATCACATATGTCTTTAATCGTTGCAGACGCTTGTGCTGAGAACACGTCGCCGACGACAACGTCAGAGGGCATCGGAATTGCGGCTCCTTCCAACCCTTTAATGCTTAATAACCGCGCAGTATCAACCATATTCGCTTCATAGAGAGACTTGCCAACATTGTGTCCTGCTCCAGCGATAAAAGTATTAGCGATTCCTCCTCCAACAATAAGCTGATCAACTACAGTCTTTAGTGTCTCTAGCACAGTGAGCTTCGTTGACACTTTCGACCCCCCAACTATTGCAATCATTGGCCTTTGCGGATTTTCGAATGCAAGCCCTAAAGCTTCGAGTTCTTTTTTTAACAAAGGACCAGCGCAGGCGACCCTCGCATACTTTGCCACCCCATAAGTACTTGCCTGTTTCCGGTGGGCAGTACCAAATGCGTCCATAACAAAAACGTCGCACAAAGATGCCATTTTTTTAGACAATTCGTCGTCGCAGTTCTTCTCTCCCTTATTGAACCGGACATTCTCCAGTAGCACAATCTCGCCAGGCTGCATGTCAAAACCATCTAACCAGTCCTCTACAAAATTTATTTTTTTGTCTAGTAATTCAGATAAGCGGATGGCTATAGGAGCAAGGGAATATCGTTCATCAAACTCCCCCTCGATGGGCCGTCCCAGATGGGACATCAGGATAACAGCCGCCCCCGCCCCAGCTACTCGACGTATGGTAGGTAAAGCCGCACGCATACGGGCATCGTTAGCTATTTTGCCGTCAGTAAACGGAACATTAAGATCTTCGCGAATTAGGACCCGTTTCCCCGCGAGATCAATTTCTTCCATATTGATAACCGACATGAGCCTCGCCGAAAATATTTTTATGCTGCATTCATCAAGGCTACCGTCGTATCGAGCATGCGATTAGAAAACCCCCACTCATTGTCATACCAAGAAATAACTTTGACGAGATTTCCCTGCATTACTCGTGTCAGACCAGCATCGTATGTCGACGAAGCGGGATCGTGGTTGAAATCAACGGAAACTAGTGGCTCCTCGTTGTATGCAAGAACGCCGGCCAGCTCTCCTTCACTCGCCTCTTTCATAATGTCATTTATCTCTTCAACGCTAGTATCTCTATCAGCAATAAAACTCAGATCAACAGCTGAAACATTTATCGTCGGAACTCGCATCGAAAATCCATCAAGTTTTCCAGCTAACTCCGGCAGAACAAGGCCTACCGCAGCTGCAGCACCAGTCTTCGTAGGTATTTGAGACATTGAAGCTGATCGCGCACGGCGCAAATCTTTATGAAACACGTCAGTCAGCACCTGATCATTGGTATAGGCATGAATAGTTGTCATAAGACCGTGTTGTACGCCTATCTTTTCATGAAGAGGCTTTACTAACGGGGCAAGACAATTAGTTGTGCATGAGGCATTTGAAATTACAGAATCACTACTTTTCAGGGTATGGTGATTCACACCAAAAACTATTGTCGCATCGACCCCATTTCCAGGTGCCGAGATGATTACCTTGCTAGCACCACCTTCAATATGTTTTTCCGCCGCTTCTTTACTTCGAAAAAGACCTGTACATTCGTACACTACATCTACGCCCATTTCACCCCATGGCAGCTTTGCAGGATCACGCTCTGCCAGCACCCTAATATTTTTACCATTTACAAGCATGTTGTCCCCATGAACCTTTACGGTGCCTGGGAAGCGCCCATGAGCAGTATCGCGTTGCGTCAGAAGCGCATTCGTTTGCGCGTCACCTAAATCGTTAACGGCAACAATCTCAATATCATGGGGGTTCTTATTCTCAAAGTGAGCCCGCAATACCATGCGGCCAATTCGTCCATACCCATTAATACCGACCTTGATAGTCATCTTGATCTCCTGTTGTAGTATTACAGCCCGAGTATATCTTTAGCATTGTTAAGCAAATTGTCGTGAGAAAATCCGAAGTGCTCAAATAGCTCCCCGGCGGGTGCCGACGCCCCGAAACTGTTCATGCCTATAATTCGACCGCGAGCTCCCACATACTTCCACCAGCCATCGCTCACACCAGCCTCAACCGCAATACGGGCCGTAACACTGGATGGCAATATAGCCTCCTTGTATTCCTCGTTTTGCTGATCAAACAAATGTGTACAGGGCATTGACACCACGCGCACCTTCGAGCCAGCTGACATGAGCTCTTCAGCAACATTAACTGCCAAAGAAATTTCGGAGCCAGTTGCTATTAAAATCAGTTCGGGTAACTCATCCGAATCGCGAAGAATATAGCCGCCGGAACGTATATTCTTCATTTGTTCGATAGTTCTTGATTGATGAGGTAATCCTTGCCGTGTCAAAATTAAGCTGGTCGGACCTTCTTTACGTTCAATGGCATCGCGCCAGGCCACCGCGGTTTCAACGGCATCACAGGGCCTCCAAACCCGCATATTAGGCATAATTCTTAGGCTCGCAGTATGCTCGATCGGCTGATGGGTTGGACCATCTTCGCCTAATCCAATTGAATCATGGGTAAACACACAAATATTTTGCACTTCCATAAGTGCGGCCATCCTCAATGCGTTCCTCGAGTAGTCGGAAAAAACGAGGAAGGTACCGGAATACGGCATGACGCCGCCGTGAAGACCCAATCCATTGCATATCGCCGCCATACCAAATTCACGGACCCCAAAGTAGACATAATTGCCTGAGGCATCGTCACCACTGATCACAGTGGATCCATCATGCTTTGTAAGGTTAGAACCTGTTAAGTCAGCAGACCCACCGACCATTTCAGGTAGTGCAGGCGCAAAGCTATTTAAGGCCAGCAGTGACGCCTTACGCGTTGCCATATCTACACCAGAGTCATTTATTTCTGCAATCGCGTTGTCGGCGAAGTCGGTCCAATCCACGGGAAGTTCACCGCCCATTCGTCGAGTAAACTCATCGGCAAGATCTGGATACGTTCGTCGGTATACATTCCACAGATCGTTCCATGAATCCTCTGCGTCAGTGCCTCTGTCGACAGCATTCCAGCTATCCGCCACCTCCGATGGTATTTCAAAAGGTTCATGGGGCCAGCCAATTTCCTTACGCACGTTCGCAATCTCAATATCCCCCAAGGGCGCGCCATGCGTACTTGCCGTGCCCTGCTTGTTTGGAGAACCGAACCCTATGACAGTCTTACAACATATTAAAGAGGGCCTCTCGGTTTCCGCCATAGCACCTTCTATAGCCGACGCGATTTTACTACTATCATGGCCATCTACTTCGTCAACGACATGCCAACCATATGACTCGAATCGTTTCCGGCTATCATCAGTAAACCACCCTGAAGTCTCACCATCGATCGATATACCATTGTCGTCGTATAGGCAAATCAGTTTACCGAGTTTCAGTGTTCCCGCGAGAGAACAAGCTTCGTGTGAAATTCCCTCCATCAAACATCCGTCACCTACAAAAACCCATGTACGATGGTCAACAATATCGAGACCGTCACGATTGAATTGCTGACTCAGGATTTTTTCGGCCAGCGCCATACCGACCGCGTTACTAATCCCCTGACCTAATGGCCCCGTGGTTGTCTCAATTCCCAATGTAGGTTCGCGCTCTGGATGACCAGCCGTGTGTCGGCCGAATTGCCTAAAATTTCGGATTTCCTCCATTGATAGCCGGTAACCAGAGAGGTGCAACAAACTGTATAAAAGCATGGATCCGTGACCATTAGAAAGCACGAATCGATCCCTATCATGCCACTCAGGATTTTTTGGATTATGCTTTAAATAATCATTCCACAAGACCTCGGCAATATCGGCCATACCCATTGGCATACCCGGGTGTCCTGAATTTGCTGCCTGAACAGCATCCATACTCAAGGCACGAATGGCATTAGCAAGAGTTCTTCGGTCTGGTCGACTAGTGGTGTTGGGACGATCGTTTTCTAAAGTCATATAGTAGTGTTGGGTCTTTTAGTCATCGATGAGTTAAATTCTGAATTTTATACAGGTCAGTTCACATAACCGACGCCGCGCATTTTCGCTGTTTAAGCAGAGTGTCGCAAGCGCTACAGCGTTTGACTTGAAAAAGTCTAATAAGTTACTACATCTACCGTGTTGCAAACCTGTGAGTAATGTACAATTGCCGCCCGGCAGAACAACAAGATATTACATATGAGCAATAGTTATTTATTTACCTCTGAATCTGTGTCGGAGGGACATCCAGACAAGATGGCTGACCAGATCTCTGACGCTGTGCTTGACGCCATACTAGAACAAGATAGCAAAGCACGTGTGGCGGCTGAAACACTAGTAAAAACAGGTATGGTCATGGTGGCCGGAGAAATATTTACCGAAGCTACTGTAAATGTGGAAGACCTTGTTCGAAGTACAGTTCTAGATATCGGCTATGACCACTCTGACCTTGGTTTCGATGGGACCTCCTGTGCGGTGCTTAATGCGTTGGGCAAACAATCCCCGGATATTCGGCAGGGTGTCGATAGAGAGGAGCCCGAGTCGCAAGGCGCCGGAGACCAAGGTCTTATGTTCGGCTATGCAACTAATGAAACAGAGGTGCTTATGCCGGCACCCATCGCTTATTCTCATTTACTGGTTCGCAAGCAGGCCGAGATTAGAAAACAGGGAAAACTTTCCTGGCTAAGGCCAGATGCGAAAAGTCAGGTCACCTTCATCTACGAAGAGAATAAGCCGGTTGGAATAGACGCCGTAGTTCTGTCAACGCAGCACAACGCGAACGTCGACCTAAAAGAAATCCGGGAAGGAGTGATGGATGAAATCATCAATCCTGTTCTTCCCAGGGAATGGATAACAGAAGACACCCAGTTTCACATAAACCCAACAGGTCGATTTGTTACTGGAGGGCCGATGGGAGATTGTGGTTTAACCGGACGCAAAATAATCGTTGACACATATGGTGGCGCAGCGCGACATGGTGGAGGTGCATTTTCAGGCAAGGATCCCTCGAAAGTTGATAGGTCTGCCGCTTATGCGTGTCGTTACGTCGCTAAAAATATAGTTGCGGCAGGCCTTGCCGACCGCTGTGAAATCCAAGTTTCATATGCTATCGGAGTTGCTGAACCAACATCGATAAGCGTGTACACCTTCGGTACAGGTAAAATAGACGAAGAACAACTTACCGCGTTGGTGCGCGATAATTTCGACTTACGTCCATACGGAATATTAAAAATGCTCGACCTAATTCGCCCAATTTATAAACCGACAGCAGCATACGGTGCTTTCGGACGGTCCGATATCGATCTGAGTTGGGAAAAAACTGACAAAGCAGGAATTCTGCGTGACGCATTAACATCCCAATAACGACCATTGCCAGGAGAAGCCAATGAGCAGTGAGCCCATTGCAATTAAAAAGCAGGACTACAAAGTAAAAGATATTTCTTTAGCGGACTGGGGCCGCAAAGAAATAACAATCGCTGAAACCGAGATGCCTGGATTAATGGCCCTACGTGAGGAATATAGTGCCCAGAAACCACTCGAAGGTGTGCGACTGGTGGGCTGTCTGCACATGACAATCCAGACAGCAGTCCTTATAGAAACATTAGCGGAACTTGGTGCAGATATTCGATGGTCGTCCTGCAATATATTTTCAACACAAGATCATGCGGCGGCAGCTATTGCTGCATCAGGCGTCCCAGTATTTGCCTGGAAAGGAGAGTCAGAAGAAGAATATTGGTGGTGTGTGGAGCAGACAATTAATGGACCAGACGGTTGGACGCCCAACATGATTTTGGATGATGGTGGAGACCTGACACTTGTTATGCATGAAAAGTACCCAGAGCTTATGAATAACATAAAAGGTCTTTCAGAAGAAACTACAACCGGCGTCAAGCGTCTTTATGATATGCAAAACGATGGTACACTCAAATGCTCGGCTTTCAATGTTAACGACTCAGTAACAAAATCCAAGTTTGACAATTTATATGGCTGTCGCGAATCACTGGTTGATGGCATCAAACGCGCCACTGACGTAATGATTGCAGGAAAAATCGCTATAGTCTGTGGCTTTGGCGATGTTGGAAAGGGATCGGCACAATCGCTTAGAGGTCTCGGCGCGACAGTCTGGATAACCGAGATTGATCCAATTAACGCTCTTCAAGCTGCGATGGAAGGGTACAGAGTTGTTAACTTTGACGAAGTCTGCGGCCAAGCGGACATTGTTGTTACGGCGACGGGCAACTATAACGTTGTAAATGGTAACCATCTAGAGCAAATGAAAGATCAGTCAATTCTCTGCAATATTGGGCATTTTGATAATGAGATTGATGTCGCCTACCTCCAAAAATATAAGTGGGAAAATATTAAAGCACAGGTCGACCACGTAGTATTTCCGGATGGCAAACGCATTATCTTGCTGGCTGAAGGTCGTCTAGTAAATCTCGGCTGTGCGACGGGGCATCCGAGTTTTGTGATGTCCAATTCGTTCACAAACCAAGTTTTAGCGCAAATAGAACTATGGCAGCATGGCGACCAATATAAAAATGAAGTGTATGTGCTTCCAAAGCACCTTGATGAAAAAGTTGCAAGACTTCACCTTGATCGTATTGGTGCAAAATTGACAAGGCTTTCAGACGAACAGGCAGATTATATTGGCGTAGACAAAGAGGGTCCGTACAAGCCTGATTATTATCGCTATTGATATTGAACTGAATGGCGATACACCCAACCGTTCGGCTTCTCCACCTTACTGACCACCATCTTTTTGAGGATAGTGAGGCTGCTCTGCACGGCACTATAACTTACGAAACATTATCCACCGTCATCAAACATATTCGGGATCGCAAATATCACGCGAATGCCATCATAGTAACTGGCGACCTGATTCAAGACGACTCAAAGGCCGCTTATATCCGGTTTAAAGAACTAACAAAAGTACTCGGTTTACCTATTTATTGTGTGCCCGGCAACCACGATATAAAACTTGTCATGCAAAAACTGCTATCAGCGGATCAATTTCACTACTGCCCTTCTGTGTATCATGGAAACTGGCTAATTACGGGTATAGATAGCTGTGTTGATGGGAAATCAGGCGGGTTTATCTCCCCAGAAAGGCTTAATGCGTTGCGATGCCAGCTTTCGCGAACTAACGCCGAAAATGTTGCTATTCTCCTTCACCACCCTCCGCTGCCAATGAATAGCGAATGGCTGGACCAGATGGGCTTAAATAACTCAGAAGATTTCTGGCAGGCCATCACAGCCTCGGGGAAGGTTCGCACCGCAATATTTGGACACGTGCACCAAGAATTTGACCGAATAGTAGATCAGGTTAGGGTAATCGGAACACCGTCGACCTGTGCGCAATTCAAACCGCTCAAGGCTACCTTCGCGATAGACGAAAAACCGCCAGGATATCGCCTGATCGATCTGCATACAAACGGTACCATCGAGACCAAGGTAATCTGGGTATGAAGCAAACCTAAACTTTCAGAATTATTAGCCTGTTATTCGGCTACACGCCAGCATCTCAGGGTCATTCAGGAGAAACAATGAGTCATTTTACGGAGGCCAAGAAATATATATCGGGTGGTGTAAATTCACCAGTTAGAGCTTTTGCTGGTGTGGGCGGTGAGCCAGTATTCATTCGCAGCGCTAAAGGTGCTTGGCTGGAAACAGCGGATGGCAGACAACTAATTGATTACGTGGCCTCATGGGGTCCAATGATTCTGGGCCATGCCGACCCTTTTGTTTTGAAAGCCGTAAAATCAGCAGCCGAATTAGGCTTAAGTTTCGGGGCTCCTACAGAAATCGAAACAAGACTAGCCCAGAAAGTGTCTGAATACATGCCATCGATTGAACGCCTTAGAATGGTCAGTTCGGGAACTGAAGCAACAATGAGCGCCATTCGTCTGGCACGTGCATTTACCAAGCGAGAAAAAATCATCAAGTTCGAAGGATGCTATCACGGTCATTCCGACTCACTATTAATTAAGGCGGGATCGGGTGCCCTTACACTCGGCACACCCAGTTCCCCCGGAGTGCCGGCTAGTCTTGCAGAACATACTATTACTCTAAATTTTAATGATATTGATGAAGTTCAACGGGCTTTTAGAGCACTTGGCGATCAAATTGCCTGCGTCATCGTCGAACCGATCGCTGGCAACATGAATATGGTCCCGCCAGTAAAAGGTTTTTTGGAAACTCTTCGCGAGTGCTGCTCTAACTACAATGCATTACTAATATTAGACGAAGTAATGACAGGCTTCAGGGTGGCAAAAGGGGGTGCACAATCGATTTATGACATCGCACCAGATTTAACAACCATCGGCAAGATTGTAGGCGGCGGACTTCCGGCTGCGGCTTTCGGTGGTCGCAAAGATATAATGTCCGAACTGTCTCCTGATGGGCCTGTCTACCAGGCTGGTACACTTTCGGGGAACCCACTTGCAATGGCTGCTGGTTTAGCCACACTTGAACAAATTGGAAAAGTTGGCTTTTTCGATTCACTTGAGGCTAATACAAAGAAATTAATAGGCGGCCTGTCGGACATCGCGGCTGACTCCGGTATCCCTTTTGCTCATGAATATATGGGCGGCATGTTTGGATTTGTTTTTACCGAAGAGTCCCCAGTGCGGCATTTTAACCAAGTAGCTAATGCTAATATTCAACGATTCCAAAAATTTTTCCACGGTATGCTAAACAATGGTATTTATTTAGCCCCATCAGCATTTGAAGCGGGATTTATCTCAGCAGCACATGGTGAAAACGAAATTGAAAAGACCCTAGATGCTGCCGCTGCAGTCATGTGCACTCTTTAAGTTGGTAGAGGCTGGTTCGAACGAACAAATTGGATAGCGTGTTGCATGGATTCGAGTCTTTTAATTGGGTCATCAGTCTCAAGCAGTACCTGTTTTTCATCAGGACTAATCGGTAAAATTTCAGCTAAGCGGTAGCTAACCCAGCCAGCATCGTTATAGTGTTTATCTAGCCCAGCATATAAACGGTCTAAATCATCGATAACTCGTTCCAGAATATCTGCTAAAGGCCCATGCTCCTCCGGCAAAACGCATGCAGGTGGCTCAATCAACAATTCAATATCACCCATAAGTAGATCATCTGCCTGTCGCCATTCCGAGGTACACCGAAAACGAGTAGTGCCTATAGCGGTTACTCCGAGAACGCCGTCGCTACCTTGATACCAATCAATAATTTTTGCCAGCGTCCCTATGCTGTAGGTCTTTGCGCGACCAATTTCGCTGCCATCACGAATTAGCAAAACACCAAATGGTTCGTCTCTTTTCATTGAACGGCTGATCATGTCCAAATATCGTGATTCAAAAATTCTAAGTGGCAACGGACCACCAGGATAAAGGACAGTTCGCAGTGGGAATAAGGGTGTTTTCATCCAAACCTCCAAGCAATCTCGCTAGCGGCGTCCCTGCAAAGCCATTGTCAGTTTCTGTCTAGATGCGCCGAAGCTGCCATTACTCATGAAAATAACTCGGTCACCCTGCAGCAACTTATTCCTCATATTTTTTACGAGTTCGTCGTAATCATTATTGATCTGCACACGATCCCCTAATTCCGTAAAACATAAATCGAAAGATTCATCCACGTCCTTCGGACGGTAAATAAAAACAAGATCAGCATTTTTTAGAGAACCAGCAAGCAAATCCTTATGGATACCCTTTTTCATCGTGTTAGATCGTGGTTCTAAAGCAACAATAATACGATTCGATGGGCTGCGCTGTTTAAATCCATCAATGGAGAGTTTGATAGCTGTTGGATGATGGGCAAAATCATCATATATAGCGATATCTTTAATAGTGGCCGTGCGCTCCATTCTCCTTTTGACTCCATCAAACCTAGATATGGAATCCATCGCTCCGGCAAGCGATACCCCAGCCGAACTTGAAGCGGCCACTGCGGCGAGCGCATTTTCAAGATTGTGTATGCCACTCATTCGCCAACCACACTCACCAGTTTCGGAGTTTTCAGACGAAATCGAAATCCGAGCACCGCGGTCATCGACCAATTTGCCCGTCCAATCGGCCTCCTCTCTTACGCTAAATTTCTCAACTGGGGTCCAACAACCCTGTTCAATAACTTTGGGCAAATTGACATCATCACTATTAATAATAACCCGGCCATTTCCCGGAATAGTTCTCAACAGCTGGTGGAATTGCCAAACAATTGCATCAAGGTCTGCATAGATATCAGCATGATCAAATTCTAGATTATTTAGAACAAGCGTCTGTGGCCCATAATGAACAAACTTTGCCCGCTTATCGAAAAATGCCGTATCGTACTCGTCCGCCTCAATGATGAAATACTTGGACGTTCCAAGCCGCGCTGACTGCCCGAAGTTAACCGGGATGCCTCCTATAAGAAAACCTGGATCGAGTCCCGCATCCTCTAGTATCCAAGTCAAAATACTAGATACAGTAGTCTTGCCATGTGTCCCTGCTATAGCTATGACATGACGATCTCGGAGAACATTTTCTGCCAGCCACTGTGGGCCCGAACAATATGGAATATTACTATCCAGCATCGATTCGACAACTGGATTACCACGGCTCATCGCGTTACCAACAATAATGCAGTCAGGCACTTTATCTATCTGGGAAGGATCGTACCCGTGGGTTATATCAATTCCCAAACTTTTCAGCTGATTGCTCATAGGTGGATACGTATTGTCATCGCACCCTGTGACCTGATGCCCGGCTGCCTTCGCGAGGGCAGCAATTCCACCCATAAACGTTCCGCAAATGCCTAGTATATGTATGTGCATACTCTAGTTGACCTGATACGTAGTCAGCGCCTCATAAATAACGCGCTGAACGATATAAACTATAAAAGCGATCGTAATACCAATGTACCAGTGCTGCTCAATCGCCCTCGCAATAATATGGCCCTTTACGGGTATAGCCCACATTAGTATTAGCCAAGCAAGTATTGAAGCCCCATTACCAAGAACCGGTTTCAAGAGCATAAAAACTGCTACTGTTAGAATCGTAAGAACAGAGCCACAAGCGATGATGCAGGATACGGTCGGTAAAAACCTATGCTTAAAACCGGTCGCAAACAGCACGAGCCAGTAAATCAAGTAACCAAAAAAACTTACTACAATTGATAATGTGACGCTGCCCTCAGGCGATTGCTGCATGAGGGCCTCGGAAGCAAACAACGCGAATATCAAAAGACCGACAGCGAATATAAGAACAAAAATAGAATGCGGAACATCCTCCGGCCCTTTTTTCAACCGGATGATGTTTAAGATAGTGCGGAGAAGAAGCTGCAACGTTCTGTCACAATATATAGATGACCAATTTATATCATCTCACGTCCGCCCCTTTATTCGTAGACCTGAGTAAATTCAATCATGACTAATTATGAGTTGATTAACCTATCGGATAACAGCAGTCGCTTAATTATCCCGGAGGCAACAACACGAATCGGCGTGGACACAGAATTCTTGCGGGAGCGCACATACTACGCAAAACTTTGCTTGGTGCAGGTAGCAACAAGTTCGGGGACAATCTGCATAGATCCACTTTCCGCATCCGCAGCAGACAACTTTTTGCGGGAGCTGATGAAATACGAATGGATTCTGCATGCCGCACGACAAGATCTTGAGATAGTATTTGAGGCTTCAAATCGATTACCCGATAAAGTTTTTGATACGCAAATCGCAGCTGCAATGCTTGGTTTTCCAGCGCAAGTCGGATATGCCGGACTCGTAAAGCAACTGTTTAATGTCAACCTTGATAAAGCATACACACGCGCAGATTGGTCCAAGAGGCCATTGTCCGAAGCCTTGTTAAAGTATGCAGCTGAAGATGTTCACTACCTATTGCCGGCCTATGAAAGTCTCGCGGAGAAACTTAAGTCGATCGGGCGCTTCGATTGGGCCCTGGAAGACTCACAATACTTGTTAGATGCTTCCCTATATCAAACTGACCCAGCCGCAGCTATCGAGCGTCTGAAAGGTGCACGTAAACTACAGGGCAAGCCTTTTGCAGTAGCGAAAAATCTTGCAACCTGGCGGGAAGAAGAAGCCATTAAGACCAATAAACCCAGGAAATGGGTTATTTCTGATCGACTGCTATTAAACATTGCAGTCGGTTTACCCGATTCAATGGCCAGTTTAGCTCGCATTGACAAAATGCCAGAAAAACTCGTCCAGCGATCAGGTAAATATTTCCTACAAATAATCGAACGGGCTGAACCGAGTCAACTAGCCTCCCAACGTCCCACTCGACTGAATGAGAAACAACGAGCCACACTTAAGGAAATGAAGCGCAAGGTTGTGACCATTGCACACAGTCTAGGCATTGCAGCAGAAATTATTGCACCAAAAAAGGAATTATCAGCAGCGGTCGTTGGAAATCGAAAATCACGCGTGTTTCATGGTTGGCGGGAAAAAATAATCGGGAAGCAGTTGCTCGAGTTACTTTAGAATAGCTAGAAGACGACTGTATACCTCGTCAATCTTTCCTTCCGCATTAACGATCTTCAATTTATTCTGCTCTTGGTAAAAGTCTATCAAAGGCTCAGTTTGCTGGCGATAAACATCCAGGCGATACCGTATTGTTTCCTCATTGTCATCCTCACGCTGAAGAAGTTCACCGCCAGAATTTATGCATTCCTCTAATTCCTCCGGTGGAGAAAAATAGATATTAAGGAGTCGACCCGTTATAGAACAGGTGCGACGACCAGTTAGGCGTCGAATTAGTACCTCAAAATCCAAATTCATTAATACCGCCGCGTCCAGTGACTGACTACTTGCTTGAAGTAAGCCATCAAGATCCAAAGCTTGTTTTCGCGTCCTCGGAAACCCATCCAGGATGAACCCTGTTTGTGCGTCTGGCTCCGCCAATCTCTCACTAATTATTCCGAGCATCAAAGTGTCAGACACAAGCTGTCCCGCGTCCATAACATCTTTTGCCTGCTGTCCGAAGCGACTACCAGCTTCTGCTGCAGCGCGCAGCATATCACCCGTAGAGATATGGGAAACTCCGCGCTCCTGCATCAGCCTCTTAGCCTGTGTGCCCTTTCCTGACCCAGGAGCGCCCAACAAAACGATACGCATATGCTTAATATCTTGTATACCAGCTAGCTGAGGGCGGGTACGCTATTAGAATTTGTGAATTAAATCAATTTTTGAGATGAGGATAATACGGTGACCCATCGATCTGATTCCGTTATTCTTCGCTTCATTCTTGGCTCGGCGTGAGGTTTTGTTACTAATGACAAAAATGAATGCATTTTATGCACAATCTGGCGGCGTTACAGCAGTGATCAATACCACGGCCTGTGGCGTTATTGAAACAGCCCGAAAATATAAGAAAAAAATTGCAAATGTCTATGCGGGACGCAACGGGATAATTGGCGCACTAACGGAAGACATGATCGACACCAATAAAGAATCTGCCAGTACTATCGCTTTCCTGCGGCATACGCCGGGCGGCGCATTTGGCACAGCACGCTATAAACTGAAAGGTATCGACGAAAATCGTGCGGAGTATGAACGCCTCATTGAAGTTTTTAAAGCGCATAACATTGGTTATTTCTTCTATAACGGTGGTAATGATTCTATGGATACAGCGCATAAGGTTTCACAGATTTCAAAGCAGTTAGGGTTTCCTGTGCAGTGCCTTGGCATTCCGAAAACCGTGGATAATGACCTTCCGATTACCGATAACTGTCCTGGTTTCGGTTCGGTCGCCAAATATGTTGCTATCTCAACAAAAGAAGCGGCGCTCGACGTGCTTTCAATGTCCAGAACCTCAACGAAGGTTTTTATTTTGGAAGTGATGGGCCGCCACGCTGGTTGGATAGCAGCAGCGGGTGGCCTTGCCAGTTCAGGTGCGGTTGGGGAGCCCCCACACATCATCCTGTTTCCAGAAATTCCCTTTAAAAAATCCGCGTTTCTAAAGAGGGTTCGCGAATGTGTAAAAAAACACGACTACTGCGTCATTGTAGTTAGTGAGGGTGCCCAGTATGCAAACGGTCGATTTCTCGCAGAAGCTGGTACAAAAGATGCTTTTGGGCATTCGCAGCTCGGTGGTGTTGCGCCAGTAGTAGCCAAAATGGTCAATGACGCGTTAGGATTTAAATATCACTATGCCGTTGCAGACTATCTCCAACGATCAGCGCGGCACATTGCATCAGCAACAGATGTCAAACAAGCTTATGCTGTTGGGAAATCGGCTGTAAAAATGGCGCTTTCCGGAGAAACTAACGTTATGCCAGTCATTAAACGCATTTCCGACAAGCCGTACCGGTGGAAAATCGATAAGGCACCGCTATCACGTATCGCTAACAAAGAAAAAATGATGCCCAGACGATATATATCAAAGGATGGTTTTGGGATAACTAGAGCTGCACGACGGTATCTAGAGCCCCTGATACGGGGTGAAGATTACCCTATATATTCTAGCGGTTTACCAAAATACGTCACGCTGAAAAACATACCTGTAACGCGGAAGTTAAAAACTAAATTTGTGTTATGATTCGCGGCCTCTGGCAGTAGGGAGTCGCAGCTTGCGATGCCACGAGCCCATCGAATCTTTTGCGTGTATAAGAACGTCTAACGTAAAAGCTCGCGTATTGGTTTTATTTTCCCCAGTAGCCAAGTTGCTGGGATTTTTATCATGATTGGGAGACGACTTAATGAGTAACGAACTTGCCCTGTGGCTAGCGGTTGGCGCTGGCATATTAGCAGTTCTATACGGCCTTATTTCTACACAGTGGATTTTAAAACAATCTTCTGGCAATGAACGTATGCAACAGATTTCTCTGGCAATTCAAGAAGGTGCCAGCGCGTATATGAATAGACAATATACAGCCATAGGCATCGTGGGAATGGTACTGTTTATTATCCTCGGTTTTGGACTTGAGTGGGCAACAGCCATCGGGTTTGCAATTGGAGCTGTATTCTCGAGCCTTGCGGGCTATATCGGAATGTTTGTATCTGTTAGAGCAAACGTCCGCACTGCACAGGCAGCCATGCAAGGCGTCAATCCAGCACTAAATGTGGCCTTCCGCGGCGGTGCTATTACTGGTCTACTAGTAGTTGGATTAGGTCTATTCGGGGTAGCTGGATACTATTTTATTCTTCAGAGCCTAGGTTCAAGTGTTGATGATGCTATCCACGCACTTGTGGGCCTCGCTTTCGGTGGTTCTCTAATCTCTATCTTTGCTCGTCTCGGAGGTGGAATCTTCACTAAAGGTGCCGATGTAGGTGCAGATCTAGTCGGTAAAGTAGAAGCTGGAATTCCTGAAGATGATCCACGTAATCCGGGAGTGATTGCAGATAACGTAGGAGATAATGTGGGTGATTGTGCAGGTATGGCTGCAGACCTTTTCGAAACCTATGCAGTTACTATAATCGCCACTATGTTACTTGGCTCGCTAGTAGCATCAACATTTGGCACAGCTGCTGTCATTTATCCCTTAGTCTTGGGTGCTGTTTCGATCGTCGCTTCAATAATAGGTACATTTTTTGTACGTACATCGGATGGTGGCAAAATTATGGGAGCGCTTTACAAAGGCGTCATCGTAGCAGGAATAATTGCGGCAATTGCCTTTTATCCCATAACAAATATGATGATGGGCGATAGTGGTAACGCAACCGGAATCTTCTATTCTGCACTCATAGGCCTCGCGTTAACGGCAGCAATGGTTGTTATCACAGAGTACTATACCGGCACAGATTTCAGCCCTGTAAAAACGATTGCTGAAGCATCTACAACGGGCGATGCAACCAACATTATTGCGGGACTCGGCGTATCAATGAAGGCGACGGCTCTCCCAGTAATAGCCGTTTGTGCCAGTATCTGGGGAACTTTCCAGCTTGCTCCCGAAGGCGATAATCTAGCAGGCCTATATAACATTGCTATTGCCGCCACTAGCATGCTGTCAATGACCGGGGTGATTGTCGCTTTGGATGCTTTTGGCCCTATTACAGATAACGCTGGCGGAATCGCCGAAATGGCTGAACTACCGTCCGAAATCCGGAATATCACAGATCAGTTAGATGCGGTAGGCAATACTACTAAAGCAGTGACCAAAGGATACGCTATCGGCTCTGCCGGCCTAGCAGCTTTAGTCCTATTTGCGGATTACACTAACGCGCTGGCTGGCGAAGGTATTAATGTGAACTTCGATTTATCCGACTACCGCGTTATTATCGGTTTGTTCATAGGTGGGCTAGTGCCATTTTTATTTGCCTCAATGGCTATGGAAGCAGTTGGACGAGCAGCCGGGTCAGTGGTTACTGAAGTTCGTCGTCAATTCAAAGAAATTGACGGAATCATGGAGGGTACCGGAAAACCAGACTATGGCCGTGCAGTCGATCTGCTAACTAAAGCAGCTATTAAAGAAATGGTTGTTCCTTCGCTCTTACCAATTGGCGTCCCCTTGGTTATTGGACTAGCGCTCGGGCCAGTGGCACTTGGCGGCTTGTTATTGGGGACGATAGTAACTGGCTTGTTCGTAGCTATTTCTATGACCGCTGGCGGTGGTGCCTGGGATAATGCAAAAAAATATATTGAAGATGGAAATTTCGGTGGCAAAGGCTCAGATGCCCACAAAGCTGCAGTAACTGGTGATACAGTCGGAGATCCCTACAAAGATACCGCTGGTCCTGCGATCAACCCTTTGATCAAGATCATCAATATTGTGGCACTATTGATGGTGCCACTGCTCGGTTAATCTGCGGCAGTGATAGGACCTTGTGCCAAAAAACCGCCCTTGTGCTTAAGGGCGGTTTTTTAATTACTGAGTATCTTAAAAATTATTAGCTATCAGCTGCTCGGGCCAGCACCTTAATCACAAATTTAAAATTCTATGCGCACTACTACGTGAGTTACCCAATGTCACGGGCATATCCACAAAATTACCCTGAACAAAGTCGATACCAGCCGTCCGCAACCAATCAAAATCATCCTGTTCCTCAACTTGTTCCGCTACCACCCGAAATTCCATCGTTCGCGCAAGCTTTATCATTGTTGTTACCATTTCCTGATTAACCTCATCGGACGAAAGATTACGTGTGTAAGTACCATCAATCTTAAGATAGTCGATCGGTAGATGCTTTAGGCTAGAAAATGCTCCAAGGCCACTACCAAAGTCATCCAGCGAAAATTCGCATCCGATCCCATGCAAAATTTCGATAAATCTTTGAGCATATTGTACATTTGCAGAAATTGCGTTTTCGGTCACTTCAAAACATATACTCGTCGGCGAGACACCGCTATGATCGAGCGCCTCGACCACAAAACTGAGAAACGTTTCGTCGCTTAGAGTCTGCCCGGAAATATTAATCGCACAGCTTCGATGACTTGGTAGCCTAATATCGCCAGCACTTATAGCAGCTAGAACAGCATTTACGACCCAGCGGTCAATTTGTGGCATCAGATGATAGCGCTCAGCAGATTGGAGAAAATCTGCTGAATTACGACTACGGCCCTGCTGATCAGGCATTCGTATTAGCACTTCCACCGCAGGTCCGGATGAACCGGAACTAGTAGCAATTATTGGCTGCAAAGCGAGTTCAAATTTATTATCCCTCAGAGCATTCTGAAGTTGATGAAGCCATTGGATGTCACCACGTTCACGCGCTACTGCTTCATCCCGGGCAGAATAGACGTGCACGCGTCCCCGGCCGCGCTGTTTGGCCACATAACAAGCGGAATCAGCTGCTGCCATAATATCTTGTGAAGCGCCACTACTGTGGCTGACCTCAACCAAACCGACGGAAATACCGATATTAAAAATTTTGTCCTGCCAGACAAAGCGATAATTTGCTATTGCATCGCAAATGTCCGCTGCTATCTGCTGTGCCTTGTCGATCGGGCAACCGATCAACAAGGTGCCGAATTCATCACCCCCAAGTCTACCAACATAATCCGAATCACGTACTTGATCCTTGATAAGGGTAGCAACCTCTCTCAGCATATTGTCGCCAGCAATGTGGCCACAGCTATCATTAACCGTTTTAAAACGATCGAGATCCATATACGCTAATATATGAACCGCTTCTTCCGAATGGGCCCCATCTATCGCCTCCTCGAGGCGCCTTTCGAATTCGCGACGATTTATAAGCCCCGTCAAGGCATCGTGTGCTGCCTGGTAGCTAAATTGCCTCGTCAAGCCCCGTATTTCACTGACATCGTGAATCACGACCACAGTTCCGGAAACGCTATTTCCCGGCCCCTTGATCGGTGACGCTGTCACTTCGACAGAATATTCTTGATTGCCATCAGGACTAACGAGCAAAGCACGACGTCCCATATTGACTCTACGATGGATCGATAAGCAGCGTTCGACCGGATCACCCAACGCCCGGCGATCTGCTTCATCTACAAGGGTAAATATCTCACCAGTCTTGTGGCCAGAGACATGATCACGGTTCACCCCAGTAATTACTTCTGCAGCATGGTTCATGTAATCGATACGGCCCTCATTATCTGTCGTGATAACTGCCTCAGCGATAGATTCTAAAGTGTACTGTGCCTGCCGCTTGCTTCTACTTAAAGAAACTTCTAGATTTTTCCTATAGCTTACATCTCTAGCGACCGTCAATATCGCCATGTTGCCATGGTGTTCAATAACAGAACTCTGGGCCTCAACCCATAGACCATCGTCTTCGCCGTTGATTAACTGTATCTCAAGGCGATCTGGGGCACTCTCATCAGCGAGGTACTTTTCCATTGTTTTACGAAAGAGCGCACGATATGCAGGCTTAACAAGATCTGCAGCATCTCTCCCTATTAGCTGAGTTGGCTCGAGGCCTATGAGGCCAGCCGCACTTTCATTAGCCAACAAAATGCGCTGATCATGAACCAGCACAATTTCAGGCAGGGTTCGAGAAAAGTCCGCAAAAAGCTGATCACGATCTTGAATATGCTCATCGCGCTCGACAATTGCGTCAAAAAGACTATTTATCGTTTTTGCTAGATCGCTAACACTTCCACCAGCCGTCTCATCAAGACGACGGCCCACTGCGACATCCCCCGACACATCAACGAGTTCTTCTTTGAGTGTACCTATCCCTTTAACTACCCGATACCATGCATAAGCTAGGAGAAAAATTACGATGATTAATATCACTATCGCAATGGTAAGGATTAAATTAATAGGTATCGATGTCATTCAGATGCAACCTTCGTCCAACCGCATAGCAACCACTTTTGCCAAACATTCATTAAAATTCATGACAATGTCTTACACAAGTTCCAGAGTTCCCTCTGTTATCATTGCGGGCATGCGATTTGTCGTTTTGAACATAGCTGTTCAACCCAATCGCAAGTAATCTAGTTATATGTAAATAAGTAAGGATAGCTCAGCAAGCAAAGCACACCATCGCGATTCACCATAATTCAAGAACGAGCATGCGTTCAGAGATTTAAAGAATATTAGCTATCGAATTATTTTTATATAAAAATCATATGGTTAACAAACTTTTTATGCTCGAAAAAAAATAACAACACGGCAAATGATTTCACAATAAGTCCAACCGTTGAATGTAACTAACGCCTAGGTACTGAATATTATCGGTAACACAGCCTTATGGAAATAATAGATGAATAACATACGACTCCTAATATCACTCCTTGTTTTGATCTGGTTCCCCGGTTCAGCGATCTCTAGTTCCCTCTTAGACGTATATCAACAGGCACTACAAAGTGACCCTATAATTCATGAAGCGGAAGCACGTCGACTGGCTACTCTAGAAGCGTTACCTCAAGCTCGAAGTGCACTTCTTCCACAGATTAGCGCCGGAGCTAACTATGGACAAGGCTCAAATTCAGGACTTCAACAGCAACCACAATTTGACCCAGTCACCGGTAATGTAATTGGTTTTGTTTCATTGGCAACAAATTCTGGATTCGAGACTTTCGGCTGGAATGCAGAACTGCGGCAAACAGTGTTCCGCTGGGATCAATTTATAGGGTTAAAGAAAGCAGAGAAAAGAATTGCCAAAGCAGAAGTGGACTTCGAATTCGCACAACAGGAACTCATAGTGCGCGTAGCTACACGTTATTTTGAGGTACTTGGTGCAGAAGATAGGTTAGCATCGATTCAAGCTGACAGACTAGCGATATCAAGGCAACTGGAACAAGCTAAACAACGATTTACAGTCGGACTGGCCGCAATAACCGATGTACAAGAATCTCGAGCCGCCTACGACCAAGCTGTGGCTTCAGAAATTCAGGCTAAACGTGAAGTCGCAACCGCGCTTGAGCTACTCAGGGAAATTACCGGTGAATACGTTCCTAATTTGACTGTACCAAAGGACGATTTTCCTCTAGCGTCGCCACAACCAGCTGATGAGTCTAGCTGGATTGACCTCGCGATGGACCAAAATCTTGCGCTAGTATCCAGCCGTTTTGATGAGGAGATAGCCCGCGATGATATTAAATCTAAACGGACTGGGCATTATCCGACAATTGACCTGATTGCAAGTTACGACAGTAGCGATACGGATATTAATAATGTAACTGTAGGCGGCATGCCAGCTCCTATTCCAAACTTTCCAACGGATAGTTCTGGAGATAGGGTATTCGTGCAATTCAACGTCCCAATTTTTTCCGGAGGAAGAACTTCATCCCAAGTACGTGAAGCAATCTATCTACGTCGTGCAGCTCTAGAAAAACTGCAACGTGTTTCTAGAGAAACAGAGCGAGCCGCCCGTGATGCCTATTTAAGTGTCTTATCTGAAATCAGTCGGGTTAATGCATTGGAACAGGCGGTAAAATCAAGTCGCACTGCACTGGAAGCTACACAGGCAGGGTTCGAAGTTGGCACCCGCACGATCGTTGACGTTCTGAACTCCCAACGCTCTTTGTACAGCGCTATCACCAACTACTACCAAAGCCGTTACAATTATATCGGTAACGTCCTACGTCTTAAATTTGCAGCGGGCAACCTACATATCCAAGACCTTGAGGAAATCAATCGTCACCTCGTTGACCGTCAACTACGTGAAGAAATCATCGTTCAATAATAGCTGGATAAACGTTAATCAAGTATTGGCCCTAGAAGATTAAGCAGTCGTTCCAGTGCGCCTCGATTGCTCCGCACGATTCTATTACCACGTTTGCCAACCTCTTCTGCCACATCCGAATTAGCAAAAAAGTCGGCCACTGCCAAACTTAATTCTTCAGCATTTTTTACCACGACAGATGCACCCGACTTATTAAACATGTCAGCTATTTCTTGCATATTAAATACATAAGGACCCGTAACGATGGGTACCCCTAACGCAGCTGGTTCTAAAAGGTTGTGTCCTCCCACCGGTACCAAAGTGCCACCGACAAAGGCAACATTACCCGCCGCAAAAAAAAGTGGGACTTCGCCCATTGTATCTACCAGTAGTACCTCTGTTTGATCGTCGCAAGTCAATTTATCCGTCCGTGATATAAAATTAAAACCATGGGTTTTCAAAATAGATTTGACAGCAGGGAAACGCTCTGGATGGCGCGGTATTAGCACAAGTACTGCATCCGGAAACTGGTTACGAATCAAACGGTGCGCACGAAGAATTTGATATTCTTCTTTGTCGTGTGTGCTCGCCGCTACCCAAATTTTCCTTTGTTTGAAAAAATTACGTCGTAGCTCCAAGCCATCGCTGATCAAATCGGCTGACAATTCGATATCAAATTTGATATTGCCGGTTACGTATGTTCTTTCAGCCGCTGCCCCAAGCGATAGGAAGCGCTGCTCATCTTTCTCAGACTGGGCTGCAATAACAATGCCATGGGACAATGTTTCACGAAACAATGGTAAAAACCGCTGATATCTTTTAACAGACTTAGGGGAAATGCGAGCGCTCACAAGAACCAACGGAATTTTTCTCCGTCCACATTCATTATAGAGATTGGGCCAAATTTCCGTTTCCATGACCAACGCTATACATGGATTAACACAATTGAAAAATTGTTTGACGGCATTCGGTGCCTCAAATGGAATATAACTATGATCGACAGTGTCACCGAATAACAACTTAGCCCTTTCAGCACCAGTAGGTGTAACAGTCGTAACTAATACAGGGTAATGTGTAAAACGTTTCATCAGTCTTCTTATCAGCGGGGCTGCTGCCTGTACTTCACCAACTGAAACTGCATGGATCCATATACAGCCATCTGATAAGTTTGGGTAACCTAATCCGAATCTTTGTCCAAAGCGATTCCAGTAAGACCGATTTACAATACCGCGAAAAAACCAATAGGCAGCATAAATAGGTGTTAGAAAGACAGTCAGAAATATGTAGGCAACTCTCATATCAATTGCTGCTTATACATAAAACATTAAAGTTATTAAATTTTTACCCGGAAAGCTTGTCAATAATACGACTTGAGGAATATCCCTCATGAAACTTAAGAATGCGCACTTCACCATTATTTGCAAGAACCGCATCGGCACCAGCAATCTCTGCTATCTGGTAATCCCCACCTTTCACCAGCAAATCAGGCAGAACACTACTAATTAAGCGTTGCGGTGTATCTTCAGAAAATGATACCACCCAATCCACTGCAGCAAGTCCGCCAACTACACCCATACGATCTTCTAATTTATTAATAGGTCGTGTCTCTCCTTTAAGAGTCCTGACCGAAGCGTCATCATTGATAGCCACGATGAGCCGGTCACCGAGGCTCTTCGCCTCCTCCAGATAGCTGACATGTCCTCCGTGCAAAATATCGAAACAGCCATTCGTCATTACAATGCGCTCACCACGTTCCCTCGATTCACTGACCAGCGATAACAATTGCGTCTCATCGAGAAGTCCGCGTTCATCTTGACCTCGCCGGTGTAATGCTAGACCGAGTTCCGAAGGAGTTACGGAAGCCACTCCGATTTTTTCTACTACCAAACCGGCAGCAAGGTTGGAAAGAGTTGCTGCTGACGAAAAACTTTCACCTACTGCCAAAGCGTTTGCAAATACTGCGATGACAGTGTCTCCAGCGCCGGTTACATCATAGATATCTCGTGTTTCTGCAGCTAAAAACAAAGGCTCTACGTTTTCTTCCACAAGTACCATTCCTTTGTCGCTGCGAGTAATGAGCACTGCTACAAGACCTAGCTGTTTTATAATTTTTCTCGCCTTTAACACCAAATCTTCTTCTGTTGAGCATACGCCCACAACTGCTTCAAACTCCCGCTGGTTTGGTGTAATTACTGTTGCGCCCTTATATTTTTGAAAATCCCTGCCTTTAGGATCCACGTACACCGGAATACCCTTTTTGCGGCAAACCGAAATAATCCTTGTAACGTCCGACAGTGTACCTTTATCGTAATCTGACAGAACAACCGCACTGATAGAATCCAGATGATGCGCTAGCGACTCTGTAAATTGGCGGGTCACAACTCCTGATTTGAGAGGCTGCTCTCTATCCAAACGAAGAAGCTGTTGAGCACGGCTCTGCACACGCGTCTTTGTGATCGTAGGCCATTTTGTGGCTTTGGTTAGCTGACAATCGATCTTATAATCAGCAACTGCTGCTTGAAGGGTCTCCCCTTCGTTATCATCACCAATAATACCGAACAACGTGGTTGTAGCCCCCAGATGAGATAGATTAATTGCGACATTCGCAGCGCCTCCAGGACGATAGTCTTGCTCATGCACGTGGACAACAGGTACAGGCGCCTCGGGAGATATCCGACTTGTGTCACCAAACAAGTATCTGTCCAACATAACATCGCCAACAACCAACACTGATGCTTTTGAAAAATCTGGAATTAATAGCGTCACAAAGTGAATTTAACACGACCTAAAGATATACGCCTTTTTTTGCACACCACAAAAAGATTGCGCTAAATTTTTATTTGTATTTATAAAGAGCAGATATTCAAATCAGTACAGAAGAAAAACTGTTCCGTTGCTAACCGCACTTGCTATCTCCACAGGAAAGGCATGTCATACAACCATCCATCATGACTAGAGCCACGGTGTTGCACTTGCTGCAAAGTTGGGCGCCTTCTGGGTAATCACTTCGCGAAAATGCATCAGTTTGCTTCTGACTCTCTTCAAACTCAGCTCGTTTTTCCGCTATAAGTCTTCGTTGACCTTCATCGAGTTCTTGCTGCCCCAGCAGACCGATAGCAATCAGATGCTTTTCAACAATATAGCCCAATTCAGCAATGATAGATGGCATAAATTTACCGCCTGGCTGCCAATAGCCTCCTCTAGGATCAAATACTGCTTTCAATTCGTCTACCAAGAAAGTGACATCACCGCCTTTACGAAAGACCGCAGAAATAATGCGGGTGAGCGCAACTATCCACTGATAATGATCTAAATTTTTGGAATTAATAAAAATTTCAAATGGCCGACGTTTTTCGTGTTCGGTGCCTTCGTTGAGAATAATGTCATTGATTGTTACATACATGGCATGATCCGAAACTGGCGTCTTCACCTTATAAGTTGAACCAACCAGCATCTCTGGCCGCTCAAGCTTTTCATGCATGCGAATAACTTCAGCACCACCGTCGACAGGCTCACGACGATACTCTGTTTTTGGAGTCTCATCAGCCTGATCTGCTGTTTGGTTTACAGCATAGCTAACAATTTTTTTGTCAATTTTTAACCTATCCATTTATTTATTTCCTGCGCCTCTTTCCTCAAAAGCATCGGAGCTTAGAACTTCCCGTAATAGCCTTCTTTCAACGCATCAAAAAGGTTTGCTGCTGTATGTACTTCACCGTCATATTCAACCTCATCGTTACCTCGCACCTCTACTAAAGAGCCATCTTCGAGAGTAAAACTATAGGTCGTATTTTTTAAATCCTGTTCTTTAACAAGTACCCCCTGAAATGCTTCAGGATTAAAACGGAATGTCGTGCACCCTTTAAGTCCCTGTTCGTACGCATATAAGTAGATTTCCTTGAAATCGTCGTACGGATAATCCGTTGGTACATTTGCAGTCTTAGAAATAGAGGAATCAATCCACTTTTGCGAAGCTGCTTGTATATCAACATGTTCTGTCGGCGTTATATCTTCCGCCGTGATGAAATAATCTGGTAACACATTTTCTGTATCGGCTCCACTCTCTTGGCTTGCTGGCATAGCATTGGGATTACACAACTCCCGATAAGCAAGTAATTCAAACGAAAAGACGTCAACCTTTTCCTTAGTCTTTTTGCCTTCCCGTATAACATTCCTAAAGTAGTGATGTGCGAAACTTGGTTCGATACCATTACTAGCATTATTTGCTAATGAGAGCGAAATGGTCCCGGTCGGCGCTATAGAACTATGGTGTGTGAAACGAGATCCCACATTTGCAAGTTCAGTGACCAAATCTGGAGCTTCTTCGGCAACCCTCTGCATATACCTGCTATATCGGCTATGTAAAATTCTGCCTGGCAGCGTATCACCCACTTTATATCCATCCGCCACCATTTCCGGTCGCTTCGCCAACATATCTTGGGTTACAACGAACTCCTCATTCATTATCGGAGCTGGACCTTTTTCACGTGCCAATTCAAGACCCACCTCCCAGCCCGCAAGTGCCAGCTGTTTTGATACATCTTCAGCAAACTGGACCGCTGCCGGCTCCCCATATTTCATCCTCAGCATGGTAATAGTCGAACCCAAGCCCAGAAAACCCATACCATGTCGACGCTTTCGCTGTATTTCCTCACGCTGTAACGACAATGGCAAGCCATTAACCTCCACTACGTTATCTAGCATACGAGTAAACACTTTCACAACTTTACGAAATTCTTCCCAATCAAAATGGGCTTTTTCTGTGAACGGTTCCACGACAAATTTTGTTAAATTCACTGATCCTAATAAACACGATCCATACGGCGGTAAAGGTTGCTCCCCGCACGGATTAGTTGCCCGGATATTTTCGACGAACCAGTTATTGTTCATCTCATTGACCTTATCGATCAGCACAAATCCTGGCTCTGCAAAATCATAAGTCGAAGCCATGATGACATCCCAGACCCGTCGTGCCGGCATCACCTTATATATTTTGCAACAAACCAATCCATCATCGTTTCTGACATAGTTTTCATGCTCTGGCCAATCACGCCAAACTAATTGCGTGTCGTCCTTTATATCCAGCCCATCTTCTTCCAATTCTTTATATGTGACTGGAAAAGCTAGCGCCCAATCTCTATCCTTTTTTACGGCCTGCATAAATTCGTCCGTTATCAGTAGAGATAGATTGAACTGACGCAACCTTCCATCTTCGCGTTTGGCTCGAATAAAATCCATTACATCTGGATGACCAACATCAAAAGTTCCCATCTGCGCACCACGGCGACCTCCAGCCGACGATACCGTGAAACACATCTTGTCGTAGATATCCATAAATGACAGTGGGCCCGAAGTGTAGGCGCCAGCGCCAGTAACGTACGCCCCTTTGGGACGTAGCGTGGAAAATTCATAACCGATACCACAACCCGCCTTTAGAGTCAGTCCCGCCTCATGTACTTTGTTGAGAATATTATCCATCGAATCCGCAACAGTACCGGATACTGTGCAATTTATTGTGGATGTCGCTGGCTTGTGATCTTGAGCTCCTGCATTCGAAATAATTCGGCCCGCTGGTATTGCTCCAGACCGCAATGCCCATAAAAACTTTTCGTACATTTCTTCTTGCAGCGACTCCTGCTCTACATCAGCCAGTGCGCGCGCGACACGTTTATAAGTGTCGTCTATAGCTTGATCAACAACGGACCCATCTTTTGTACAAAGCCGATATTTTGTAGCCCATATGTCCAGCGACGCTGGCTGGAAGGTTATATCTAATAGAGAATGTGCTTCAATATTCTCTGCCGACTTCATCTGGCCTTACACTCCTCAAAGATTTATCAATCAACTTTTTAAGGGCAAAACTACCCTTCTCGCTATTGTCCGCATGCACACAGCGAGTGCCAAAAACGGCCTCTTAGTTGTCGCTATCGTAGACACAAGATGTTGTGTCTACTGAGCCCCTAGATTATGCTCCAAAATGACGTCTGTCAAGCCCTTATTAGTTTTTTGCATTATAGCAAATATCTATTAAAATCAGATTATTAAATATTCTAATGAAATTAATACATTAAGTTATTGTAAAAAAAAATATTTATAATACAAAAATGCCGAACCACTATATATTGTGCCAGTAAGTTGCGGAAATATGACGTTTTAAAGGCCTTTTAATACCTGTTTTATGCCAATTTTACCGGCTTGCAAACATTTTTGGTGCCCCACTAAATTAAGTACATATGCGCCTTACAAACATGGATGCACCATACACAAATGAAACATAAATTATCAATTGCAACCTTTTCTGGAAACACAGCATCTAGTTAATAGTATGCAGTTGTCATTTAGTAAATACCGTATTCACCTTAAAACACGATATCATTTGTTTTCTGATAACGAGCAAAACCTCCTACTCTGAATAAAATCATGTTGAATAAGAAACTACTACTAAAACGCATTGGGAACCGTTTCTTCGTGGTAACGGTGCTTTCTTTTCTTGTCACTTCAGGTCACATGGCATTCTCACACTCGGCAAGCCAAGAAACACTGCCAAGTCTTGCGCCATTAGTGAAGCGCGCAGCCCCAGCTGTGGTAAATATTCGAGTAAGCCAGATGGTTAATGCACCGTCAGTATATGGCGATGAAATGTTTCGCCGTTTTTTTGGTATTCCCGATGATCCGAGAGGAACCTCCCGAGAAGTCACTAGTGCTGGATCAGGGGTTATTGTGGATGCGGAAAATGGATATATTCTAACTAACCATCATGTGGTTGCTAATGCTGACCAAATCCAGATTTCGCTGTTTAATGAAGAAACTCTGGACGCTGAGGTAATCGGATCGGATGCCCCCACTGATATTGCGCTCCTAAAGGTAGAAACAGGTAGCTTAACTGCGCTACCAATCGGTGATTCCGAAATAGTCGAAGTTGGGGACTTCGTCATTGCAATCGGTAATCCATTCGGCCTAGGACATACGGTTACTTCGGGGATAGTTTCTGCGCTCGGTCGCACCGGGATCAGTCGAAATGGACTTGAAGATTTCATACAAACAGATGCCTCTATCAATCCCGGCAACTCCGGTGGGGCTCTGGTTAATATGCGTGGTGAGTTAGTAGGCATTAATTCTGCCATCATCAGTCGTACCGGGGGTAATGTAGGAATTGGCTTCGCGGTACCATCTGAAATTGCACAGTCAATTATGCGGCAAATTCTTGACTTCGGAGAAGTTCGACGTGGGTTACTAGGAGTAACCATACAGACGATCGATGCAGAAAGTGCTGCGGTACTCGGCACCCAAGTAGAAAGCGGCGCGTTAATAACAGGTATTGAACCTGGCTCCGCAGCTGAGGATGCCGGCCTAAAAGTTGATGACATTATCATCGGGGTAGATGATCAAAAAATCGATAATAATCGCGAACTCGCTAATGCTATTGGTCTAAAGGGTTCGGGGGAAAGCGTCCTTATCGAGTTTGTTCGGAGTGGAAAAGTTCAATCAGTTGCTGCGGAACTTGGCCAAAGAACTAGTCAACAAATCGATGGCACTCAAGTACACCCAGGTCTTTCTGGCGCTGTCTTCGCAGCAAATGCGCCAAGTGGCACTAGTGGAATTGAAGTCGAATCAGTTGAACAAGGGAGTCCAGCCGCGCAACGTGGTCTGCGTGCGGGAGACATAATTGTAGCTGTTAATCGACAGCCTGTGCGTCGTTTGGAGCAACTACGAGAGATCGCGGCTAGCAATAACATCCTATTCCTTCTGGTGAGGCGGGCCGATAGACAGTTAATGCTTCAGATTCGCTAGTCTTCCGACAGCGCGTCAGCTACCCGCCGGACTTCAATCATCACCAGAAGAACCTAAAGACCAGAGCACTCGCCTGTCGCAGGGTATAGAATCATTACTATGGAAGTGTACCTTGTCGGTGGTGCGGTTCGCGATGAACTGCTTGGGCTGCCTGTGGAAGAGCAGGACTGGTGCATTGTGGGTGCCACTCCCGCCGAATTAGAAGCGTTGGGATATCGCCCTGTCGGCAAAGATTTTCCTGTTTTCCTTCATCCAGACACCCGGGAAGAATATGCACTTGCCCGCACGGAACGGAAAACCAGTAGCGGGTATCATGGCTTCACTTTTAACACCTCAACAGAGGTAACCATAGAAGAGGACTTAAAGCGCCGAGATCTAACCATCAACGCGATAGCAAAAAACATAGACGGTGAAATTATTGACCCTTACAAGGGATTGGATGACCTAAATAATAAAATACTGCGACATGTATCGATTGCCTTTACTGAAGACCCCGTCCGGATACTGCGTGTGGCCCGTTTCGCTGCCCATTTCGCTGCCCACAGATTCACTATCGCCGATGAGACCTTGCAGCTTATGCGGGAAATGGTCATCAATGGTGAAGCGGATACACTCGCGCCCGAACGTGTGTGGCGAGAAACAGAAAAGGCATTGAATGGGGAAAATCCTCATATTTTTTTCCAAACACTCAAGGACTGCGGTGCATTAACAAATACCTTTCCGGAACTCGATGGTCTCTATGGCATACCACAACCAAAAAAATGGCATCCGGAGATCGATTGTGGATTACATACACTAATGGTACTCGAGCAGGCCGCAATGCTTTCACACGAAGTTGATGTGCGATTTGCAGCTCTTGTGCACGACCTCGGAAAAGCTACAACACAAAAAGACAAATTACCCCACCACACTGGACATGAAAAACGAAGTAAGAAGATTATTGAAAAGCTATCAAAACGAATGCCAATTCCAAAGGCTTGTCTACAACTTGGTCAGATAGCTGCACAATTCCATACTTATTGCCACAAGGCATTTGAACTGCGGCCAACGACAATATTAAAAGTACTGGACCGAACAGATGCTTTTCGTCGGCCCCAAAGATTTGAGAAATTTTTATTAGTTTGTGAAGCCGACGCTCGAGGCCGAACTGGATTAGAAAACCGGGACTATCCCCAAGCTGACTACTTGCGACAAGCTTTCCGCATAGTCCAAAAGATGCAGGTTAATAAATTGAACATCAAAAATTTGGATGGGGCAGCAATTGGTAAGAAATTAAGAGCAAGCCGACTTGATGCGCTTAAGCACTTTAAAACGAGCTATGAACCGCCGAAGTAGTATAGGTAAAACGATACTGCGGTTGTTTTCCCGTAGATCTCCGACTGATCAAGCGAAAGCCTGAGCTCGGTATCGAAGCGATCAAAAACGGGGGTAAGATACCCGATGCTATAAGAATCAACTCTGCTGTCATCGATTGCTACCTGCCATTGACTGACCGTAAAGTCGACGCTTTTAAGGCCAAACCGATATTCAAGACCTGCATTCAATTGGTGGTCAATTAGATTCCCAACAGCACTTAAGCGAGAACGGGAAATGTAGGCCAATGAGCTAATATTTGGCTGGATACGCAGATCTTTCGAATAATCGTAAGCCATACCACCCAGATAGAAGTTACTATTCTGGCTAAGTGCTAAGCGTGAGCTAATCCCAAAACCATCTGCACTAAATTCTACCGGCTGTCGAGGTAATACTTCTGCCTGCAATAAAAATTCAAATTTACGGCGCTCATAATCAATACTCAATGAGCCGGAGTTTCCATTTATATATAAAGACATGGATAAATCCTGTGAATCCAAAACGTTGGAATTACCCCAGTAGCCAGCGCCAACCCTCAAGCCAATAGGGTCAAAAAAAGAATCCACATTTACCGACGCAAAAGTCGTTTCGTTTGAGCTAGTAACACCATCGATTTCCGATTGGATAGCTACGAATGAAAGCCAAGTCTTATCACTATATTCAATATCTGCGAACGTTGAAATTGCACGCCCATCTGTTGAATCGGCCTCGACACCCAAACCAAGCAAAAAATCAGTAGCATTTGCGGCTGTGCTAAACAAGCATGAAAATATTAGAAACTTATAGAACAACATAGATAATAACAGTAGCTAATACCAATCGATAAATAGCAAATGGAAGGAGTCCAATTACGTTAACCATGCGCATAAAGAATGCAATACTCACATAACCAACTAGTGCCGATATACATATGCCCAAAACCAAATTACTCCAATCCACCGGACTATCGCCGGTAACTAGCAGCACAACCTCGAGCAGGGTTGCCATCAGCACTATTGGTAACGAAAGAAGAAATGAAAATTTAGCGGCATCACGCCGCGCAATGCCAAGAAATCGTCCAACCGTAATCGTTATACCTGAACGTGACGTGCCTGGAATTAAAGCGAGCGCCTGACCGCAGCCAATAAGCAAAGCATCACGGATCCTAATATCGGCAATACTGCGCTGCGCCGAAGCATAACGGTCAACTATTGCCATCAAAATACCATAGGCTGCTAAAGTAATAACTACAACGAGCGGATCACGTAAGTTAGCAGCAATCCAAGCAGCAAATAGAAGGCCGACAATGCCTGCAGGAATAGTACCCACACTCAAATTCCAAACCATACGGGCGTTAAAAGAAGAAACTCTTCCCGTAAGAACATCTTGTAACCCTTTTAACAGATAGTAAATGTCCTCTCGGAAGAATATAAAAACGGCTATCAAGGAACCAAAATGAACAGCGACATCAAATGCTAACCCTTGATCGGTCCACCCAAACAAGCTCGGCACCAGAATGAGGTGCCCAGAGCTTGAGACCGGCAGAAATTCAGTCAATCCCTGAACTATTGCAAGAACAATCAACTGAGTTATGCCCATCGCTAAATTCCTTCAGAGTGCCTGCTTAAAGATTACAAATAGTGAGTTTTATCGCAGCCTGCGAAGGCTGGAAAAGGTGCAACATTACCCCTGCTCAGCCCCATAAGTTTAAAATTTTCGCCCATTTCTTCCGGCAAAGTAAGGCGTTTCACCTGACCAGATAATTCAATCTGACGTTCTGGTGAAAGCCTCGAGAAATCCTTCAACTCATTCAGGATACCTCCATTTAGTAGAAAATTTGCCTGATCAGCAAACCCCACGACCTCCATTCCTGCAGCCACCGCAGCTTCCGCGAGCCCGGAAAAATCGACCCAAGCTGTCAAATCCTGGATACCTGGAAGTATAAAAGCATCTCCGTGCACATGGTGCCTAAAATGACACTGCAGCCATCCATTACAACGATCCGGAGCATAATATTCTCGTCGTGTCGCACCATAATCAATGATCAAAACAATTCCTTGCTCTACACTTGCGGCGATCTTTTTTATCCAATCATGTAGCGCTGGCGAGACCTCCGACTGAAAGCCATGGTTTAAAGAACCACCGAGATCTGCTTCGATCTTGCGAACAAATTGCTCAAGGAACGCTGGCGCTGACTCATAAACCAGATTAAAACTCTCCCCAAAACTAACCACTCGTCCTTGCAGCACGTCACTATTTTCAATACGAAATCGCTCAACAGTGATTGCGTCCGCAACTTCATTAGCAATAACTATTCCGCTAAAATCCGCTGGTAACTGCGCAACCCAACGAACACGATCTATAAAATCCGGAATATCAGCCACCAGCTTTGCATGCTGACGCTCCATAAGGTCAGCTGAGACCTCTAAAATCAGGTATTCCTCTGGCAAAGAATCTAATACAGCCAAATGTCTTAACATTTGCACTACAAGTTCACCACTACCTGCGCCCAGTTCCAAAATACAGAAACTATCGAGCTTACTTCGTAAGGAGGCAAACTGCGTTGCCAACACACAGCCATAAAGTGAAGAAATCTCTGGGCCCGTGACAAAATCACCATTCAGACCCAACTTGGCTGTACCACTGGCATAATAGCCGAGACCCTGCGCATAAAGCACTTCGTGCATATATTCCGCAAATGAAATACTTCCACCAGTCTCTATAATTTTTTGGTGGATGTGATCAGCTACAAGTCGGCTGTGTGCGACACTATCCTCATCTGGGGATGGTAGATTGAAATGTTTCTGGGCTGCGGTAATCACTCTGGAATATCTATGTTTGAGTATATAAGTAAGTCAATTAGTGTAAATCTTTTCATGTAAGGATAACCTAACGAGCAGCAATGCGAATCTTAGAAAAAAATACCAGTGCCCAAAAAGTTGCGCTTATTACAGGTGCAGCAAAAAGAATAGGGGCTTCAATCGCCACTACCCTCCATGCGGAGGGCATGGCAGTAGCAGTGCACTACCATCATTCTGAGGAAGAAGCATCTTCGCTATGTGAAAAATTAAATAGTATTCGATCAAACTCCGCAAAGCCTTTCGGTGCTGACCTTACCTGTGATGGTGCACCGGAAACTATAATACGGAAGGTAGTCCACTGGGGCGGAACATTGGACATTTTAGTGAACAACGCCTCTTCTTTTTATCCTACACCGCTGGGTCAAATCGACGAAAACTCATGGACGGACATCATCGGAACAAACTTAAAAGCTCCACTATTTCTATCGCAGGCTGCGACACCGGCATTACGTGAAACTAAAGGAAATATAATTAATATAGTTGACATTCATGGTCAACGACCGTTACGTGACCACCACGTGTATGGAGCTGCAAAGGCTAGCCTAGCGATGTTAACTCGCTCCCTTGCAAAGGATTTAGCGCCCAACATAAGAGTTAACGCAATAGCGCCTGGTGCAATTGCTTGGCCAGATAGCGGCCTAGCCGATGATGTCAAGAAAACAATTCTTGGCCAAGTGCCCCTGGCCCGAACAGGAGATCCAGCAGATGTGGCTGCTGCCGTACTATTTTTCGTTAAGGATGCGGGGTACGTAACCGGGCAAATCTTAGCTGTGGATGGTGGTCGCTCTATAGGTTGGTGACGCCAAATAAATTAATAGGCAATTTTTTAAGTGGGTGGGCAGCTTTATCAAACTTCTCCCAATGCTCGGCAAAAGATTGCCCTGTAGCTGGGTGCCTCATTGCAGGAGCAATTTCAGCCAATGGGCAAAGGACGAAACTATATTCAAGAATGTCAGATCGTGGCACACCATATGTTTCGATTATATCGTTGCCATAAAGCAATAAATCTATATCCAGCGTACGCGACATGAATGCATTAGTTCCACGCTCGCGCCCACACTGCTTGTGGATAAGCTCAAGTTCCTGCGTCACTTCCTCGATACAAAGATCCGTCTCAACAGCCACGACTGCATTCAGAAAATCTTCTCCCTGAAAACCTATTGCAGCACTCATGTAAACTGATGAAAACTGCTTAAAATCGAATCGTTGGCGAAGCTCTGCAACGCATCTCCGCAGATTTTCCATCGGACGCAGATTGCTACCTAGTCCAAGATAAATGCGAATCATTGCTACGACTTATAACGCCGTATACGCACACCAACATGTTTAGCGCCACGAATAGCCCCTGGCTTATTGACGCATACTTCAATCCACGGCATATCAAACTCATTAAGAACTAAATGCGCAATTTTCTCAGCCAGAGTCTCAACCAGTTGGAATTCAGAATCCGCTACAAACTTTTGGACACGTTTTGCTACATCCTTATAGTTTAATGCGTCGTCGATGCTATCGCTGTTCGCCGCTTTTCTGATATCGGTAGCCATTTGCAAATCAATACTTACTATCTGGCGGATCTTCCTTTCCCAATTCCATATACCGACGACCGTCTCAACCCGAAGGTCACTAAGAAAAATAGAATCGGAATCGTGCTCACTAGCCATTAGTCGCACCCTCTTCTTTGGGCTGTGATAGTGTCTCAAGAGACCAACGAGCGGCTGCGCTAATGATGTCGGGCCTCGCCGCCTCCTCCAAACGAAGTGCACCTGCAACAGCAATCATCGCTCCGTTATCAGTGCAAAACTTTAAAGCTGGATAATACAATGTCCCGTTGAAACACTCCGAAAATTCTGAACGTAACAGTTTGTTAGCGCTAACACCGCCTGAAATAACTAGACGATCTGCCTGCTTTTCAACGGCAGCCTTGAGTGTTCTTTGCACCAAAGTATCAACGGTTGCACGCTGAAAAGATGCGGCAATATCAGCACGTTTTCCTTCCAAGGTTTGACTCGCCTCAGCCTCTCTGACTTTCAGCATAACAGCTGTCTTAAGCCCTGAAAAACTAAAATCAAAGCCAGGTTTATTAATCATCGGTCGTGGAAAGGAATATGCAGTATCACTACCATTTTCAGCAAGTTTAGCGAGCGCTGGGCCACCCGGGTAACCCAGTCCCAGTAACTTCGCAGTCTTATCGAAAGCTTCTCCAACAGCATCATCAAGTGTTGTGCCAACTATCGTATATACACCCAGTTCCTCAGCCCAGACAAGCATGGTGTGACCGCCCGAGACAAGCAAGGCTAGGAACGGGTATTCCGGACTATTTGAATCTAAAACAGGTGCGACTAGGTGCCCCTCCATATGATGAACCTTAATCACTGGACAATTCCACGCTAATGCCAAACCCGCGGCCACGCCCGCCCCTACCATAAGAGCACCTACCAACCCTGGGCCAGCAGTGTAAGCAATAGCATCTGGCCGCTCGATACCCGCTTCACTCAAAACTTCTTTAATTAGCGGCAAAAGACGTCGTAAGTGATCGCGGGACGCGATTTCTGGAACTACACCACCATAGACTGCATGTAAATCTACCTGGCTATGCAGAACTTCGCTTAGAAGGCCCATTTCGGTGTCGAAAAGGGCAACTCCAGTCTCATCGCAACTCGTTTCAATACCCAACACCAACATAGGCGGCGGATAATACCCCAGCTCTGACCAATAAGCCGAAAAAACAACGTTTATATTTTGCAAATTGCAGCCGTCGCCGCTATCATCGCGGGTCATTTTCCGGCCTTGTGTCGGACTTATTTTTTTCTAACGGTTTATTATTTTTTCATGCCAAGCGTTCGTATAAAGGAAAATGAATACTTTGACGCTGCCTTGCGGCGATTTAAGCGTGCCTGTGAGAAAGCCGGAGTCCTAACAGAGCTTCGTCGCCGTGAGTTCTACGAAAAACCAACGCAAGAACGCAAACGAAAGAAAGCGGCAGCGGTAAAACGTCATGTGAAACGGGTTTCCCGCGAAGTATCTCGCCGCAAACGTCTATATTAATTATGTAAGTCTCAATCGTGATGTCCCTGAAAAGTAAAATAACAGAAGACATCAAGCTGGCGCTCAAAGCCGGAGATAAAAGTCGGCTTAAAGCTCTGCGACTTGCCGCGGCTGAAATAAAACAAGTTGAAATAGACCAACGCAAAGATCTCGACGATTCCGCCATTATCGATATTTTGAACAAAATGGTAAAGCAACGGCGAGATTCAATTGAGCAATTCCAGGCCGGTGCTCGTGAAGATCTCGCAGATATCGAGATTGCTGAGATTGCTGTCATTCAGACTTATCTGCCCGAAGAATTGTCTGACGAAGAAATTGAACATCTGATTGATGAAGCGCTGAAAGTAACTAAAGCTGAACACATGCGAGACATGGGTAAGGTAATGGGCCTAATCAAATCAAAAGCTCAAGGACGAGCTAACATGACCATTGTAAGTATTAAGGTAAAGGAACGCCTAAACACCTAAATTAGACTATGCTAGACGCGAAGACCTTAGCGACCGATACTGTCCGTCGGAGGCAGCAAAAACTAGACACACAATAGAATCGGCATCGATTCCATCGAATACAGAATGACTGGACTAATTCCAAAGCAATTTATCGTTGACCTAGTTGAACGGGCCGACGTTGCCGAAATCGTTGGTAGACGAGTACAACTGAAGAAAGCTGGCAAAGAATTCAAAGCTTGTTGTCCATTTCACGACGAAAAAACTCCGTCGTTTACTGTATCGCCGACAAAAGGTTTTTATCACTGCTTTGGCTGCGGAGTCCATGGAACTGCATTGGATTTCCTTATGGAATACGATCATATGGACTTTGTCGATGCAGTCGAAAGCCTAGCAGCAATAATGGGGCTTGAAGTCCCGCGTTCAGAATCGAACAACCAGTCACGCAGTTACGATAGCTTGTTTGAGCTATTGGACCGCGTCAGTGTTTATTATGAAAAAAATCTCAAATCACATGAAACGGCCATCGATTATCTTAAAACACGGGGCATAAATGGCGCTACTGCTAAGCGCTTCAGTCTTGGCTATGCCCCATCTGGCTGGAATAACTTACTTAACAAATTCGGATCATCAAAAGAAAGTATCGATCGGCTCCTAGCCACTGGACTTATCATTCGAAAAGATAACGGTAAGTACTATGACCGTTTCCGGGACCGAATTATGTTTCCGATCCGTGATGCACGCGGCAGAACCATAGGCTTTGGTGGTCGAATAATCGGGGATGAAAAACCCAAATATCTAAACTCACCAGAAACAGTGCTTTTTCATAAAGGACGTGAACTATACGGCCTGTATGAGTCGCGCCAAGCACTTCGTAACATTGAAAAATTGGTTGTGGTAGAAGGGTATATGGATGTTGTTGGTCTTGCACAACACGGTATAGATTTTTCCGCTGCAACTTTGGGTACAGCGACAACTGATGAGCACCTTAACCGCCTTTTTCGCATCTGTGAAGAAATCGTTTTTAGTTTTGATGGGGATAGGGCCGGCAGGGCTGCGGCATGGAAAGCGCTGCAGAACACGCTTCCACATATCCGTGAAGGAAGGCAAATCCGTTTCATCTTTTTACCTGAGGGCCAGGATCCTGACTCTTTTATTCAAGAAAACGGGCCTGACGCTTTTACGACAGCACTTAACAACGCACTACCCCTATCCGATTTTTTAATCGATGAATTAACTAGCAAACTTAATGTGGACACCGTTGACGGACGGGCAAGGCTTGCCGAACTCGCACGACCTCTGCTAAGTAAAATTCCAGCGGGAGTATATAAAGATTTGTTAACCGAGCAACTCGCCGTGACTATCGGCTTGCCGCCCCATCGACTAGAACCACTTTTTCAGAATAATTCTGCTGAACATGGCAAACGAAGTCATGGAAACAGAACAAAAATAGGGTCATCAGAAAAAAATCCCTCCACAGGAAAACCCTCGATCGTTCGTAAGGCAATCACACTCATCATTCACCATCCAGCATCAGCGTTACAAATCGATATAGAGAGATTGTCAGGCAATACGCGGCCGGGGATTGAGCTTTTAAATAGCCTTATCAAAGCGGTTAATTCAGAACCAAAAATAACTACCGCTGGTCTACTTGAGCGCTTCCGCAATGATGCTGAAGGGCGGCATCTGGGGAAACTTGCGGCAACTGAACTACCAGGAGACGATAATTTTGATTCGGTAGCCGAGCTTCGTCATTGTTTGACCCAGCTAGAATTATCCGCACGGCGAACAAGGATAGAAACCCTTATTGATAAACAACGAACTCACAAACTTACCAGTGTTGAAAAAACAGAACTTCGAGAACTCACAAAGGGACCTTAAATGTTTGCCGATGTCAAAGGTATTTTTCCCTCCCTTTACAAAGTAAAGGGAGGGAAAAATACCTTTTCTAATAATTCCAACCAATGGCTTATAGAATGGAACCGTGCAAATCCGTATAATCGGTCGATTGCATTTCCTGCAAAGAGGATATTTCACCTTGACAGAAAAAAGCGCTGTTATAAACGACAGCAAACAAGTACAACAATTAAAAGAACTCATTGCCCGCGGCAAGGAACAAGGTTACCTGACCTATACAGAAGTCAACGACCACCTGCCAAACGACATCGTAGATCCAGAACAAATTGAAGGTATCGTTAACATGATTAACGACATGGGCATCACTGTGCATGAAAAAGCTCCGGATGCTGAGTCTTTGTTGTTATCGGATGCCGAGGTCTCTAATGATGACGAAGATGCTGCCGTTGAAGCAGAAGCAGCTATAGCAAGTGTGGATGCGGAATTTGGTCGAACAACAGATCCTGTCCGCATGTATATGCGCGAGATGGGCACAGTAGAACTGCTAACGCGCCAAGGTGAGATTGAAATTGCCAAGCGTATCGAAGCAGGACTTAACCAAGTTAAATTCCATATGGCTCATTTCCCACCAACACTTGACAAACTACTCGATGTATATGAAGCGGTTTCAAGAGGCGACACTCGTATGCAGGACTTTGTTGTGGGTTTTATTGATCCAAATGCGCCAGATGTTATTAAACCGCCGGCCCCAAAATCTGATGATGATGAAGTTGTCGATACTGGCCCTGATCCTAAGGAAGTTACCGCAAGACTTAGAAAGATTAAGCGTCTTTTCAAACGCTCACTCAATTACATTGACAAATTGGGTGTGAAAGATAAAAAAACAGTAACAATTCAGGCTGAAATTGCAAATCAGCTATTAGAATTAAAATTATCACCAAAACTTACAGAGGTATTAGTTCGTAATCTACGTGACGTGATATTTGTTATTCGCACGCAAGAACGAAAAGTCATGCAAATATGTGTACGTGATGCAGGTATGCCACGCAAAGACTTTATAGCAAGCTTTCCAAAAAACCAGACCGATCTCGAATGGATTGATAAACACATTCGTGCAAAGCGCAAACATTCATCCGTGCTCTCCAAACTAAAGGATGATGTTCTGCGCGCACAGCGGAAACTGATAGGGCTTGAAGCACTTACAAACCTGAAAATTCCCGAAATAAAAGAGATTAACCGACAAATGTCGATCGGCGAAGCGAAGGCGCGGCGAGCCAAAAAAGAAATGGTCGAGGCGAACCTACGGCTTGTTATATCCATTGCCAAAAAATATACAAACCGTGGCCTCCAGTTCTTGGATTTGATCCAGGAAGGAAATATTGGCTTGATGAAGGCTGTCGATAAATTTGAGTATCGGCGTGGTTATAAGTTTTCTACTTATGCGACATGGTGGATTCGACAAGCAATCACACGCTCCATTGCAGACCAAGCTCGTACTATCCGTATACCAGTTCATATGATCGAAACCATAAATAAATTAAACCGAATATCGCGTCAGATGTTACAAGAAATGGGTCGAGAGCCATTACCTGAAGAACTTGCGGAAAGGATGGACATGCCCGAGGACAAAGTGCGGAAGGTACTAAAAATTGCCAAAGAGCCAATTTCCATGGAAACCCCAATCGGCGACGATGAAGATTCGCATCTCGGCGACTTTATCAAAGATGAGAAAATCCACTCGCCGGTAGATTCTGCAACATCGGAGGGACTTAAGGAAACGACACACTCCGTACTTGCCGGACTTACGCCTCGTGAGGCTAAGGTTCTGCGAATGCGCTTTGGAATTGATATGAATACGGATCACACACTTGAAGAAGTGGGAAAACAATTCGACGTAACCCGTGAACGCATCCGTCAGATCGAAGCTAAAGCTCTTCGAAAACTCCGGCACCCAACCCGGTCAGATCAACTGAGGAGTTTCCTGCTAGAAGATTAGCGCCACTAAATACCCCTGTACCTATAAGTCTAATCTGTTAGAATTCTGCACCCATTTAAGGGCCTGTAGCTCAGTTGGTTAGAGCAGGGGACTCATCGAATCGGTGCGTTTGTGCCGAAAGGCGGAAATTGAACGGGATGAATTCAGGGAAACCTTAACAGTTAGGCTGATGGCAACCCTGAGCCAAGCTGGCGGTACACCGCCGGAAGGTGCAGAGACTACCTGGGAACTTTAGTGTTCTTAATAACAGGCGAGAGCGTCCCGCCCCTAGCAATTCGGTTGAGGGTGATGAGATAGTCCACTCCATTCAGATAATGATTGGGTAAAGTGAATCCCTTGGTCCCAGGTTCGAGTCCTGGCGGGCCCACCAAATCTTAGCTTTAGCAAGATTTGGTAGTTGAGAAAGAGCTGAGTTTAAATACAGGAATACGGCAAAATTCCATGAATGAACGGAAGATCATCTACACCATCACTGATGAAGCACCGATGCTGGCAACGCACTCACTACTTCCGATCGTCAAAGTCTTCACCGCTGCGGCAGGGATCTGTGTTGAAACTAGGGATATCTCACTTGCCGGACGCATCATCGCCAGTTTTCCGGATCAATTATCTGAAAAACAAAAACAAACCGATAGTCTCGCAGAGTTAGCGGAATTAGCACAGAAACCGACGGCAAACATAATTAAGTTGCCAAATATCAGTGCATCGATACCGCAATTAAAAGCAGCAATCTCCGAACTGCAAACACAAGGTTACGATGTTCCTGACTATCCAGACGAACCCGGAAACGATGCAGAGACGGCAATCAAAGAGCGTTACTCAATGGTACTTGGAAGCGCAGTAAATCCTGTGCTTCGGGATGGGAACTCCGATCGCCGGGTCGCAGAGTCGGTAAAGCAGTATGCAAAGAAACATCCGCATTCCATGGGGGAGTGGCGGAAAGACTCGAAGTCACGTATTGCCCATATGGAAAGTGGTGACTTTTATGCGAATGAAAAGTCAGTCGTTATTAAGAATACAGGTAGTCTGAAGATAAAATTAAAAACGGAGGATGGGAAAACGAACATCCTCAAGGACAACGTTTTTGTTCTAAAAGATGACATAGTGGATGCATCCGTAATGTCTAGTGACGAGCTCAGAAAATTTTTTGTCCAGACAATGGAAGACTGTAAAAAAGCAGGCGCACTGCTGTCTTTACATTTAAAGGCGACAATGATGCGCAATTCAGATCCTGTCATTTTTGGACATGCGGTTGCGGTGTATTTTAAAGACTTGTTCGATCAACACACCGCTCTATTTGAGGAACTGGGTGTTAATCAGAATAATGGTATTGGCGATGTGTGTAAGCGCATTGCTAATTTACCTGCCAAACAAAGGGCAGAAATAGAGGCCGATATCCTAGCTGTTTATGAGAATCAACCTCCACTCGCAATGGTTGACTCAGATAACGGGATTACAAACCTACATGTACCAAGTGATGTCATCATAGATGCGTCAATTCCCGCCGCGGTGCGCTCTGGCGGGCAAATGTGGGATCCGGATGGCTGTCTTGCAGATACCCATGCCATGATTCCCGATCGATGCTATGCCGGAATTTACGAAGCTGTATTTGAAGATTGTCAGAAGCGAGGCAAATTTGACGTTACCACCATGGGCAACGTCTGCAATGTCGGACTTATGGCAAAGAAAGCGGAAGAATATGGCTCACATGATAAGACGTTTGAAATACCTGTCGCTGGCAAGGTCGTCGTCACTGACGAAGAAGATCGAGTACTGCTCGAACATAAAGTAAGCAAAGGCGACATTTGGCGTATGTGTGAAACGAAAGATATAGCGGTAAAGGACTGGATCGGCCTTGCGGTAAAGCGTGCACGGGCTACTGGTGTTAAAACTATTTTTTGGCTTGACCAGAACAGACCACACGACGAAAACTTGATTAGGGTGGTTAGCGATCATTTAAAGCAACACAATCGCGATAGTCTAGATATCCAAATTATGAATCCGATAGATGCCATGTCTGCAACACTTGATCGAGTGCGAGCTGGCCAAGATACTGTCTCAGTAACCGGCAATGTACTTCGGGATTATCTGACAGATCTATTTCCAATCCTTGAACTGGGTACAAGCGCAAAAATGCTCTCGATCGTTCCTCTGCTAGCAGGCGGTGGTTTATACGAAACCGGCGCAGGAGGTTCAGCCCCCAAGCATGTAAGGCAATTTCTGGATGAGGGGCATCTCCGGTGGGATTCTTTAGGTGAGTTCTTAGCCCTCGCCGTTTCGATAGAGGATATCGCAATAAAATCGTCCAATGAAAAAGCCCGAGTTTTAGGTATGGCGCTCGATACGGCAAATTCCAAATTTCTTGAGAATAACAAAGCTCCCTCACGAAAAGTGAACGAACTGGATAATCGAGGTAGTCATTATTATCTAGCAACCTACTGGGCAGAAGCTCTCGCTAATCAGCAAGATGATCCAGACTTAAGCTCTGTTTTTGCGCCGCTAGCCAAAGCGCTCATGGACCAGGAGGAACAAATCATCGAGGAGTTTAATGCTGTCCAAGGGATGAAAATCGATATTGGGGGCTATTACCATCCAGATGAAGAAAAAGTGTTTAAGGCTATGCGTCCAAGTGCAGCATTTAACGCGGCGCTTGATGCACTGAGCTAACTATTGTTGCTGAACAAAGTCCTATCGGCGCGCTTGTTTTTTCCATCGGTTAATAAGAATAAAACCAAATAGCATGCCACCAAGATGAGCAAAATTTGCTATTCCGGGCGCGCCGCCACTAATACCAAGATAAAATTCAAGTAGGCCAAATAACAACACCATATATTTTGCACGTATCGGGATTGGAGGTATAAGCAGCATCACCATACGATTTGGAAAAGTCATACCAAAAAGCAACAACAAGCCAAAAACACCGCCTGAAGCGCCTACTGTTGGATAAAAGCCTCCCTGCAAGCCAGCAACAAACAACTGTACAATGCCGGCACCCGTAACACAGGTGAAGTAATAAATCAGAAAATTGCGTGAACCGTATACCAGGGAAAGCTCTCGACCGAACATCCACAGCATAAACATGTTGAACCCAATGTGTATAAGGTCACCATGCATAAAACCGTATGTCAGCAGCTGCCATGGCATGAATCGCGGAAAATCTGAGCCAATCGGCCAAAGAGCAAAATTAAAGTAAAGAAATTGCTTAAGCTGGGGAAGTTGTTGGGCAGCAAAGGCCAGCCCATTTATGATCAACAATATGAAAATAGCATTTGGTATAGAACTGTTACTGACAGGTCGACGAGAAAAAATTTGTTGACTCAACTGTATCCCTCAATTCATCTAATTAATCTGGCCGAACCATTCTGTAATTACAACCATAATGGCAACTCAGTGACATAAAATAAACCACTGCACATATTGCAAACTGCAGAAGATTTTATTTAAAATTTTCAATTAGCAACCTGCAAACTCAAAAACTGAGAAATTTCACTAAGAGCCTCCCGCGACTCTGGCATTTGTCCAATGAAATACTGGAACACATGCCACATCTTCGGATAAATGTTTAGTTCTACATGACCACCCGAAGTGTCAATATTGTCAGCTAAACGCTTCGAATCACTAAGAAGAATTTCATCGTTCCCAACCTGAATCAGCGTCGAGGGAAACCCAGCCATATCTGCATACACCGGTGACACGAGAGGTTTACGCAATTCACTTGCACCACAATAACGTGCGGCAACAGCTTTCATCTGTTCCGGTCTAAACCACGGGTCATCGGTCAGGCGTGTCTCATATGACTCACCCTCCCCAGCCAGATCCAGCCAAGGTGACATAAGAAAGCACGCCTTTGGTAATTCCTCACCCGCATCTCGCAAGGACAATATTGTCCCAACTGAAAGGTTGCCACCAGCCGAGTCACCACCTATGACCATACGCATAGAATCTTCGCCGCGGCTACGTAGCCCGCGCCAAACCTTTAACGAATCGTCCAGAGCTGCCGGAAATGGATTCTCTGGAGATAAGCGGTAATCCGGAACTATGGCTCGCATTTTCGCTTCGCTAGCAATATGGCTTACTAGGCGTCTGTGTGTACTGGGCCCACCAACGACGAATCCACCTCCATGTAGATAGTAAATCAAAGGCGACCCATCACATCCTTTTGGCACATGCCATTCACAATCGACCCCGGCGATCTGTTCCCTTTCCAATCTAACGTCGCGTGCCGTTGGTAATAGGCTCATACGACGCTCAAAATCTCGTCGTGCAGCAGCCACACTTTTTCGACCCTGGCCAGCATCTGACCCTGTCTGTATCCACTGGCGCTTCATATACTGGTGAGTTAATTCCCGTACGATGCGCGAACGAATACTTGCCATTTCAATCGGCCCCTTCAACACGAATAACCATAGGGATCAACCAAGGGGCGAACCGTTTAATGTAGTGGACGCGCCGTGCATGTTTATCCGGAAACACACTCAATTGATTTTTTTGAACGCCCTCGATGATATTTCGCACAACATCCGCCGGATCAGAAATAAGTCTTTGGGGCACTATTCTTGGAGTCTCATATCCAAATTGCTCTGAATCTAAAATAGCGGTTTGACTAAAAGATGGGTACACATTTGTGACTTTTACTCCGGTTCCCTCGAGATCCGCCGCAAGCGACTCTCCAAAACCACGCAATCCAAATTTCGATGCACAATATGCCGAAAGACCATCTACTCCAATCCATCCAGCAAGCGATGATATGTTGACAAAATGACCATGACCACGAGCAATGAAATCGGGAATAAATAGGTTACAGAGCCGCATCGGTGATAGCAGATTTAACTGCATGAGCAACTCCCACTTATTTCTTGGGACATGATCAAGGCGACCTGTAACAGCCACTCCGGCATTATTGATAATTACATCTGGAATTATCTTCATCTGTGCACACGAATGCTCGATGATCATACTTCCTTGCTCTGTTCCCAAATCAGCAACCACGGAACCTAACAAAGAGCTTCCCGCTAGTCCCGCAGCCCTCTCAACTGACTTGTCATTCACATCGGTTACAAATAACCTGCAACCGGCAGCACTAAATTGCATCGTCATTTCTCGTCCAAAACCGCCGCCAGCGCCCGTAATCAGAACGATTTTATCTTTAAGATTAGTCATTGGGTTAGCATAGCAGCTACAAGTAACATTTCTGGGATTAGTTGACCGAAAAAATGGAAAATAAAATAAACATGAGTTGGCTAGCATTTGGTGCCTTCGCTGGATTGATCGCAACGGGTTACGGCATGCTGCGACAGGCTGATCCAAATACACAATTGCCAGAGACTGTGGTTGCGAGCGTTAACAGTACAACGATTGGTCGGGATGTCTTTGATCAGGCATTGAAAAGTTTTGGCACATCGACATTAGATCAAGATGACAAGATACTGTTAGTAGAGCGTCTCGTTGATAATGAGTTACTTGTGCAGCGAGGTGTCGAATTGGGCATGACCGAGTCTGATATCGAGGTGCGCAATGCAATTGTTAACTCACTTGTTGCCTCTATCACGGCAGAAGCAGATGCTGCCAACCCAACGGATGACGAACTGAAAAAATATCTTGCTGAAAACGCTGACAATTTTAGCTACACGTCGAAAATTTGGATAGACGTGTGGAGGTCGGATATGGAGCCAGTGGCACAGGAGTTAGTACGTATTCTGCAAGCAGGCGCGCCTATTCCAGAAATTAAAGGTATTGAATCGCTCAAAGACTTGCCCGATGCGCTTACAGAAACGTCCATGCTAAGTGAACATTTAGGACCAGCCATCACATCAGCTGTAGTTGAGATGCCGGAAGGCAGTAGCGCTATTTTTGCTAGACGCGGTCGATGGTTAGTCGTAAAGATGATTGCGAAAGAGCGCAGTTACGTGACTGACATGAGTACGATACGAGGTCGGGTCCTACTCAGCTACCGTCGAAACCTAGCCAATGCAATGCTAACCAGCTACATAGATGACTTAAGAGAGCGGGCTGAAATTCAGGTTTCAATACCATGATTCGCATAAAGCACGCGGCTTTTATGCTACTCAGTTGCTGCCTCGCATCCGATTATGCGAGCGCCCACGCACGAAGTGAGAGTTACTCACATTGGCACATAACCGAAACCGCACTGACGGGGACCATCACGACACCCTTGCGTGAAGTGATGACGTTATACCAAGTTGAGGATTCCGAAATTTCTCCAAAACAGATGCTTCAAGAGCACCTGATTGAAAATGTGTCGGTCCAGTCCGATGCATTTGAATGTCCTATCAACTCGAGCGGGCTGTTAACAGCACCCCCTGACTACGTACGCGTGGAAATCAGGTTCGATTGCCAATCGAAACAACTTAACACAATACATTTTCGGGCCATGTTCGAGGCGGCACCGGCTCATGTAAATTACGCAAAATTACATAGGGATGGAGTGTTACTGGGCGAATTCCTCTTCACTAATACAAAGGACACATGGAATTTTAGCAGTCTGGAATCCATTGGGAGTTACTCTCTTTTCTCTTTTCTACTGATTGGCATAGAGCATATCTCCGGCGGCATTGACCATATAGCATTTCTGCTCGGTTTGTTGCTAATCGCGGGCTCAATCGGACGCAGTATCATTGCGGTCACAGGCTTTACTGTCGGTCATTCAATAAGTCTTGCTGCGGCTGTTCTAGGCTATTTACATGCGGACGGAAAAATGGTCGAAGCATTTATTGGTTTTACTGTTGCGCTGGTTGCTGTGGAATATTTCTTACTCAGGCAAAGTAATGTTGTCCGACTGGCATTCACCTGTCTCGTTATCGCTTGTCTAACCGGTCTAACTGCTTTCGCATTAGAACTAATAACAGGACGCTCGTTATTTGCCTATTTTGGAATCGGGCTATTTGCTACCTGCTATCTGCTCGCAGCTAACCAACTAAAAGGAACAAAAGGATCCGAGGCTACCCTGCTTTTATTAGTTGCTACCTGCTGCTTCGGCCTTGTACATGGTTTTGGTTTTGCTGGGTTTCTTATGGAAACTGGACTGCTAGGCACATCATTGATTGTTCCACTATTGGGTTTCAACCTAGGGGTTGAGGTAGGCCAGTTAGGATTAGTCCTCATTACCCTTGTTGTTAGCAAGTTGCTCAAAAACCAAGTACCGTACTTTATTCCACATGCGGCCGCCGCTAGCCTTTGCGGTGTTGGGGTTTTCTGGTTTCTTTCAAGAACCATCGCATAGATCTGATTAACATACTTAGCGAATCTACTCGCAATAATCCAGTCTAGCGTTCTAGATATTTCAACTTATGCTTTACTTCGCGCCAATCGTCAGAATCAGGCGGTGAATCTTTCATTTCAGTAATCACAGGCCATTCCTGCGCAAGTTCGGCATTCAATTCCAAGAAATCTTCCTGCCCTAGTGGCAACTCATCTTCAGAATAAATCGCTTCGACCGGACATTCAGGTTCACAAAGGGTGCAGTCAATGCATTCATCAGGGTCAATAACAAGAAAGTTAGGGCCCTCATGGAAACAATCCACCGGACAAACTTCGACGCAGTCCGTCAATTTACATTTAATACAACTTTCTGTAACAACAAAGGTCATTTCCGTGATCCTGGATTTTTAACTTCAATGGTGAAGCGGCAAATTAGTCAAATTGAGTTCTGGAATCAACCCTAGATGGGGTCACCCGTCTCTACATATAATTTTAGTCTATCCATAGCTTCCGTAAGGACACTATCAACTTCAGGAGCCAATGCGTCCAAGCCTCCTTGCATATAACCACCAACTGCATACCGCATTGTAACGACTGTTCCAGTTTCCGAAGTATCAAATTCCCAAGTCATATTGCCATTAACGCCGGACAAGCCAAGGGGTCCAAGACCTCCCGTTAAACGAATCATCACTCCTGGATTAACAAAACTCACGGTCATGTGCACCAGGCTTGCGGATTCTCCAAGTGTCTCACAGAAACACCCGAGGACCGCGCTATTAATACTCATATTCGCCGCATTGCCTGACACAGTGTGATCATTACTCCACCACTGATTTATTTCATCTGTAGCGACTCTGTATACCTCAAATCGATCCGCTTCAATGGAAACCTGATAGTGAAGTGTAAAACCATGCACTGCCGCATCTTCAATTTCCGCATTTGACGCAACTGCGATTAAAAGAACAATTGCAGTAGCAAAGAGCTTCAGGCTGTTATTTTGTTGCATTAGCTTAATCCTATCTGCAAACCAAGCAGCTGACTTTAATGCAATATGCTGGGATATTGCAGCTATCTGGTTATAGAATGAACCAATAAAATTTTTTTCGTCAACTTCTAGCAGTCATGGATAATGAATAACAAATCGGCTTGCCGTCTATTCTAGTCCGATCGCAGAAAAAACACGATAAAGAGAAATTTAAGCAATGAATGACCTTACAGATATGTCTGGCCCCAACTGGCCTCAACTTTGGGAAAAAATAATTACGTTGAGTAGCGAGTTCGGTCTGCAGCTAGTTACAGCCCTTGTCATATTCTGGGTCGGAAGAGTCATTGCAAAAACCGCCCAAAATACACTCCATCGCATATTGCAGTCACAGCAGGTTGACAAGATTCTAGAGACCTTCGTCTGTAACCTCGCTTACTGGGCGATTATGATATTCGTAATCATCGCAGCGGTACACCAGATAGGAGTGCAAACTACATCTCTTGTAGCCATGCTAGGTGCTGCAGGACTTGCCGTTGGTCTCGCTTTACAAGGCTCTCTATCGAATTTTGCCGCTGGAGTTCTCATCGTAGTTTTTCGGCCATACCGCGTTGGTGACTGGATAGAAGCGGCTGGAATTTCCGGTTCCGTTGAACAAGTTCAAATACTGACAACAATATTGATAACAGCTGACAACAAACAAATTATCGTTCCCAACAGCCAAATTATGAATAGTGTTATTACAAATTATTCTGCCAAAAAAACTCGCCGCATCGATATGACCATTGCCGTAAGCTACAAGGATGATCTCGATAAAGTACGTAAAACCATCGAGGATTTGATCAAAAATGAGTCTCGCATTCTGAAAGACCCAAATTATTTAATTGCGGTTTCGGAACTCGCAGATTCTAGTGTAAATTTCATGGTAAGGGTGTGGGTTAAGACACAAGATTACGCAAACGTTAAATTTGATATGACTGAAGCAGTCAAGAAACGTTTCGATCAAGAAGGCATCTCATTCCCATTTCCTCAGCAGGACATTCATATCTATAGGCAACCGTAGCAGTCAACCAAATAAGTGCTAACGCGTTATTGTTGGTGAAATCATAAAAAGATGTTGCTATGAAAAATGGAAAAATGACACTGGCAATGACCATAGCTACTGCTATTTCTTACGGTTGTGCTTCTCACCCGGATCCTATCATTGATATGCAAGGCGTAGACCCTGCAGCAATGCAGATGGATTGGGATCAATGTAAAGCCTACTCTGACCGAGTAATAGTCGCACAAGGTACCGCAAAGGGGGCCGCAGGTGGGGCGGTCATCGGTGCCGCTAGTGGCGCAATTTCAGGTAATGTTGAAAAAGGTGCTGGATATGGAGCAATCTGGGGCGCTACCAAGTCCGGCATTTCAGGGTCACGAGAGAAAGAAAATGTATTTAAGCGATGCATGCGCGGACGCGGCTACCGAGTTCTGAACTAATTACCTGAATCGGCTGCCCAATAATCTATCTAACAGTCCAGATTAATGGCAAATGTCTCGCAGGACATAATGATAAGATATAGTTGCTGTAGTGTAGGCCTTACTCGGTTACGGTGCTGTTTTAGCCGAGTAGATATTCTGGAAATCGGCGGACTTTGACTGAATTTAGTATGCGCATTAAGCATTCAAAAAAAACCATAAAAAAATTGTCACCATGGACTTTAGCAGCACTTTGCGCCCCCATATTCGCACAAGACAGCATTGAAAATTTGGATGATGAACTAGAATACATAACCCTCGATCGTCCGCCCTTCGACAAGGAAATGCCTGAAGAGGGATTTTCAGACCTCATGTTCGATGAGACAATTCAGCAGTACAGGCTTATCGAGCCCACCAATACAAACGAAGAGGAAGCAGAACATAACCTGCAAGTGCGAGAGCTGCAACGACTATTCAATGTCTATCGTGAAGCACTTGAGAATGAAGATTATCTCGAAGCAGACACGCTCGCAAAACGTGTTGTGGAACTTTCCATAAAACTTAACGGTTTAGATAGCCACGATTCTGCAAAGGCAATTACTAATTTAGGGATTGCTCAGCACAAAAATGGCGATTTTGAATCAGCCCTCAGAAATTTCATCGCATCTATCGACATAGTAGAGCGTATAGACGATAACTTAAGTGATGCCTTAATCAATCCACTTCAAGGGCTTGCTGCCAGTCAAGCCTCGGTTGGACGCCCAGATCTTGCAAGGCTAGCCTACCAGCGTGCTGTTCACGTCAGTCACGTAAATGATGGACCCCACAATCGCGAACAAATCGATATTTTAGAATCGTTAGCCGAACTGCATATATCCCAGAGCGATTTTACAGAGGCAGGAAGCATACAAGACCATATCTTTGCCATTCAGTCGCGAAACCTTGATCCATTGAGTATTGATCTTATTCCAGCGCTTGAAAGGAAAGCGCTCTGGCAACACCGGTTACAACATTATGATCAGGAGCGATCAATTTGGCGGGAAATTATTAAGATTACCCAGCATCACTACGGCAAAGAGGGCCTCGAACTAATAGCCCCACTTAGCAGCCTCGGCAGAACCTATTTATTTGCTAATCCTAACGATTTTGAATTTCAACCAGATGTTTCAGCAAAATCAGGGGATGGTTATCTGAGACGTGCAAATCGGATCGCTGAAAGACATCCGGATTCCGACTGGAAGATTGTCAAAGATACACTTTTACAGCTTGCAGATTATTACCAACTTTCAGGACGGCCGAGTAAAGCATCAAAAAGCTATCGGGAAGTGTGGGACCTTCTTAGTCAGGACGATTCTGGAAGGCTGCGAGCACGCCTCGATCACCTGGAAAAAGTTAAAATTCTAAAACTAGTATTTCCACCGAAATACTATAATAGTGTCCGAAAAGATAGTGAACCTCAGCCAAACAATTTCGAAACCGCCACAACAAGCTTCAGCTTGACTGTTACGGCAAGTGGCCGTGTAACTAACGTAAGGCATATTGAAACACAGCCGCGAGAACTAGAGCACTTCTCTACCAATGTAAGTCGCAGCCTGAGGAGGATAATTTACCGACCTCGGATGGAAGAAGGAAAAATGGTACGAACGGAGGAAGTTTTTTATACCCATGAATTCTTCTATCGCCCGTCGGATCTAAAACAAGCTCCGTCCTCCGAAAGAAATAATGACATGCAGGTGGAAACCCTATGATAATGAGTACTGGTATCTGATAATCACCATTACCAAACTCGAGAGCCAATCAATGAATATATCGGATAAACATTTCGTAAACGGGCATCCGTTAGTAGGTCCGTTTCCAGATCATTTATGTCAAGCAGTATTTGGCATGGGGTGTTTTTGGGGAGTTGAACGACGGTTCTGGGAGACTTTAGGCGTTTATTCGACTGCAGTTGGATACGCTGGCGGTACTATTGCCGACGCCACCTATAAGCAAGTATGCAGTGGAGAAACCGGCCATGCCGAAGTCGTATTAGTTGTATTTGACCCGGAAACCGCCAGCTATGATGCATTATTAAAAATTTTCTGGGAAAACCACGACCCCACTCAGGGTAATCGACAAGGAAACGATATCGGTTCACAGTATCGCTCAGTAATTATGACTACATCAGACGACCAAACGCACTCAGCCGAAAGTTCCAAAAACGCCTACCAAAGTCAACTAAAAATAGCTGGCTATGGAAACATCACGACAGAAATAGTGACTTTTGAAAAAATGTATTATGCGGAAGATTACCATCAACAATATCTGGCTAAAAATCCAAATGGTTATTGTGGAGTGGGCGGAACCGGTGTCAGCTGCCTAGCTGATGCTGCCATCGCGAGCTAGTCCTTAGTGAACTAGTGCGTCAGCAATCTTAATAGAAGAAGTAACTGAAGTGACTAAAAAAAACGACTTGAAGCGCCCTAGCCGCAAAGAAGCCGAAGATGCTATTTCAACCTTATTGTTATGGGCGGGTGAAGATCCACAACGAGAAGGACTTGTTGATACGCCAGCTCGTGTGGCAACGGCATACGAAGATTGGTTCAGTGGTTACGGTCAGGATCCTGTTCGATTTCTTACGCGAACATTCGAAGAAGTTGAAGGGTACGACGAAATGATTGTGCTACGCGATATCAAGTTTGAATCACATTGTGAGCATCATATGGCTCCAATTATAGGGGTTGCTCATGTCGGCTACTTACCCAGTAATAAAGTGGTTGGAATCAGCAAATTAGCACGCGTAGTAGATACATTCGCACGGCGTTTTCAGGTCCAAGAAAAACTGACCGCTCAGATTGCCAACTGTATAGAAGAAGTACTAAAACCGAGAGGTGTTGGGGTTGTGATTGATGCTTCTCATCAATGCATGACAACGAGAGGCATTCACAAACCTGGAGTCTCCATGGTCACCAGCCAGATGCTCGGAGCATTTCGAAAAGATGCACGAACACGAGCCGAGTTCCTAAACATGATTGGAAAAAATGTTTAGCCAAGTATCGCTAAATTGCAAGTCACTTAAGAGTTCGTTGACTTAACCAAAAACTCTGGTATCCGTGGTTTGCTCCCCACATTAACCGGTTGAGAAAATCTCGGAGATTGAGCCGCACGAACTTTAGGCATGAGGCTAAGATAGATCATAAGGATCTCTCTCGAAAATTGTTCGGCTTGGCTAATAGACATCTTACGAACTGTGGCATGAACCCTACTCTCAGTATTCAATGGATCAACAACGGTCATCTGATTTTTTAATTCCGAAAATTGATTTCTTATCTTTTCCGGAAAATTTTCTTCGTCGATAGATGCCAGATGTTTCTCATAAGCATCTATAAGTCTTTTTTTTATGTTGCCCGTACCTACAAGTACAGAAACTGCAGCATCAAACTGGTTGACAGGTTTGGACATAGAGACTCCAGCGTTATTATTTTTTTAATTGCCTTAATTGAGTCCTCAGACTCTCGGCATCTGGAACATTAATAGTGAAAGTAATATACGGCAATGACGACTTCTATGAGTGTCATACATGGGACAATTATCAATATTATTTATACTATCAATGAACTACACGATATTTTTATACCAAAAATTATAAAGATTGTACAAGTTACGGTTCACACTTTTCGGAAACCTTGCTAATTTCAATCGTCCATTGCTCATTATCGAGTGATCTTTCCTCTTGCCAGAGTGGGGAATCCTGGCCAACCCTCCAATGAGTCGCCAGAGTTTCCGACATCAGATAACTCTGATATTCGGTTAGTACTTCCTCGATAACCTCTGATCCGAAAATACCCAGTACAATCCGATCCGAAACATCGAGTCCAGCTTTCTTCCTACCCTCTTGAACCGTCCGTATAAGTTCCCGGGCAATGCCCTCCCGGACAAGGGCCTCAGTCAAAGAAGTATCCAACGCGATAAGATAACCACCTTCTTTTCCGCACGCGTAACCTTCAGCCGATGTGGTCTCTATAAGCAAATCTTCCGGAACTAGAATTATCGATTCCTCCCCCGCCTCGATGGGAATTTCTTCGCCTCGATCGACTTTAGCAGCAATTTCATTGGCATCCAGTGTATCTAGAATCTTCTTAATCTGGGGAAGAAACTTACCGTACTGTTTACCAAGTCGCGGCAAATTAGGTTTGATACGATAATTCACCAACCCTGTCTCCCTGTCGATGAACTCTAGTTGTTTAACATTAAGTTCTTCAAGCACTTGCTCCTTGTGATCTTCAATCGCTTTGCGGGCCCTTTCGTTCGGGGGATGCACCAACATTTTCGATAAAGGTTGTCGAGTTCGCACCCCGGACTGCCCACGAGCAGCGCGAGCCAACTCAACCACTTTTTGAACCACACTGATGTCATAAAGCAGCGCATCATCATCACAAACGGGATTAGCTTCCGGCCAGCTATTCATATGCACACTTATTGCGGCATCCTGGTCAATATTTCGGACAAGATTCTGATAAACGTGCTCAGCAATAAATGGCATAAATGGTGCCATCAGCCGGTGCACTCCATTTAAACACTCGTATAACGTAAGGTACGCTGCATCCTTGTCTTCCGGATCTGTGGATTTCCAAAACCGGCGCCTATTTCTGCGTACATACCAATTGCTTAGCTGATTGACAAACGACTCAATTTCTTCTCCGGCCGATTTCGCATCAAACTTATCAAGTGCATCAGTACAATTCCGGATCGTTTTATTAAGCAACGCCAGAACCCAACGATCAATCTCCGGCCGATCAACAATGGCAATATCGTTTTTGATATCGACACCATCGATCCGCGCATACAGAACGAAAAAACTGTACGTATTCCAAAATGTGTTCATAAATGAACTGGCTACGTCTTGAACAATCTCAACGGATATGCGCTTGAGTGCTTCAGGACTCAGCCGAGCCAGAAAATACCACCGCAGGGCATCAGCTCCAACCGTATCGAAAACATCATATGGATTTACAATATTGCCGAGCGACTTCGACATTTTCTTACCATTTTTATCGACAATAAGATTGAGGCAAATGCAATTTTTAAAAGCGACATTGTCTGACACGAGTGCCGCAATTGCATGCAGGGTATAGAACCAACCTCTTGTCTGGTCAATGGCTTCGCAAATGTAGTCAACAGGAAATTTTTTCTCAAAGCCGTCCTCATTTTCAAACGGATAATGCCACTGCGCGTATGACATTGCGCCCGAATCAAACCAACAATCAATAACCTCTGGAACGCGGCTGTAAGTCCTACCTTCTATAGTGAAGGTAATCTCATCAACCGCAGGTCGATGTAAATCCAGTTTGTCCAGAGTCTGGCCAGAGAGTTCTTCCAATTCTTTGACGGAGCCCACACAAATATAATCACCTTTCTTGTCAGTCCACACTGGTAGTGGCGTCCCCCAGAAGCGTTCGCGGGAGAGTGCCCAGTCGACGTTGTTCTCGAGCCAATTTCCAAAACGACCATCACGTATATTTTCGGGAACCCAGTTAATAGTCTTGTTCAGCTCTGTCATCCGGTCACGATAATCAGAAGTTCGGATATACCAAGCGTTTTTTGCATAGTAGATAATCGGGTCGCCGGTGCGCCAACCAAATGGATAGCTGTGTTTATAGCGCTCAGAACGGAATATAAGTCCACGGTCCTTGAGAATACGAATCAGTGTTTTATCCGCATCCTTGAAAAACATACCTGCCACAGGCTCTATTTCAGGCAAAAATAGACCATCCCGACCAACGGTATGAATTACCGGAAGATCATGTTCTTGCCCCACAGCCAAATCATCGACACCATAAGCAGGTGCTGTATGCACAATTCCAGTTCCTGTTTCGGTGGTAACAAAGTCAGCGCCAACAATGCGAAAAGGATCTCCATCAACAGCAAAGAAATCAAACAAGCGATCGTAACTCTTACCTACAAGATCCGCCCCCTTAACCTCTTTAACTACCCTGTAGTCACGATCTTGCATCACTGATTCGACAAGGTCTTTCGCAAAAACCAAAACTTCCTCGCCGGTTTCAACATAAACGTAATCGATTTCAGTGTTTACAGCTAGCAGCAGATTCGCCGGCAGAGTCCAGGGCGTAGTCGTCCATGCGAGGAAAAACACATTTTTTTCGCCACTGACTGGAAATCGGACAAAAATCGATGGGTCGTCAACATCCTTATAACCGAGTGCGAGTTCATGGGATGACAAAGTTGCTCCGATACGCGGATCGTAAGGTACAACTTTGTAGCCGCGATAAATAAGTCCCTTTTCCCAGATCTTTTTAAGCAGATACCACTCTGTTTCGATAAAACTATTGTGCAACGTATAGTAGGCTTCATCTAGATTGACCCAGAAGCCCATACGCTCAGTCATAATTTCCCAGTCACTGACATATGTCATCACTGACTCGCGACAAAGTCTCGTAAACTCAGCAATACCAACTTTTTCTTCTATTTCCTGCTTGTCGTAGCTTTCAATTAACCCTTCTTTCTTAAGATGTTTTTCTACTTCGTGCTCAACCGGAAGCCCATGTGTGTCCCAACCGGCTTTGCGTGGGACATGATAGCCACGCATTGTCTTATACCGAGGGTAGATATCTTTAAAACTACGCGCCAATACGTGATGAATACCCGGTTTACCGTTCGCAGTTGGAGGCCCCTCATTAAAAGTAAATAATGGCTTCCCGCGCGACATTTCAAGAGTGGCCTCGAAAACAGCATGCTCTTCCCAAAATTCAAGCACTGCTTTTTCAATTCCCGGGCCATCATAACGGCCAGTAACTTCGTTAAAACCCATCTGTTTATTCCTAAATAAAAACCCCGGACGCTCGTAAGAGCGTCCGGGGCGAATCATGTCCATATCGCGGTACCACCCGGTTCACGAGGAAAGAACCTCGCCTCATTTGTACCCTATCTCGGGGGCCAGCCGGCCGTGCCTACTAGCCCTTAGCTTTCGAACGGCGACTCCGGGGTGATATTTAGCGGGATTCGTTCCGAGGCTCGCACTCTCCCCCAGTCGCTGGCAACGAATTAGTCCGCCTATTTGTCCCCATCTACATCAATGTGGGGAAATTAGCGCTGGTGAGGCTAAAATACAAGGGTTTCCTTACTACAAAGATGTTTATGCATGCAAAATTTCCAGATCCAGTAATAGTTGACACAGGTGAAATCCGAATGGCCGTACACGAGATCGGTGCGGGACCACCCATTATTCTTGTGCACGGTTTTCCCGAATTAGCTTTTTCCTGGAGAAAGCAAATGCTGCCTCTTGCTGAAGCGGGTTACCGTGTAATTGCTCCAGATATGCGTGGCTATGGCGGTACAGATGTACCTCCCAATATCTCCGATTACACCATCCAGGAATTGATTGGCGATTTAACGGGGCTTATGGACGCGCTTTCAATCAACAGGCCAGTGATTATAGGCCACGACTGGGGGGCCCTTATAGCGTGGCAAATGAGTTTGATAGTACCCAAACGAATAAGCGGTCTAATCGCTCTCAATATTCCATTTTTCAAACGACCACCAATCAATCCGATTACGATGATGCGCTGGAAACTCGGCAAAGATTTTTACATCGTTAATTTCCAAGACTCAGATGAAGCGGATCGCTATTTTAACGAAAACCCAAGTCATTTTATCAACTCAATAATGCGTAAACGTCAACGAAATACCAAAGAGCCTAAGAAAAAATCGGGTAAAAAAAATGCTATTAGCCTAATTAGGATGCTTGAACAGGAAAACCCAAGTGGTGAGCCAGTCCTAAATGCAGAAGAGCTCGCCTACTACACCAGAGCCTTTACAAAAAATGGTTTCACCGGACCAATTAACTGGTACAGGAATTTCAAACACAACTGGAAAAGTACACGCAATATTAAACAGATTGTGCAATCCCCAACCTTATTTGTAGGTGCAACCGATGAAATTGTAGTAAGTACCAAACAAATTGAGCAAATGAAACCATATGTAGAGGATTTAGAAATAACTATGATCGAGGATTGCGGTCATTGGACGCAACAGGAGAAACCGGACGAGCTAAATGCAATACTGCTCGATTGGCTGCAGCGACGTTATCCATCTATTAGATCATGATCCAGGTGACTGTTTCACTATGAGAACTATTGTTCAGATCATTCTATTTGTGTCCAATCTATAATCTTATCGTGGATAAATGTCTCTGTTAAAATAATCTCATTGGGGAGTAATAATTGCTGATCAAGAAACCAACAGATATTCGGCCATCCGAGATAACCAGCAAATCGCATTACCTGAATCGCCGCAAGTTTATGCGAGCTGCCGCGGCAACGGGCAGTACATTAGTCACTGGGGAAACTTTGGCTGCGATTATCCCAAAAGAACCAGGGACGATTATTGACGAGGTCATTCCCAGCAATTACTCAACGGATGAACAGCCAAATAGTTACAAGGATATTACAACTTATAATAATTATTACGAGTTCGGTATTAGAAAAGATGATCCATACCGCAACTCAAAAAATTTTATACCGCGCCCTTGGTCAATAACCGTTGCAGGAAATACAGAACGCACCGGTGAATTTGCATTCGAAGACATCATAAAAATGCATCAACTTGAAGAGCGTATTTATAGACTAAGATGTGTGGAAGCATGGTCCATGGTCATTCCCTGGATTGGCATACCGCTTGCAAAAATTGTAAAGAATCTAAAACCTCTATCCAACGCAAAATACGTAGTTTTTGAGACACTTTACGACCCAGCAAGGATGCCCGGGCAGCGTTCACGTTGGCTCAACTGGCCATATATAGAAGGACTTACTATTGCTGAAGCCACAAATCCCTTACCCATATTGGCTGTTGGCTTATACGGAAAAGTCTTACCCAACCAAAATGGGGCACCAATCAGGTTAATAGTGCCATGGAAATATGGCTTCAAAAGTATCAAGGGTATTACTAAAATTTACTTTAGCGAAACCCAGCCAAGGACCAGCTGGGAATTGGCCGCACCACACGAATATGGCTTCTACGCTAACGTGAACCC